>NZ_CAURTC010000005.1:0-169122 GCF_963527835.1 uncultured Clostridium sp. | reverse complement strand
CCCATTACGGACTTTCACCGATTAGTACGTGCCCATGCTGGGCACACAACAAAAAGCAGATAAGATTTTAAGTCTTATCTGCTTTTTCAAAATTTCATACCTAATGGTGTGAATTCATCTCATACTACCAAATTTTTAATCTATCTTGTGGACTTACATACATCTCATCACTTTCTTTAATTCCATATATTTCATAGAATTTATCAAATTGTGATAAAACTACATTTGCTCTTACCTTATTAGGTGAATGTACATCATTTTGAAGTTTAAGTTCTTCATATTCCTTTGTACTAATTTCACGCCATACATTAGCATTACTTTCGAAGAAATCCTTGTAATTTGCATTTGGCATTTTATTTAACATATCTAATGCACAAGCTATTCCTCCAATATCAGCTATGTTTTCTCCTACAGTAAGATCTCCATTTACGTTTTTGCCATTATTTAATTTTACATTATTATAAAAGCTTCTTACTTTATTAGTTTTCTCTTCAAACTTTTTATAATCTTCAGTGCTCCACCAACTATTTAAGTTACCATCACCATCAAATTTAGCTCCAGTATTATCAAAAGCATGACTAATTTCATGACCTATAACAGCACCAATAGCACCTAAGTTATGTTCTTTTGTAGCATTTACATCATAAAATTGTTGTTGAAGAATTCCTGCTGGAACTGTGATTGAATTAGCTGTTGGATTATAGAATGCATTTACCATTTGTGGTGGACATGCAAATTGTGATTTATCTACATGTTCATTTAATACACTTAATTGCTTTTCTTCTGCAAATTTACCTAAGTTCATTAGATTTTCCCAAAGTGAACCGCCTTCTTCATATGATCTTATCTTTAATGAAGAGTAATCTTCCCATTTTTCAGGATATCCAATTTGAACACTTATTTTGTTTAGTTTTTCTTTAGCACTCTTTTTAGTTGAATCACTCATCCAATCTAAATTTTCTATTCTCTTTTCGTAAGTTTTAATTATTTCATCTGTCATATCTTTAACATCATTTTTAGTCTTTTTTGAAAAATATTTTTCAACATATATCTTACCAAATGGCATTGATAATGCTGAATTAACTATATTTATAGCTTCTTCATCTTTTGGAGTTTCTCCACTTGAACCTAAATAAGCATTAGTAAATTCTTGTGCTGCTTTTTGAAAATCATCACCTAAACAACCTGCTGCACCTGCTAAATTTCTAATTTCTATATAGTCCTTAATAAGTGGTACATTTTCTTCAGTATAAATATCATTCATTGCTTTTAACCAATTAGGTTCTGTTAAAATTATTTTATTGGCTTTATCTATTTTTAAATCTTTTATAAGATCCTTTATCTTTAAATTTGGAGATACATCATTAAGCTTATCTAAAGTATATACATTATATTCATCATCTATTGCATTATGATTTTTTGAACTTTCTTCTTTTCCTATTATTGATGGTGCTATCATGTATTCTAATTTATAAAAATTATTAACCTTTGCTTTTGCTTCTTCTGGAGTATACCCTACTAAAGTTAAAATCTTTCTATAATAATCTTCAGAAAGTCCCTTAACTCTTGCAGTATTTTCTGTTGGTTTTACATATTCATCTGAGTTTCCCAAACTAAGAGAAGTTGGAGCAACATATGCAGCATATCTAGTTGCATCTTTTAAATCAACACTACATCCAATATTAATTAATGGATTTCCTATATCAAATTTATTAAGTTCTCTAATGTCATCTAAAGTCTTAATGTCTTTAATCTTATCTAGCATTCCCTTAATAGGTTCTATACCTTGCTTATTTCTCTCTTCTGTATTCAAAACATTCTTATATAGATTAATCATTTTTTTCTCATCACTATCTTTTGAATAGTTCTTTTCATTAGCTAATAATTCTTTCATTATTTCTTTCTTTTGCTCTGTTAATGCCTTATCAGCTTCATTGAATGCTGAATTAGATACTTCACCAGCATCAATCTTAGCAGTATTTAACCACTCTTTATTAGTTACACTGTAAAAGTCATCTTGTAATCTTACATCATCAGATACTACTTTATTTTCTAAATTAACTGTGTTATTTACTTCAGCTGCTTTAACATATGTTGCTTGTGACATAAATAATGAAAATGCTAAAGCACATGCTATAAGCCTACTCTTTTTAAATTTTGCCATTTAAGTCTCATCCCCTAATCTTAGTAATTTTTTAAGCTATATACTAATATACCACTTTTGGTAATATAAGTATATATCATGGTGATTATCACGGTAACAGTCACCATTATTATTGCAGTCATAGTCACCAGTTTGTATATTATTAGCTTGCACCAATATATGATTATTATTATAATAAATGTGTATAATGAGAATTTTATAATTTGGGACATCAAAAAACAGATAAGACTTTTATATCTTATCTGCTTAAAGTGGTAACAATCACTAGCTCTACTAATTTCTAATCTTTACATACCTCAATCATGTAAAATAATAGCCTCATCGGCATTTGAAAATCTACTTTTGATTGAAATTCTAGTAATACATAAAATATTACTTCTTCACCATTTATATTTACTTTATATCTTAAACTTTTGAACTATCTCATTAAGCTTTTGAGCAAGCTCTGCTTGGTTTTGTGATGTTAATGCTACTTGTTCTATTCCTTTTGTAGCTTCATCCATACTTCTCTTTATTATTTCTGCTCCCTCACTTGATTTTTGTGAAGATAATGCCATATTTTCAACAGCTTCACTTACTTGTCCAACTGTAGCTGTCATTTCCTCGGACATAGCAGCAATTTCCTCAGACATTTTGCTTACAAAATTCGAATCATTATAATATTTTTTACCTATTTCTCCATAGTTATTAAATTGTTCATATACCTTTGTATTTATAAATTCTAATATATCACTACCTGTGTCAATACTACTTTTAAATGCTTCTTGAACTTTTACGATAGTATCTTTAATTTTTATTACTGCTTGTGAAGATTCTTCTGCAAGTTTTCTAACTTCTTCTGCTACTACTGCGAAACCTTTTCCATGCTCTCCTGCTCTTGCTGCTTCTATTGCAGCGTTTAATGCAAGTAAATTAGTTTGCTCTGCTATACCTCCAATAGTATCTGCCATAACTTTTATACTACCTACTACTTTACCATCTTCAATAGCCTTTTCCATATTTGCTTGTTTTTCTTCAGTTGTTTTTAGGGTCTCCTCAATAGCCTTTTGACTATTATTTTTAACTTCTGAAGCTCTCTCTTTAGACTCATTTGCATTATTACTACCTTCAATAGCTTTTGAAGAAAGTATATTAATACTTGAGTCTACTTCCTCGGTAGATGCACTTATCTCCTCTGTAACAGCACTTGATTCTTGCATATCAGAAGCAATATTATTTATGGCCTCATCTATAGTTATAGCTTTTGATGATAATTCTTGAACCGTTGCTGAAAGTTCTTCAGATGCTGCACTCATATCCTGTGAATTTTCCATAATTACTTTTATCAATGTATTTACATTTTCCTGTGCAGTATTTAATGCATTTCCTGTTTGTCCAAATTCATCTTTTCTTGTAATAGTAATTGGAATTGAAAAATCATAGTTTGATAATCTCTCTGCAAGTTCTTTTATTTTATTTAATGGATTTATTATATTTTCAGTCAATATGTACGCCATTAAAATTATAATTAAAAATGCCATACCTGTATAAATTATAATTATATTTCTAGCATTATTAAATTCAGTTATGTTATTTAAATTTGCTCTCTCTGCTGATTTTTCATTTATATCAATGCATTTTTCTAAATTTTGAAGCATAGAAGTCATTATTGTAGTTAATTCTGAGTTAGTAATTTTGATTGCCTCATCATTATTATTATTTTTAACGAGGTCAATTACATTACTTCTTAATTTTCTGTATTTTAATAAATCACTTTTAAAATCATTATAAGTTTCAGTTTCTTCTGATGTTAAAGATAAACTTTCATATTCTTTCATAACTTCTCGATTTTTTTCAGTTAAATTATCTATGTTTTTTATTTGTTCATCTAATTTAGAGCTATCTGTTTCAAAAACAATTCTAATCATATTAGCTCTCATATCATGTATATTTCCTTTGATTTCTCCTAGATCCTTAATGGATATTAGATTAGTACTGTATATATTCTTAGAATCCTTATTTATTTTTGATGAGCTTAATATACCCTCAAATCCTATCAAACAAATAAAAATACTTACTACTAAAAATACTAATACAAATTTTTTCTTTACCCCTAAATTAACAAAAAATCTCATTTTATCCCTACCTTTCATTTTTCATAATATATTTTTTGAGAATCATCTACAGAAAGTGGGCTGCTATAATAATATTCTTGAATTATGTCACCTCCATATCTTTGCATTTTTTAATCTAATACGCTTGATTAATACCTTCTTTCACTAACTTCATCTCTAAAATATCAGCAAAATTATCAAAGATATATGAGAATCAAAATGTGTAAATACGGACCTATCGTTAACAGAATTTAATAACATTGATTCTACTTGATTTAATTTCATATTATCAACTTCATAATCCAAAATATAATTAGTGTTGTGAAATAGCCTAAATCTATAAGTATAACTGAATAATTACCATTTCCCTTATCTCATATTTCTTTAAAAAGAATTTAAGTTTTATAACTTATATTGAAACTTATACTATATTAATATAAGAATAAATAAATATATGATTTTTACTAATCAAACATTATTTTTACATATATGTTACCGCTTCCCTTTTTCAAATGTATATTATACCACTTTTTTTATTTAATTGCTCGTTTTCTAAATATTAAAATTTTTTAATCACACCTTTTAATCCTTTATTGGAAAATAAATACTTTTAAAAATCCTCTATTCAATTCTTGCTCTTTACTTTTTTAATCCATATTTAAAATCCAAAGCTTTAATATTATTCAAAAAAAGCAGATAAGACTTTTATATCTCATCTGCTATATGAATTAAAATTTTTTCTTTTTTACGTCATCATACTTTTTTTAATTTTTCGATTTCTTCATTTAATTTTACTTTAAATCTGATAAATCGACTTCTATCATCTCTAATGACTTATCTCTTTTCTAATAATATTTATTTTTTCATCAGTTAAACCAGTTAATTTAATTATAACCTCATTATCCATTCCCATTTCTATAGCCTTTATAGCTGTTTCTTTTGCTTTTTTTTCTATCCCTTTTTCTATTCCTTTTTTCTCTACTTGTGGATCATATAATGTCTTTGTCATTGTAATCACCTCTTCTTCTATTTTTTCATCATTGAAATAATTCCTATTTAAATATTCAATTAAGTTTTGTATTGCTAATAACATTTTATGAAAATCTTCACCTACTATTTCATCCTTTTCAAATAGTTCTTTAGACTCATTTGCTATTATTGATGCAATTTCCTTTGCTTTAATTGATAATTTTTTTATCTCTTCAATATTGTTTCTTTTTCTAAAATATTCTAATTCTTTTCTAAGATTAAATAATTGCAATGGTAATAACGGATACATCTTATTTTCTATAAGTTCTTTATCAGTATATTCCCAATACTTCATTACAGGAACTGAATAGATAAAACTCTGTTCATCAGGTAATACTATTTTCAATTTTATATCATCTTTTATACTATTATTACGCTCAATAAATATTACTTTTTGTTTTGGAAAATATATAGTTTTAAAATCATCTCTATTTCCAGCTTGTTCTTTACCTTTTTTAAATCCATATTCAAACATTCTTATTACCATTGTACTATCATTTTTAGTCTGAAACTCTAAATGATAACTAACTTTATTACTACTTTGATTATTTAATATATCAAAAAATATATCTCCTCTTAGTGTATCAAATGTATCCATTATAAATTCATTATTACTTATTGATAAATCAACATCATCAGTACTAAAATTCTCTTCAAAAATTCCATTTAATAAATTAACCAACACTTTTTTAGATGTAGAAAATAAAAATTTCAATACCTCATCAAGCTTCACTTTATCATTACTTACTGCCAATCTACCACCTACCTTACTATATCTTAATTATAACCTAAATTTCATATCCTTAAAACAATTAATAACCTTAAACTTGTACCTGTAAATTTTTACACCCCAGGGGTAATTTACATCTGTCATGGTGACAGTCACCAGCTTGAACATTTTCTAAAATTTACACTTTAGAGGCTATCTATACTCCTTGAACAACTTCAATTTTTTTCCCCTTAAACACAATTGCAAGCTTTAATATATTATTTATATTTCTTTCCTTAAGTTCAGTTTCATATTTATTTTCTTCAATTTGATTTAAAGCTTCTTCAATTCCCTTTTCTATGCTTTTGCTCATAAAATCATCAATCTTTTTAAACTCCATTATAATTCCAAGCTTTGAGGTATCTTTTGGAATTAGCATAACATCATATCTACCGTATCCACTTTCTTTATTTGACTTCACTTCATATTTATCAGAAAGAGATACAATCATGCCAAGTACAAAAGCATGATACACCTTCTCTGGTTCCTCTCCTGATACATCAAAATAGCTTATATTATTTAAAACAAATTTTTTGAAAAAACCACCAAAAGTTTCAACATCCCCAGTTACTAATGCATTCAGCATAATAGCATACTTTTTGCTTGTTAAACTTTCCTTAAACCACTTTTCAATTAAGTTTTCATAAAATATGTTTACTTCTTCATTTGGTACTTTTAATTCACAATTAAACTTTCCTCTAGTAAGCTCCACATTTACTGGCTTCAAATATCCGCTTAAAGTTAAAAATCCCCATAGATTTTCCTCATCATCTTCTACATCTTTCATAACAACATGATCATCTACTATCTTTTTTATAGAATTTCCCTTTATAAGTTCTTCAAGATTTTTCTTAGTATCTTCATTTCCCTTAGAAAGTAATCTCTTTATTAGATCATTACTACTACTATTTATCCAATAAGGCATAAATCCCAT
The DNA here is from genome assembly GCF_963527835.1 of uncultured Clostridium sp. Taxonomy (GTDB): domain Bacteria; phylum Bacillota; class Clostridia; order Clostridiales; family Clostridiaceae; genus Clostridium. The sequence continues at coordinate 162,133 of NZ_CAURTC010000005.1, read as the reverse complement.
TGTATTGTTTTTAATATAATTTAAAACTGACCAAGGATTATATATGATCTTTCCTCCAAATATATATCCATTGTACCATTTCTTAACCTCATCACTTTTTTCTGAAAGGTTATAATATTCTAATAAATTTATGACCTGGTCTTCTGTAAATCCAAACTTATCATTAAAATTAATGCCTAAAATACTATCTACCTCTATATTATTAAGCCCTGAAAAAATACTTTCCTTTGCAACTCTAAGTATTCCAGTAACTAAAGCTTTTTCTAAATATACATTATCCTTAAGTGCAGCTGTTAAAATATTTCTTATTGAAACAACTCCTTCTTCGTAATATCCCCTTAAATATGATTCCTGAATTGGCACATCATATTCATCTATAAGTACAATTACTTTTTTATCATAATGCTTGTTAAGCAATCTCATTAAATTGCTTAAACCATTTAAACATTCTATAGGAGTTACTTCTTTAGCTATAAATCTTTCAATTTCTCTTTTATCAATATCTAATATTTTATTACTTTCTAATAAATAATCATACTCCCTATATAAATCTGAAAATAATATTATTAATCCCTCTTGAAGATTTTCAAAACTAAGATGTTTTTGATTCTTAAAAGTAAGAAAAATAACTGGATACGCCCCTTGCATCTTCATTATCTCTTCTTCATTTTCTATTTTTAATCCATTAAATAACCCTCTATTTTCATCTTTCTTTTCTATATCAAAAAAGTATTTTAGCATACTCATATTTAAAGTCTTACCAAAACGCCTTGGTCTTGGTGTTAATATAACTTTTGCTGCATTTTCTATAAACTCTTTTATTAATAAACTCTTATCTACAAAATAATGATTTCCTTTTATAATTTCTCTAAAGTCTGATGTTCCAACCTGAATACTCCTTTTCATTACCGCACCTTCCTTATAAAATATCTATCATATAAATTCTTAATTGAATTTTTATTCATATATCTTATATTATAACCTATTTATAATGTACTTAAAACAAATAAGAGTATTCAAACTTATACCTGTAAATTTTTACACCCCAGGAGTAAACTAAACCTTAAAGGTAGTAATTAATTTTCCTGCTGGTGGTTTATCACTAAATCCACAGATTTCAACAACATCATCCTCATCATCCCAGATTGAAATAATATCACAGGCTTCATCTTTCTTCTTTGGCTTATTTGGCTTATTCCTCTTTTTCTTATTCTCATCTTTACTAAACACAAATTCTTTATCTAAATCCACTTTATCTTTTTTACTGACATCATTCTTTAATAAGTTCTTATTTAAAGTTGATTTATCATTACTCTCTGAAAGTTCTGTAACATCTATATCTTTTTTTCTATCTAAAACTATTTTATCTTGACTTTTCTCTTTATTATCTAAATTACATTTACTATTTTCTGATTTATCATTAACTATAATTTTCTGAATATTAACCTCATTTTCAATATTTCCTAATGCATCTACTTTATCTTCTACACCATAACTATTATCTGTATTCTCTATAATCTCTTTGTTAACTATGCCATCAATATCACTAGACTTATCCACTGCACCTTCCATATTATCTACAGTTTCTAATCTATCTATATCATGCTCTTTTTTCTTAGACTTAATATTTTGATGTTTAGCAAAATTCCTAACTCTATAAACATTATCCTTAGTTAATTCAACCATTTCTAAATCCATAAATATCTTTAAAGCTAATTGAACTTTTTTAGCACTTCTATTAAATTCTAAAGCTAGAGTTTCTATACTATAAGGAATACTTTTTGAAAGATATAAATCTCCCTCTAAATTGACCTTTCCAGCCAAAGTTAAAATCCTAGCCCAAAGATAATGAATAAGATCCCTATCATCCATTGTATCTATTATTTTGAACTTAGTATCACTATACATATCCACCCTTAGTTTTACTATTTTACGTTCCATATTATAAACGTCTCCTTCTAATTTTTAATACATATACATTGATTTTTATTTTTAAATTCGTATACATTTTCTCGTACAAGTTATGTATCTTAAGATTCCAAATAATATATATGCATTAGAAAGAAATATTACATAAAAATATAAAACTTTTTATAAAAAAATAGATAAGACTCTTAAATCTTATCTGTTTCCATTTTTTACACCCCAGGGGTGATTCCCTAATTTCATCGCAATATATCTAACTCCAAAGTTAGGCAATAAATTAAAAATCACTTTTATATTTTTATCCTCTAAAGCTCTTTTAAAAACATATTTAGCTAATGTAAATCCACTTTCATTACCTTTATATTTCATTAAATACGAATTTTCTTTAAAAAACACACCAGTATCATAATACCTATTATAAAGTTGTTTAAATGTAAAATCATGAGAATGATAAACTTCTGAATCTGCACAATACTTAATTCTATATCCAGCATGAATTAATTTATGTGCAAAATACATATCTTCATTGGTAGGCATATCCTTACCATCATAAGCATTAAGCTCTCTATAAATTTTAGCATTTACGGCTGATGATGCATCTGAATAAAAGAATGTTAATAATCCATATTTCTCTATGTCTTTTTTAGAAACTACTCTAGATTTTTCCGGATAATTTTTTTCCCTAGTATACTTTTCTATACTGTTGTTCTCACAAATTTGTCTGCTAAAACTCGCTTCACATTCTCCACTTATTATTGGAGTAACTAAATTTTTAAGCCATAATTTATTTTTCATCTTTACATCTTGAGATATAAAAGCTATTATGTCACCACTAGCTTTACCTGCTATCATTTCTCTAGTTCTGCTGTGAGAAAAGTCCTTTGGCTCTATTATACAATAATTACAGTTTAATTCTTTTAATATTTGTTCACTTCTATCTTTACATCTAGTTAAAACATATAATATCTCTAATTCTTCATTGGAATCTCGTTCTTGACTTAATAAATTTTTGTTTAAATTAATTATATAATTTTCTGCATTATATAATGGACAGATAATTGATATTTTCATATGTAATATCCTTTCTTATGCGGTCTTATATCAAATACTTTTAATATTCATATGGCTATCTCAAACATCCTCTTATATACTTTTTTTAATTTATTGTTTTAACTATAATTTTTAAATTAATTACTGTCTTAAATAATTCTACGAAATATTAATTATATTATATCTATAAACATTAAGTAAAACCAAAATTATTTATTAATATATCTGAATATTATTTACATTTCATCAGTCATTTCTAATATCAATCCCTTGAACTATTTAGTGATTTTTTACTAATAGCTCAATATTGAATTATTAATTTTAGATTTAATCATATTTATAAATATATGATTAATGCTACAACACTTATTACTATTAAAAATATTTCTATAAATAAAATTACAAATTGATTCATCTGAATGTATTATATATACTACAAAACTAAATGTAGACAAGTACTTAATTACACTTAATTTTAGATTTATTTTAGCTTTTCATCTAACTAAATCTAGAAGCTCTGATTCAGCATATACACTTATCAATGAAGCTAAAAATTGTGGAGAACCAACCTATTTTATAACCGATAGATTGCCTTCATACAACCAATCTGCCGCCACGGTATTGCCAAATACCAAACATATACCAGTAGCTCCTATGTCTAGTGATACAAATAATAACTTAATTGAATCATTTAATAAGACTTTTAAAGCCTGGTATAAAGCTAAAAAAGGCTTTAATTCTTTTGAGAAAGCTAATAATTTAGTATATTTATTTATCTTTCACTATAATTTCATTAGACCACATGGATCATTAAACAACTATACCCCAGCTGAAGTTGCTGGTTTCGCTAGCGATAGCTTAGATAAAAACTCTTGGTTTTCAGCAGCGCAATTAAACTTAATACTTTTGATTAATCTGCAAAAATCACTTTTATTGCAGGCTTGTTTGCCATGTAATAAAGTATTCAAACTTATATAATTTTCAAAGAGTGAGTAATTATATAAAAACTCAAGCTGTTTTTTCATGTTAGCTTAACAGATTCCATAATAAATATAATATAAATCTATAACTTAGCAATTTTTATTTTCTTCCAAATTTTGCTAACAATAACATTAATTATGCACGATAGCGGAATTAGAAATATAAATACCCATGATACAATCAATATTGGCAATTTAAAAAAATATCCTGCTTGTTGTATTTTATAAATTCCCATAAAAAACATCGCATGTAAAAACCAGATATTTAAAGAATGTTGGCTCAAAAATGCAAAACTTTTATTTATTTTATTTATATTTATGCTATTTATAATATTTATAATAAAATAAATAAATATTGGTACATATATTATATCTAAATTAAATACTCCAAAAGACTTTTTATAGGTACGTGCTATAAAAATGATAATGCAAATCCAATTATATATAAATATGTTGTCTAAATTCAATTCAACTAATTTCTTTTTCATATATCTAAAAATATTAAACTTAGCAAAATTGTATCCTACTAATGCTATAGGTGCCCAATTACAAAATTCATAAATATATTTAAATATTGATATTTTTTCATAACTATATTCTACTATAAATATATTAATTAAAATAAATGGGAATATTGAATAAATAATAGCATAAATAAATTTATCTTTTATTATTTTTACAAATAAAGGAAACAAAATCATTAGTTCTATATATAACCTAACATACCAAGCAAAAGTTATATATGTAGTCTTATATGCAAACATATTTAAAAGAATTTCTTCTAAATTAAAATTAAATTTATTAAAGTATATTTTTATAGGAATAAAAATTAAAAATAAAATAATCCAATAATTTAATAAAAATTTAAATATTTTTTCTAGTGTTCTTTTTAATATATAATTGCTTTTATAAAAGTAATACATTCCATATCCAGTTATAAATAAATACATTCCTACACATATTTTAAAAAACAAAGCTATTGTTACTTCTATAGGAGCATTTCCTAAAGTTAAACCCATAGAAGTATATTCGTTAGGATATATTATCCATTTGGGGAATCCAAAAAAATGATGAAATACCATCATTATTATCGCTATTCCTTTTATTGTTTGTGATGAATGTTTATCAAATGTAAATTCTTTACTATTCTTAGTCATAAAACACCAAATCCTTTAGTTTGTTTATTACTTAAAAAATACTAATTCTATATAAAGTTATAAATATTCTAACTAAATCATGTATGCTTTTCGCTACACTAAATTCAATTTAAATTTCTAATATAAAAAATTATTTTTATGATTTAATCGCACTATACACTCTTTCACAATTATTACCATCTGTATATTTATAAAATCTATTTACCCTATTTACATATACTTCTTTCATTTTACACTCATTTTTCATATAATTGATAATCATATTAATAATTTCATCATATTCTCTACACACTTCACCCATCCCCATAATTTCATAATCAAAATATCCTTTTTCATAATGATTTTCATACCATTGATAATAAATTACTGGTTTTTTCATATAAGCAAAATCAAAAGCTATAGATGAATAATCCGTTATTAATAAACTTGATTCTGTTAATAATTTTTGATAGCTTGTTTCATGTTCTATGAATTTAACATAATTATTTCTTGAAAAATCATTAATTTGTTGATAAATTTCTGGGTGTGGATAAAATAATATTTTATAGTTATATTTTTTAGCATATTCGATTAATTTTTTGTCATTTATTAAAGAATTATATATCTTAAAATAATCACTTTCTATAAATTTAGGATTATATATCCTCATTCTTGTATTAGGATCAATAGGTCCTACAACATCTTTTTTCCATGTAGGAATTATAAATATTTGCTTTTTATCATTATTTATAAGTTTATCATATCTAGGTAATCCTGTTAGTTTAACTATACTTTCATCATAATAATAATTTTCATTTAAAATCGACTCATATTCCTCTTTTGCAGATGTAACAAACATCTTAAATTGAGTATTATATCTATTTAAATGGATTGATAAATCATCCTTAATAATACCATGTTGTAAAAATATAAAATCAAAATCAAGCAAATTTCTTAATAATATTCCTTTTCCATCAAATTGATGTCTTGCAAAATCTGCTGTATGAGAAGAAATCATTTTATTACATAATATAAATAGTATTTTATGTTTGACAGATCCATATTTGACAACCTTACCAATTTTAGATAATCTATCCCAATCAGAACTTTTCTTATCTAATATAAAGTACTTTCTTACATTATCATTTTGCAAGTTGGCATATTTAAATAAATGTTCTGCGTTATCATCAGCTCTATCCACTCTATCCATAAATAACCATATTGTTTTTTTATTAAATTTCTTCATTATTTCAATAATTAATCTATATACAATAAACTTTCCTTGACCTTTTTTATATAATTCTTTAGCAAAAGCTAATTTTCTTCCTAACCTAACTTTTATGTTATTTTTTAACACAACAAAACAATTATATGTAAATACTATACAATATTTATCTTTAACATAATATGATTTATCTATAAAACTATATAATGGTACATTTCTGTCAATCCATATTTTAGGTCTAAATTTGTCATTATCTATTTTAATTGCAAATTTTATATCTCCATAATTTGTTTTTTTAATATCTATATTTATCTTGAAACCTCTTCTGTCAATTATAGGCTTATCCCATACTTTAATGCATTTATCACATCTCTCTACATATTCAGAACAAATTTCATTTTCATTAACTATTGCTATAATTTTATAATTATATCCTATTATAGGTATTTCTGTATATCCTTCTATTGTAATAATGTCATTTTGTATATTAAGAACTTGTATTCCTAAAACAGAATTTTGCATTTTATAAATTATTTCTTCATTACATAATACATCGCACTTATCATTTAAAAAACTCAATCTATACTCTAACTTATCATTATGTTTCATATTTAACATAAATATCTTATACCATATTTTGCAATCAGTTTCCAATATTACATCATTATCTATGTTTTGTAATATTTTATATATATCGTTTTTAAACTCTATTTCTTCACTTTCAGTCATTTCACTATCTTTTAAAGAGCTGATTTGCACCCTCCACTTCAAATCGTACATAATTAAGTATTGAACATATTTAATTATAGTTCCATAAACCTCAATGCAATATTTTATTAAACCAAATGAATTTTCATTAAGAAAGTCTATATACCAATCTTTTGTTTTTCCACTATTATCTATCGCTGAAGATGCATCATTTCTTTTTCTATAAAAATATTTAGCAGATCCTACAGCTCCATATTTACCCTTCTGTAATATTATTTTAGTTATAAATTCTGCATCTTCACCATATCGCAATTTTTCATTAAATTTAAAACTTTTAGCTTTTTCTAATTTTATAAATGAACTACTTGATGATAAAACAATATTTTTAAATTGTTCATTTATATTAATTATTTTATTACCATTAAATTTGCTATTTAACGGATGCTCACCAGTTTGTGCTTCAAAAAAATATAATGGTATATTTACTAAATCAATTTCGCTATAATTTTTATCAAAAAATTCAACAACTGTTAATAAGGTATCCTGTGATAATTTATCATCAGGATCTAAAAAATTAACATATTGTCCTTCTGCGTGCTCTAACCCTTTATTCCTTGCTGTACTCACACCACCATTTTCTTTTTTTATATATACTATATTATCCGGATATAACTTTTCATATTTTAAACATATTGCTTCACTATCATCAGTACTACCATCATTAACAAGTATAATTTGACAATATCTTTTAAAATCTAAATTTTGATTTATTACACTCTCAATTGCTTCTTCTATATATTTTTCAACATTATATACAGCCATAATCATAGAAATTTTATATTTATATATTAAACATTCTTTTATCATTCAAAATCCTTCTCTCTATGCTCCCCATACTAATTTTATAATTAAATTTTCGATTTTAGAATTATCATTGTACTTAATTAAATACAATAAAAACATACACTTTTTATTAATTCTGTTATATTTATATATTACAAAATTATCAATTTTTTTTAGAGCATACTTAATTTTTTTTATATACTCAACCCATTCTTCCTTATTTAAAGTAAACTTAGCTTTTCTTCCAATACTTATTCTCCAACTTAAATCATATAAAATTACATATTGTAAATATTTACTTGTTGATCCAGTCTTAAGGTGTGACTTGTCTAGTATATCTAACGTAAATTTATTAATGCTACCCAAAAACCATTCCTTATTTCTCCATGATTGTTGCATCGTAGACTGCATACTCTCTCTATATCTATAAAAATACTGGGCTTCCTTAACTACTCCATATTTTTCATCATTAAATATAATTTCATTAATTAGTTTAGCATCTTCACCATATTTAAGCTTTTCATTAAATTTTTTACCTTCTAAAGCATTTGATTTAATGAATGTACCACTAATAGACATCTGTATAAAATCAAAATTTTTATTTATATCTATAATGTCATCATCATTAAATTTGTAATTTAGTATATGTGGTTCATTCTTTGCTTCAAAAAAATAAATCGGTACACTTACTACATTAATTTCATTATTATATTTTTTGTGGAAATTTTTCACTTTTATTAATGTGTCTTTTGACAACAAATCATCAGAATCTAAAAAGTTTATATATAACCCATTTGCATGTTTTAGTCCTAAATTTCTAGCTGAGCTTACCCCCTTATTTTCTTGATTAAAATACTTTATATTTTTAGGATATTTCTTTGCATATTCTTTAATAATAAGATGGCTATCATCAATACTTCCATCATTAATTAATATTATTTCTACCTCTTTTTCAAAATCAATCTCTTCTTGTTGTAATATGCTTTCTATACATTCCCTTAAATACATGTATGAATTATAAACAGGAATTATAATGCTAAATTTGTATAACATTTTTCTTAATCTCCTAATAGTTTTTATAAATATGCTTCATATGCATCGCATACCTCTTTGGTATTTCCCACCATTTTAACTTGACCTTTTTCTAACCAAACTACTTTAGTACAAAGTCTTCTTATTTGTCCTAACGAATGAGATACAAACAATACTGTAGCATCTGATTTTATTAACTCCAGCATACGTTCTTCACTTTTTTTTCTAAATCGTCCATCTCCTACTGAAAGAACTTCATCTACAATTAATATTTGTGGAATTTTAATTGTAGCAACAGAAAATCCAAGTCTTGCTTTCATACCAGAAGAATAGTTTTTTATAGGTACATCTATAAAATCTCGTATCTCTGCAAAATCAATTATTTGATCCATTTTTTCATTTATAAATTTTTTATCATATCCTAATATTAATCCATTTAAATAAATATTTTCTCTTCCTGTAAGGTCATTATCAAACCCTGCTCCAAGTTCTAACAAAGGTGATACTTTCCCCTTAATTTCAACCTTACCAACTGTAGGCTTTTGTACTCTGGATGCAATTTTTAGTAATGTACTTTTTCCGGCTCCATTTAGTCCTACAAATCCTACTACTTCACCTTTTTTTATTTCTAAATTTATATTATTAAGTGCTATAAATTCTTCGTATTTAATTTGTCTTTTAATTTTTCTTACTACGTATTCTTTAAGCGAATCCACTTTTTGAGTAGATTTCACAAAATACATTCCAACATTCTCAAGTTTTATCACAATATCTTTCATAATTGCCTCCTATATATGTAGAATAAATTTATCTTGTTTCTTATAGAATACTATAACTCCAATTATCAATAATATTACAGCATATATTGGACATAGCGCCCAACTTTTAACCGCTGTTATTTGTCCATATAAAACACAGTCTCTAAATACTTTTATAACTGGAAATATAGGATTTAAATTTAATATAGCTACATATTTAGGATTGATAATATCTGCTGAATAGAATATAGCTGATGCATACATAATAATCATTAACACAACTGAATATAAATGTTGCATATCTCTAAAAAATACATTAATTGTAGCTAAAATTAATCCTACACCTAAACAAATAAAGAATAAACATATCAATGGATAAAAACTTAATAATATTACCTTTGTCACTTTTACTTTAGTAACGACCATTATTCCAATCAATGGAACTAGAGAAATAAGAAATATTATAAAAGATGATATTACTCTAGATAGTGGATATAAATATTTAGGTACATATATCTTTTTAATCAAAGAACTTTTTCCTGTTATACTATTCATACATTGATTAGTTGACTGTGAGAAAAAATCATAAATTAATCTACCAGCTAAGCAATATACAGGGAAATTAGGAATTTTACTTTTAAATAAAGTTGAAAATAAAAAAGTTAATACAAGCATAATTAGAAGCGGATTAAGCATACTCCATACTATACCTAAAATAGAATTTCTATATTTTAATTTTATATCTTTTTTTACAAATTCCCATAACAAATATCTATATTCTTTAAATGTTTTTATTTGTGTAATCATTAAACTTCTCCTTTTACTTATGTATATATCTTTTTATTTTTTTCATTATTCTATTATCAGACCATTTTAAAATATTCATTAGTGTTCCAATTCCAAAGCCTTGGTTATTTAAATCATCTCTCAAATATCTATTTCTTATAATTGTATCGTATTTTAAATGTAGTTTTCTCTTAGATGTTACTGTATTTTTAAATGCTTCATTTATATTATTGTTTTTACGGATATGATAGTTAGCTAAAATTTCTTCAATTACTTCTATATCATATTTTATTAAAAATCTTATATTAAATTCCCAATCTTCTAATACCTCTAAATCTTCATCAAAATAACCAATTTCTTTATATACTTTAGTTCTGTAAACAAAAGAAATTGGTGAAAATAGGTTATTCTTTATCATATCATATAAACTAATCACATCTTTTAAATCAGTATTAAATGGTTTTACTTTTTTTACTTTTATTTCATCATTTACTACCTTTTCATAAACTTTATTGCTATGAGTAATTACTCCCATACAACTTTTTTTATATTCAAGATATCCTACAGTTTTTTCTAAAAAATTATTATCCCAAGTATCATCATCATCATGCATAACAACATATTTAGTTTCTACTGCCCTTGTTCCTAAATTAATAGCCTTATGTAACCCACTTTGACCTTCATTATTTATAATAGTATATTTATCTGATGCAACTTGATTATTATCTATAATATTATGTATTTTATTTAAATCACCTTTATCATTAACTAATATAATTTTCCACTTATTATAAGTTTGATTCATTATATCTTTAATAGCTCTATCTAAAAAAATATATCTTGTTGATGTTCTAACAATAATAGATATAGTGTACAAAAAATACCCTCCTTTTAATTCTAAGATAACTTTTCTTTTATTAAATTATATAATCTTTCACAATTGTTCTTATCTTTAAACTCAAAAAATGAATCCGCTCTTTTTGAATATTCTTCATTCTGGGTATCTTTCTTTTTTATAATTCTATAAATTTCTGTTATTAATTCATCCTTTTGTTTTATTACTTTTCCAAAACCATCTCTTTCATATTCAAAGTAAGATTTTCCTGCATGTTCTTTAAAAAATTCATTTTCATCAAATTGATAATAAATATTTTTATTGCCTATATATGCACTATCAAAATGTATACTAGAATAATCTGTTATAAAAAGTTTAGATTTCACAAGTAATTCTGCTATATTAATTTGCTCAGATTTATATATTTTTATGTTTTTAGAATCAACTGTAAATACTTCCCCTAGTTTATTAATACCATGATGAGTAATAAATATTAGTTTATAATTTTCTTTTTGTAAAATATCATTAAGCTTTTTATCAATTAATAATGACTGTATATTTTTATAGTAATATGATTTTAAAAAAGCTTCTTTTGCTTTTTCTACATATACTTCATCACAATTAGCCAAATCAAATAGATACCTTCTCCATGTTGGAATATATAATATTATATTATCTTTATTTACTACATCTTTAAGTTCTATAAGTTCATCATATCTTGATATTCCTACATTTGCCACTTCGCTTTCTCTATATCCAAATTTATCTATAACAAATAGTTTTTCCTTATTGGTTGTAGTTACAAACAAATCAATATCTGAAACTAACTTTCCATAAACTTCACTTACATCTTTATCTAAAATTCCATGTTGTAAAAATATTTTTAATTTTTTAGGAAAAATTTCACTGAAAGTTCTGTAAAAAATCCTACTACCCCAAGGTTCAATAATATTTTTTTCTGTCGATGCTACTACTGTACTTTTTAAAAAATAAAGTTTGTGTTTTAAACTTCCTTTAATAATAACTTGTCCGATTTTTTTTGCACTGTCTATTTTATCGCAATGCTTCTCTAATAAATAAACACTTTTTATCTCCGGATGATTTTTATTTAAATATTTAAAAAAAGCAATCCCATTATCCTGAGCTTGATCTTCTCTTTCAGATATTATCCAAATATTATTAGGTAAAAAAGGATATAAAACATACATAAGAATACCAGTTAGGAACATATCTAATCCATTTATAATATAGCTCATGTATAACACTCCTTTAATATACTCTAGTGATTTACTCACTTACATTAATTCATTTTATTAAAACATATTCTCAATGCATCTTTCCAACTTGGTAACTCATTAAATCCATTATCTAAAAGACTCTTTCTACTTAACCTAGAATTTAGAGGTCTTATAGCCTTTGTCTTATACTCACTTGTAAGTATATAATTTATTTTACATTTTAAATTTGCTAATTTCATAATTTCTTCTGCAAATTCTGCCCAAGAACAAAAGCCTTGATTTGTAGCATGATATATACCGTATTTTTCACTTACAGCCATATCACATAAAAGAACAGCTAAATCTGCTGTATATGTAGGACTTCCTATTTGATCACATACTACATTTAAACTTTCTTTTTCTTTGCCTAATTTAAGCATTGTTTTAACAAAGTTATTTCCATTAGCTCCAAATACCCATGAAGTTCTAACTATAAAATATTTCTCTAGATGTTTCTTAACCTCTAATTCACCTTTATATTTTGATCTTCCATAAACGGAAACTGGATTAGGGGTTTCATCTATTTCATGCGGTTTATCTCCAGTGCCATCAAAAACATAATCGCTTGATATATATATCATCTTTGCATTTATTATTTTACATACTTTTGCTATGTTTTCTGTTCCATATACATTTACTTTTGTACAGATTTCTTCTTCATCCTCTGCCTTATCAACAGCTGTATATGCAGCACAATGTATAACACATTCTGGTTTTAATCCTTCTATATATTGAGATACTTCATTATAATTTGTTATATCTAATTCTTTTCTTGTTGTTCCAATACATTCAATATTTCTTTTTTTTAATTCTTTTATAACATCATAACCTAATTGCCCATTAGCACCTGTAACAAGTATCACTTTTTAGTCAACCTTTCTAAATTAAGACTTTAACTTATTAAGCATAATTTTAAATAACCAGTTTGGCATATATTTTATTATAACTTCAAAGTAAGCTTCCTTTTTGCATAAATATCTATATTTTATTATTTCAAATATATCTTTATTGATTCTACCATTACAAAATTTTTTAATGTCTTCTAAGTTTATATTTTCTTCATCAATATAATCCTTTAATTCATTTAGCTTAATCTGTAATGTATCTACCCTTAATTTATAATAATCTTCTTTATTGTTAATACCTTTTAAACTACCTGTTTGATTGTTGCCATGCATTCTATAATTAACTAAAGTTTTATTCGTAAATGATATTCTTCCATAATAGCTTGCTATAGTGCATAACCATTGATCATGTATCATATAGTTTGAAAAAGGAATAGCCTTTTTTGCAACTTTAGAATCTATAAGCATACAGCATCCTGAAACGCAATTTTTAAAGAAAAATTGTGGTAATAAGTTTTCTCCATAAATATAATTCAATCTTGGTTTAGCTTGTATTAAAGTATTAAATTTAACATTTCCATCTTTATCTATAACTTTCATATCACTATAAGCAAGAATAGAATCTTCATTTTTAATTAAATTAATCAAAGTACTAATCTTATTATTTCCCCAAATATCATCTTGATCACAATAAGCAAAGAACTCCCCTTTTCCTAACTTAGTAAGTTCTTCAAATGCCTTATTGGACCCTTTATTTTCATCACATCTAATTAAATTATAAGAAAAGTTTGTAATATATCTTTTAAATAATTCTTCATCTACTGGATATTCAGGACAGTCATCATAAATCAGCACTTCTATATTATCATAATTTTGGTTATTTAGGGAAATAAGTTGCTCTATAAGCCATTCTTTATTAGGTTTATATACTGCTAATAATATACTTACCAAGGGCAAAGTATCATTAACATTCATTTTATTTAAATTACAATTATCTTCTTTAACCATCTTGTTCAATTGACAATGAACAATGAACAATGGACAAATTAGGATGAAATTCCTTTAGAATTTCTAAAATTATATAATATACATTTTTCAAAAATCACGTAATTATTTTGTCCTTCATTGTCAATTGTCAATCGTCAACTGTCCATTCTCCTCTATCTATTTATTAAAAATTTGTGATTGTGCTTCGCACTTTATCTATCTGTGAAAAGTTCTTAATTACAGCATAGCTGCTTTATTTATTGGTGAATAGTTCTTAGTTGCAGCATGACTGCTTTATTTATTGGTGTACATCTTCTCATAGTAGTTTGCATATTCACCACTAATTATATTTTTCCACCAAGTTTTATTATCTAAATACCATTTTATAGTCTTTTTAATACCTTCATCAAAACTTGTAGTTGGAAGCCAACCTAATTCATTATGGATTTTTGTTGGATCTATAGCATATCTCATATCATGACCTTTTCTATCTTCTACAAATTTAATTAAATCTTCAGATTTTTCTAATTCATGAATGATTGTTTTTACTACTTTTAAATTAGTTCTTTCATTGTGTCCACCTATATTGTAAACTTCTCCTACTGTTCCCTTATGAATTATTAAATCAATAGCTCTACAATGATCTTCTACATATAACCAGTCTCTAACATTTTCTCCTGTTCCATATATAGGTAGTTCTTTATCATTTAAAGCATTTGCTATCATTAATGGAATTAGCTTCTCTGGAAAATGATATGGTCCATAATTATTAGAACATCTTGAAATTGTAGTTGGTACATTGAATGTACGATTATATGCTCCAACTAAAAGGTCCGCTGACGCTTTACTTGCTGAATATGGACTTGAAGTATGAAGCGAAGTTTCTTCTGTAAAGAACAGATCTGGTCTATCTAACGGTAAATCTCCATAAACTTCATCTGTAGATACTTGATGATATCTTTTTATACCATATTTTCTACAAGCATCAAGTAAAACTTGCGTTCCAATTACATTAGTCTTTAAAAATATTTCTGGATTTTCAATTGATCTATCAACATGACTTTCTGCTGCAAAGTTTACTATTATATCTGGATGTTCTTTTTCAAACATATTGTATACAGCTTGTCTATCTGCTATATCTATTTTATAAAAACCAAAATTCTCATTACCTTTAACATTTTCTAATGTTTCCATATTTCCTGCATAAGTTAAAGCATCAATACAAATTATTTTATAGTCTTTATATTTATTAAGCATATAGTGAACAAAATTACCACCAATAAATCCTGCTCCACCAGTTACTACTATTTTCATATATTTATCTCCTCTAACCATTTGTCTAAAACTTTATAATAAATTTAACAAAATCTAAATATTCACACTTGGTATAAGTAGTATTTACAGATATTAAGTATAATTTAGAATATCATTAAAAAGTACAATCACTATCTTTTAAAAATGGTGCTTTTTTATCTTTTTCTGAAAGAATAGGATTTTCTATTCCCCATTCAACACCTATTTCCGGATCATCAAATTTAATACTTCTATCACTTTCATAATTATAATAATTATCTGTCTTATATACAAATTCAGTATCATTAGTTATGGTTAAAAATCCATGACCAAAACCTCTTGGTATAAATAATTGCTTTTTATTTTCTACTGAAAGCTCTACAGCTACCCATTGTTTGTATGTAGGAGAATTTTTTCTTAAATCAACAGCTACATCTAAAACTGCTCCTCTAACACATCTTACAAGTTTAGCTTGAGCATGCTCACCATTTTGAAAATGAATTCCTCTAAGAATTCCTTTTTCTTTTGAATATGATTGATTATCTTGCACAAAATCACAAGCTATTTCTGGAGTTTTGATTTTAGAGTAAGTTTCCATAAACCATCCTCTTTCATCTCCAAAAACTTGTGGTTCTACTATATAAACACCATCTAATTTAGTTTTAATTAGATTCATAATAAGCACCCTTTCAACTGATAATTGTAAATTAATACATTATTTTCCCTGCAGCAACATTCTTTAAATGTTCGCCATATGGACTTTTTCCATATTGCTCTGCACTTTTAAGCAAAGTTTCTTCATCTATCCAACCATTTTTATATGAAATTTCTTCTAAACATGCAATCTTAAGTCCTTGTCTAGTTTCAATTACTTTTACATACTCAGTAGCTTCAGTTAAACTATCAACTGTTCCTGTGTCAAGCCATCCATATCCTCTTCCTAGATTTATTACATCAAGCTTACCGTCTTCAAGATATATCCTATTTAAATCTGTAATTTCTAATTCACCTCTAGCTGATGGCTTTAAGTTTTTTGCATATTCACAAACCTTATTATCATAAAAATAAAGTCCTGTAACTGCATAATTAGATTTTGGAACTTCTGGCTTTTCTTCTAAAGACATAGCCTTGCCATTTTCATCAAATTCCACTACGCCAAAACGTTCTGGATCGTCTACATAATATCCAAATACCGTTGCACGGCCTTCATTTTTAACTGCTTTTTTAAGATGAGCTGTTAAACCATTTCCATGAAATATATTATCTCCAAGTATCATTGCACAACTATCATTTTCTATAAACTCTTCTCCTAATGTAAAAGCTTGAGCTAATCCATCTGGAGATGGTTGAACCTTATAAGATAAATTTATTCCATATCTTGATCCATCCCCTAATAATTTTTCAAAATTAGGTAAATCCTTAGGAGTTGAAATTATTAATATATCTTTAATTCCTGCTAACATTAAAGTTGATAGTGGATAATAAATCATAGGTTTGTCATATACCGGTAAAAGTTGCTTTGATGTTACCATTGTCAATGGATAAAGTCTTGTCCCACTTCCACCTGCTAACACTATTCCCTTCATAA
Organism: uncultured Clostridium sp.; assembly: GCF_963527835.1. Taxonomy (GTDB): domain Bacteria; phylum Bacillota; class Clostridia; order Clostridiales; family Clostridiaceae; genus Clostridium. Next base: position 144,864 of record NZ_CAURTC010000005.1, on the reverse strand, counting down.
AACTCCTCATTTCATTTTAGTTATTTAGATTAAACATTATTACAATTATTTTAACATAAAGCTATAAATAAACAAATTTTATTTACAATTTTTTACGGTTATTATTTCTTGATTACACTAGAATTGCATTTGCATTGCAAATTTATGTATATAATGATATTATCAAGCTATAAAAAAGTATGTATCAGTCCAAAAGTTCCAATCTAATAAGCATATTGGTCTGCTATTTTTAATATTTTTATAATCTTATATAAAGGAAGATGTTAATGATAAAAGAAAATCAAAATTTATTGAATAAAAGTAATGCATTTTCAGATATTTTAATTTTATTTATATCTATGACTTTAGCATATTTCATTCGTTTCTATATATTTTCACCAGAAACTGATTATATTAAATTGATTAAATATATACAATTTACATTCCTTATTGTTCCAATAAATTTAATAATATATAATTTCTTAGATCTTTATCATTCTTTTAGAACAACTGCTTTTAAAAAAGAATTTATTCAAATAATTAAAGCAAATACAATCTTAACAGCTATTTTGTTATCGCTATTATTTGTTTTTAGATTAGTTGATATTTCTAGATGGGTTGTTGTAATATTTTATTTTGTTAATATAACTTTAATCGCATCTAAAAGATTTATTTTAAGGCAAACTTTATCTAAAATGCGTTCTAAAGGGATGAATTTAAAGCATGTAATAATTATTGGTGCTGGAGAAGTTGCTAATGAATATTTAAATATAATTAATAATAATAAGAGCTTTGGATACAGTTACTCTGGATATGTAGCTAACTCATCAAATTTTCAAGGTAATAAACTTGGAGATTATAATGATTTGTTTGCTGTTTTAAATAAATACAATGCCGATGAAGTTGTTTGCGCTCTTGATATTGAAGATGCAAAATATTTAGAATCAATAGTTTCTGCTTGTGAAAAAAGTGGAACAAAAATTTCTATAATACCATTTTGTTATAAGTATATTCCTAGTAAGCCTTATATAGACCAACTAGGTAGTATTCCGCTTATTAATGTAAGAAGAATACCTCTTGATAACTTCGGTAATGCATTTATGAAAAGAACTATAGATATACTGGGCTCTCTTGGATTAATTATATTGACAAGCCCTATAATGATAGTTGCTGCATTAGTAATAAAATGTACTTCTGAAGGACCTATTATATTTAGACAGTCTCGTGTTGGTTTAAACAAAAATACCTTTACAATGTATAAGTTTAGATCAATGAAAGTTAATTCCGAAGAACAAAGCGGTTGGAGTACAAATAATGACCCTAGAAAAACTAGATTTGGAGCTTTTATTCGTAAATTTTCTATTGATGAATTACCACAATTCTTTAACGTATTAAAAGGAGATATGAGTTTAGTAGGTCCAAGACCTGAAATTCCTCATTTTGTTGATGAATTTAAAAATGAAATACCTCTTTACATGGTAAAGCATCAAGTAAAACCAGGAATAACTGGACTAGCCCAAATTAATGGATTTAGAGGAGATACTTCAATTAAAAAGAGAATAGAATACGATATTCACTACATTGAAAATTGGGATATACTATTAGATATATCAATACTATTCAAAACAGCATTTAAAGGCTTTAAAAATAATGAAAAGCTAGTAATAAAAAATAAATCAGTAATTGAAAACCCTGAAAATGTAAATAACAATAATATAAATATATAAAAAAACAAGCATGTCCTACACAACTAACTCAGCTATGTAGGACATGCTTATTTTTTAAGTTTATTCAAATTCAACAAATCCAACTATTATATTAATAACTTCTATTAAAATATCTTGTGATACTCTTTCCACAAAATCCTCATTCCTCATTCCTCATTCCTTGCAACACTTATATTTAAAATGATATAATATTATTTATTAATATTGTCTATTTTTAATAAGCAAATTAATTTAAAATTATATAAAAATAAGACTATTCGTAATTAGGATATATTTTAAATGTATGTTGATATATCTAGTAGAAAAAATTATATTCTATTGTCAGATATCAACTTTAATAAATATTTTTTTGATTAATTATTTATATTTTATTATAATTGCGAATTGGCATTAAATTTTCTTTTTAGAATTCTTAATAAAGATTTGTTGAATTAATTGCTTGTCACAATTTTATATTGGGAGCATGCATTAATTAGACTAAGCTTTATTTTAGTATTCTTAAAGTAAATTTCTCAGTCCAATGAGCTTTATTATAAAATATAAATATTACTGAATAGAAAAAAATAATATTTTTAGGAGTGTTAAGTATGTATCTTCTTGAAAGAATTGAAGACAATTTAAAGAAAAAATCCATTGGATTTTTCTTACCTATTACATTTATATTAACCATAATTCCACTTATTGTGAGACTTAAAATGGTTCAACTTGATGATGCAGGTGTAGATTTATATGCAGTAGCTGAGCAAGCTGATTTCTTTTCACAAAATAAAGCTCTTTGGTTAGCTATTTTTTCTGTAATACTTTTTATATTTGCTTTATTTTCATTTAAAAAGTTATTTGAAAAAAGAGATAAAACTACTACTGCAATTTTAATTTGTACTGGTGTATTTTTAATCTTTACTTTCCTTTCAGCAATGTTTTCACAATATAGACAAGTTTCTTTCTTTGGATTTTATGATAGAGCTGAAGGATTTATTACTATTGCATGTTATATGATTATTTTTGTGTATTCTATATATGCATTTAAGAGTACACATTGTTATAAGTACATGATAATACCTATATTTATTGTAATTTTAGTTAATTCATTTTTAGGAATTTTTCAATACATAGGTAATGATTTAATTAATAGTAAATTAGGTATTGCATTAGTTGTTCCTAGCAAATATAACCTAGGTGAAAATGGATTAAATTTACTATATGAAAAAGGAAAACTTTATGGTACTTTTTATCATTACAACTATGTTGGTAGCTTTGTAGGTCTTGTTTTACCAATATTATTTTCTTTAACTATATTTGAAAAGAAAGTAATTAATAAGATTGTCTTAGGAGTATTTTCATTGCTTTCAGTATGGTTATTATTCGGTAGTACATCTCGTGCTGGTATAATTGGTTTATTTGTAGCTATAATTTTTGGGCTTATCATCTTTGGAAAAGTAATATTTAAGAGCTGGAAACCTCTTGTTATAACTTTAGCTTGTATTGCAGTTTTAGCTGTTGGAGGTAACGTTGCTACTAAGGGCCAACTTTTTGAAAGAGTACCTTCTTTAGTATCAGATATATTTAGTGTTTTTAATAATAAAAGTAATGTAGATTATAGAGCAAATACCCCTATAAGTGATATAAAACATGTTGATAAAAGTGTAGAAATAACTGTCCCAAATGATGTTTTAAAAATATATTTTGAAGATAGTATTTATGTATTTAGAAATTCCAATAATGAAACTGTTCAATACGATATGGTAGATGGCATTTATAAAACCTCTAATGAAAACTTTAGTAATATTTCATTTAGATTTGGTAAGTCAAGTAAATCTTCTAGCAAAGCAGATTTATTCATGTTACAAGTTAATGATAATCCAACGCTCATGTTTAAATTAAAAGAAGACAACAGTATTCATTTAAGAGATTCAAATGGAATGAGATTTATTGATGTAGAATATCCTGAAACCTTTGGATTTAAAGGAAATGAAAAATTAGGATCTGCAAGAGGATATATTTGGTCAAGATCAATTCCTTTAATGAAAGAAACTTTATTATTAGGTAAAGGGCCAGATACCTTTGCTTATGTATTCCCACAAAATGATTTAATGGGTAAATACTACGCTTATGGTACTCCTAATATGATTGTAGATAAACCTCATAATTTATATTTACAAATTGCAATAAATAATGGCTTAATAGCGCTAATCGCATTCTTAGGTATAATGTTAATCTATATTGTAGATAGTATTAAATTATATGCCTTAAAGAAAGAATACAATGAGTCTCAAATACTCGGTGGAGTAACATGTCTAGGAATTGTAGGATACCTTTTCGCAGGCATGTTTAATGACTCAGTAGTCAGCGTTGCACCAATGTTTTGGATAGTATTAGGTGTTGGAGTTGCATTAAATTACTTAAATAAAAAGGAAACTAAATAATTTTAATTTATATAATTTAAACTATACTTGAAATTAAAAATCCAGAGTTATCACTTGATTCTCTGGATTTTTTTACTCTTCACTTTTAAACATTATTTCACCTATATTAATTTATTTATATAGTAAACATATTCTTTAAAATCTTCTAAATGATTTTCTATAATAGCTTGAACAATTTTCATACTTACAGCTTTATAATCATGTACAGCTATATTTCTAAACCCCACCATAGATTTCATCTTTTTAGTTAATTCATCATCTAATATTTTATTTGAATTAAGTACTTCAAAAGCATCTCTACTATTTTGTGGAATACCTAAACGCTTTTCTGCTATAATGTGCATTGCTAAATCAATTGTGGCTTCACAAGCTCTTTGTATATTTAAAATTATTGAATCTTGCTTAGTATAATCACATAAATTACTAGGATCATTATCATAAACTTCATATATTCTATTTAATGCTCTATCAATTTTTTCACTTCTATTTAAAATAACATCATTAATCAAATTTAATTCTCCTTTTTTTAATATTATCTATCCTAAGTTCAATTACTCAATCTATTTTACTTATACACATATAAATAATTTGTTCAAAAAAGGTACTCCCACATTGGGAGTACCTAATATATAAACTTTAAATATGATAAAAAGCTTAATTTAAATTATGCGATCCAAGCTCCGTTAGCTCCTAAAACATAACCATTAACAGTTGTGTTTGAAAGCATTTTTCCTGAACCATCTAAGTAGTACCAAGTACCATTATCATTTAACCATCCAGTTTGCATAGCTCCTGAAGCGTTAGTGTAGTACCAAGTTCCGTTATCGTTGATCCAACCAGTTTTCATAGCTCCTGATCCTTGCATAAAGTACCAAGTACCATTAACGTTTTGCCATCCAGTTTGCATAGCACCTGAAGCGTTAGTTAAGTACCAAGTTCCGTTATCGTTGATCCAACCAGTTTGCATGATTCCAGCTGCATCTAAGAAGTACCAAGTACCGTTTAAGTTTAACCATCCAGTAGCTTTAGCTCCATCTTCTTTAATGTAACTCCAAGTACCATTTTCAGCTTGAGCCCATCCAGTTGTTACTTCTGGTTTTTCTTCTTCGCCATCTTTAGCTCCGATTACTGAGTAAACTTCATCTTTTTCATTCCAAACAACCATGTTGTCTTTGTTGTAAACTGACATTTGATCCATTGATCCGTCTACTTTGTAAACTTTATCCCAATCATCTTTATTATCGAATTTGTAAACAAATCCTGAATCTAATCTCCAAAGGTTTCCGTCTGCATCAACATCTACAGCTACTGCATCTTCATCATCAGCTTCTTTAATATCGATGTAGTTAAATCCCTTGCTTGTTTTGAATTCGATAGTTTGAGCATTTACTGTTTCTGAATCTGAATCAAATGTATGAGCTATAACTTTTCCACCAACTATGTTGAATTTTGCATTAGCAAGTAATTCTTTATTTGCTCCCTTGTCGTTAGAAATAACATAGTTAGTTACTGTTTTAGCATATTTAGCTCCATCGATATCTCCTGAAGCTTGAGCTTTAGATATCTTTTGGATAACTTCGAATGATACTGTTTTGTTTCCATCTTTAGATTGGAAAGTTTCTGCATCAACAGTTACATCAATTCCATTGATTTCAGTAACAGTGTTATCTCCAGCATTAACTGTGATAGTTGCGATTCTGTAGATGTTATTAGAATCTTGTCCTATAACTTCAGCACCTGTAACTTTTGCTGATAAATCACCTTTAATTATTCCCTTATATTGAGAATCAGTGTTTTCTATTGTTACAGCTGCACTAGTAGTAGCTCCGTCAGTAACTTTTACTTTAATTTTTCCTAAGTTGTAATCTGCATCTATGTAGTTACCTTTTGCATCTGTATAAACATTTAATGGAGCTCCAGCTTCTCCACCATTTGTAGCTTCTTCAGATTCATAAGTAGTTTCGTACCAAGTTTCACCAAACTTGTTTCCAGCCATTTCTTTTAATGAAGAATCTTTAGGTTGACCATGATCAGAATATCTGTCATCAGCATTGTTTTTGATTTTCTTTCTTAAAGCTGTTGCAACTTCATCAATGTCATTTTCTTTTAAATCTTCATCTGTTACTTTACCGTTTGATAAGTCAACAAAGTAGTCTCCACCATCAACAGAAAGATATTTTTCTCCGTATGTTCCATCGAAGTCTGCTCCTGTATCGATGTCTTCTAATTCAGTGTATTTTCCGTTATTTAAGAAGTATACAGCATCTGTATCTTCATCTTTAACATTACCATCTATAACAAAAGCTCCGTTTTTGTAAGCTTGTGCACTATAAACAGTACCATCTTTAGATTCTATTCTCTTATAATCAGCAGCATTAACTCCAGTAGCTGGAACTAATGATATTACAGCAGCCGCAGCTACTAATAAAGCTGTTGCTTTGTTTGCTCTATTAAACATATTTTTTCCTCCTAGTTTTCCACTTTAAATTTCTTTTTCTTTAGTTTTTCTAAACTTTTATCTTTAGTCTTTGTGGAATATTATTCACTTTTTTCTTTTCGTAATATAATACATCCACTTTTTTATATTTCGGTACTTTTTTTGTAGTTCTTTATACTTTTTTGTAATATTTCTAAGTTTTTTTTAATATTTTTATGTTTTTTCCTTATAAATTTTAGATGTATTAAAAATACTTTCATAAAATGTAATAAAAATACTTAGTATTTTTATTAAAAAACACCAAGTAAATAGAAGTTATTTAATTTTATTCAATTTTTGTATATAAACTTATATTTAATATAATTAAAGGCTATCTCATAGACATTAATATCTAACTTGAGATAGCCTGTATATTTGTTATTTTAATTTATATTGATATTTAATTACGAGGGAAAGTTGTAATTTAATACAATACCAATTTTAAAGCGTAGATTTTAATTCACAACTATTATCTAATCCAAGCTCCATTTGCTCCTAATGTATATCCATTTACACTTGTATTAGAAAGCATTCTACCTGAACCATCTAAATAGTACCATGTTCCATTATCATTTAACCATCCAGTTTTCATTGAACCATTGCCGTTTAAATAGTACCAAGTTCCTCTATCATTTATCCAACCAGTCTTCATAGCTCCTGATGACTCCATGAAATACCAAGATCCATTTATATATTGCCATCCAGTTAACATGTTTCCACTATCATTTAGATAGTACCAAGTTCCCCTATCATTTAACCATCCTGAATGAGCCATTGATCCATCGGCATTTAAATAGTACCAATTTCCAAAAGGATTTACCCATTTGTTTGATTGCATTATTCCATATTCATCAAGATAATAATACGTTCCATTTACATTAACCCATTCATGTTTAACTTGATTTCCTTCATTGTCAAAGAATATCCAATTTCCATAGTTATCTTTATCCCAGCCTATTTTGTTTTCATGTTCATCATCTTTATCTTCATCAGATGAATTTTTCTCACTTATTATTGAATATACTTCATCATCTTCATTCCAAGTAACTATATTATTTTTATCATAAACTGATAATTTTTCCATAGAACCATCTACTTTGTAGACTTTGTCCCAATCTTCATCATTATCAAATTTATAAATAAATCCTCCATCTAAAGCCCATAAGTTACCATCTACGTCTATATCATATGATTCTTCATTATCCAAATCTTGATCTTCTTCTTTAGACATATCAGTGTAATAATGTCCACTTCTTGATTTTAATTCTATAGTTTGAGCATTTATATTATCTCCATCTACCTTATATTCAACAAGCTTTCCACCTACTGCTGTAAATTCTCCATCTAATAAATCTTCTTTATCACAATCTTTATCAGATATAACATAAGTAGTTACATTCTTTGAATAATAAGCTCCATCTATTTTTTTAGAATCTTGTGATTTTGATATTTTTTGTATTGTTTCGAAACTTACAGAACCATTTGCACCTTTTGTAAATACATCACTATGCTCATTTATCTTATTTCCATTTATTTGTTCTATTATAATGTCAGAAGTGCCATCACCCTTTGCTTCAATTGCTGCTTTTTCAATTAAAGTTGCATCTGCTATTGCTGTTTTTTTTGCTGCCATTGCTGCTTCAATTGCTTTTGCATCTTTTGCTACTGCATCTCCAATTGTATCATTATATGCCTTTTCTGCAGCTTTAATTATTGCATCTTGAACTGCCTTTATAATGCCTGTTGCTGATTCTGTTTTAGCATCTCTTATTCCTTCAAGTGTTGTTATTGAATCTGCTGTTAATTTATCAGCTTCTTCTTTTACAATACTTACTGCTGAAGCCGTTGTTTTAACAGTTTCAATTGTTGCTCCTTCTAGACCAGCTTGTTTATCAACTTCATTCTTTATAGCTTTTTTAACGCTACCGTCTACATTAATTCCCTCTATACCATTTATTGCCATTTGTATATCATTTATTGTTGCTGTTCCTGCAGTACCTTCAGTAACAAGTGAAGGATTAATATAAACTGTTACAGTAGCTTTTCTATATATATTATTAGAATCTTGTGCTATAACATCTTGATTAGAAACCTTAGCTTTTAGTGCCTTTTTTACACCTGCAACTTCAAATTCTTTATCAGTATTATCTATACTAATGCTCTTTCCATTTGCTGTTACTCTAACTTTTCCTAAATTGTAGTCAGCATCGATGTAATTTCCTTTTATATCTGTATAAACTGTTAAATCAGATGCAGTGTTTCCATCTCCACCATTAGTCTTTTTATCATCTGCTTCATAAGTAGTTTCAAACCATGCTTCACCATATCTTGAACCCTTAAGTTCTTTTAAATCATTTTTTGATTCATCATGATCTGAATATCTGTCATCTGCTTTATTCTTTATTTTTTTTCTTAATGCATCTGCTGCATCATCTTCCCCATCATCTCTTAAATCATCATCATATACTTTACCATTAGTTAAATCAACAAAGTAATCTCCACCATCTAAATCAAGATATTTTTCATTAAATATCCCATTAAATTCAGAACCAGTGTCTACATCATCTAATTCTGTATACTTTCCATCATTTAAGAAATAGATTGCCTCAGTATCTCCATTTTTTACATCACCATCTATAACAAATTTTCCATCCTTATATGCTTGAGCACTATAGACTGTACCGTCCTTTGACTCTATTCTTTTATAATCTGCAGCATGTACACCAGTTGATGGCACTAACGAAGTTATTCCCGCTGCTACTAATAATAATGATGTTATTTTATTTGCTCTTTTTATCATATTCCTTCCCCTTTCCATGTGCGTGTTTGCAATTTAAAATTTAAACATTATCCTGTACGATTTACATTTATCTTTTTATTAATCTTTTTTATTAATTCTTCTTAATATATATCTCTTCTTATCAAATTCTTTTTATCAATTTTTCTTCTTATCAAAACTCTTTTGCTATGTTTTAAATATGTGTTTATATATGTAATGAGTAAAGTGGCATTGTAATTGGACTTTGAGAATCCTTAATTAGTATTCCTAAGTTTAATTACTCAGTCCAATTTGCTTATACATATATCAACATGCTACTAAAACAGAGCCATTTATTTGTATTTTTCTTTTTATTAATTTTTCTTCTTATCATATCTTAATTACTAATATTTTATTCTTTATCTTATCTGTAATTATTCAATTATTTTTGTAAATAATTTTAATCTCCTAATACACTATTTAACTTATTAAGTTCATATATAGTGTTTAAATCATTAAAATTTCTATTATTCTTCATCTTTAGGTATTATCTTAAAGCCTTAAATTTTTATTTTTTATATTAAAGCTTAATTCTTATATTCTATTATTTTTATTTGCTTTTATAGTACTTTTATTTTTAGCTCTATTTTAATTAAATGTTAATATTTTCGCATAATAAGCGTAGTTGTAATCTCTTATTTACTTTTAGAGTCCTATCTACTAGTTTTACACTATAATATCTAAACATTTTTAAAATCTAGCATATTTTATAAAGTTTAATTATAATGGCTTTTTCTTTAATTATTGTAGGATATAGCTTAATTTACTACCATGTTAACTATTATAAGCAAATTTTTCTTTTTGGTACCTAAAACTTTTTTGATTTTTTTGTCGACAATACTAAATAGAATTACTAATTACTTAATAACTCTAAACAGATTTATTAATCAGTCTATAATTCTAAAAAGAATTATAATTTAAATGACTTTAAGATAAGATTTAAGATAAGAAAAATAAATAAATTGTTTTTATTTACACTATACATTACAAATTTGATTTTATATTTTGGGACCTATTTGGGTATTTTTTCTTCTATTAAGGTTTTCTTAAGAAAAAACTCAAAAATTCTTAACATATTATATTCATTTTTATTACTGATTTAATTTTATATTAAAACAAGCTAAAATAGGACTATGCTTGTTTTAGTATTCCTAAGTTTAATTACTCGATCCATGAGCTTTATAAATGAAAATATATGTTTAAAATATTTATATATACAATAAGTAAGATGGCATTGTAATTGGACTTTGAGAATACTTAATGAGTATTGTCACATTTATTGCTTGTCTCCAATTTCATATTGGGAACAAGCTAAAATGGGACTATATTCATTTTAGTATTCCTAAGTTTAATTACTCAGTCCATTTTGCTTATGCATATATAAATATATGAGATATTTTAATTTTTACAAATTTAACCTAGTATTAATTTTGTATTTATTCAAATAATATTACTGTAAATATTAATGCCTCCAAATAAATATTATTTTTAACTTATTTTAATTTCTTTAATATATTTTTTTAATATATTACTTTTTTTAAAATATTAAGGAAGTGATATTCTATGAATAATGAGAAGTCACCTTATCTACCTAAGGTAAGAACAGACTATCATCCAACACAAGACAAAATAGAAAGTATCTCAGAGGATGGATCAGTTGCGGTTAATCTACCTAATCCAGCTGTGGATGATATCGCGGTAAACAATATAGCTTCCATGGAATTTGACTATACTCAAGATATGACGCCTAGTGAAGCTTTTGATTTAAACAGCACTAATCCAGAACAAAATTATTTTAAACATTGTAACAAATAATTTAAAACTCCTGAGAAAAGAAAACAGGGTACTTAATGACATATATCATTAAGTACCCTGTTTTTTATTAGACTATACTTATTTTATCATTCCTAAGTTCAATTACTAAGTCCACTTTGCTTATGCATATACAAACATCTCTATCTTATATATGTTCGATATTGTTTTATTATTTATATTCTAATATAAGAGCACAGTGGCATTGGAATTTGATTTTCTAGAATTCTTAATAAGTTAAATTACTAAACTCACCTTTATTATTCATATATATAGTATATCTGTTTTATCTCATGTTCAATTTAAAATTCTTATTTGTATTTTGTAATATGTTGATATATGTAATTAGTAAAGTGGCATTGTAATTGGACTTTGAGAATACTTAATGAGTATTGTCACATTTATTGCTTGTCTCCAATTTCATATTGGGAACAAGCTAAAATGGGACTATACTCATTTTAGTATTCCTAAGTTTAATTACTCAGTCCATTTTGCTTATGCATATATCAACATTGTACTAAACATAATTTTAATATTGAACATTCCATCCATCTTCTGTTGCATATAATGAAACGCCATCTTTAAGTCCTGTTTCAAATAAAGATACTCTTCCTGTTGTTAAATTAGTATAAGCAGCATTTTTCATTATTTGATTAGTTGCTCTAGGAATTATACCAATATCTGCTCCAACATAATTTACAAACATATAGCTTGAAGATGTATCTATTCCATGATGTGGAACTTTTAATACGTCTACTTTTGATTTTGCTAAAAGATCTGATTCTATTATATCTTTTTCTGCTAACCATTCTATATCACCAGTAAATAATGCACCTAAATTATTGTAATTTAAATATACTATAGCTGATTGATTATTTATTTCCCAATAGTTTGCTGATACTCTTTTATCAAGAGGCTTTGCATAGTACACATCTCTATTAACAAATTTTAAAATACCTTCTTCATCAATACCTTGTCCACTAACTGCATTTATAACTTCTATATCAAGATCTTCTATTAAGTCCATAGTCTTTTTAAATACTCTATAGTCTTCTTTCATAATCTTTATATCACTAGATTCAGATCCAGTTTCCTTTAAATCTAAACAATCTTCTAAATAACTTTTTTCTGGCATATATATTTTTTCTACATTAAAATTCTTAAGAATTTTATATAAACCTCCAATATGATCTGAATGAGGATGAGTTATTATAACATGATTTATTATTTTTTTATCATCTTCATCTTCTTTCATATCTTGATTTTCTAAAAAGTCTATTACTTTCTTTTCACTATCTTTTGTATTTAATCCAGTATCAATTAATGCAGTTTCACCATTTGGAAGTTTTATAAATATACAATCTGCATTTCCAACATCTAAATATTCTACATAAAGATACTCATCTATTTTTCCGCCACCTTTATATAAACCACTATCAGTAAAGCTTTCAGCTTCACCATCTATAACTATATTACCTATTGCTAATTCTCCGTTTGCTTTAACATAATATTTTTTATCATTATTTTCTATCCATTCATTGGATAACATTTCACCAGTTTTATTAGAGTAACATTGCTTACCATCTTTTTTGTAAAATCCTGTTTGCAATATTCCACTTCCATTAAAATAGTACCATTTATCATCTATATTCATTTTTCCAGTAGCCATTTCACCAGTTTTATATAGGTAATATTTGTCCATTCCTAATTCTAGCCATCCATTTTGCATTACTCCATGATTATCTAAGTAATACCATTTGTAATCTATATAGTTCCAATTAGTTCTCATTGCACCATATTCATTAAAATTGTACCATTTACCACTAAAATCTTTCCATCCAGTAACAACTGAATGATCATCCTTAAAATAATAAGTGTTCTTATTAAGTACATAATTAGGATCTTTACTAGGATCTACTATTTCATACTCATCTTCTTTAGAGCTTGTACTATCTGAATCAATATCATTTTCTTCTTTATTATTTTCAAGAGAGCTTTCTTCTTCCCCCTCTTTATTGTCTTCTTTTACTTTTTCTGAATCCTTGATATTTTTATTGCTTTTCTCTGAGTCTTTAAGTTCTTTATCTTCTATTTTATCTTCAGATTTTAAATCAGTTTTATTCTCATTATATTTGTCTTTTTTATCATTATGCTTATCAACTTTACTATTTGTTTGTTCCTTCTTCTTTAAAATTGGTTCATATACTTTAGGACTAGATTCCGTTCCTATATATATGTACTCTTCAATTTCAAACCAGCCTGTTTTTTGTAACATTCCATCTTCCGTAAAATAAAATCTTTTTCCATTAATAACATGCCATCCTGGCTCTGGAGTTTTTTCCTCTTCATCTAGAACCTCATCAACATCTTCTTTTAAATCCTTTTCTTTTAATTCACTTTGAGATAACTTGTCATCTTTCAAATTATTTTTTTGTGAATTCTTTTCTTCTGATTTACTCTCTTCAGCATTGTTTTCTTGCTTTTTAACTTTTGACGATTTATTTTCTAATGAGCTATCTTTTTGTGACTTAGAAAGATCACTTGTAGCCGCATATGCATTTACATTAGGAAAAATACCACTTATAAATGTTGTAGCCATAATTAGTACTATAACTTTTTTCTGTAAATTAAAAATAACAATCCCTCCCTCAAAAATTTCCTGCATATATTATAACCTTATTAGAATATTTTCTCAAATAAATATGCACTTTTTGTAGTAATATTATTAAATTGTCATGTAATTTTTTATGAAAATATCATTAAATTAGTATATTATCTTGTTTATTTAATGATATTCTTATCAATTTAACAACATCACCTTGGAAGTATATCTGTATTTTTTGCATTTAATATTTATTTATTCTTCAGAACACATTCCTGATATTTTGCCTAAATTTGTAATTTAAATTATAATGAAGGTCTTTAATGAAACAACTTTACTAAGAACAAAAAACGTGGCTGATACCACGTTTTTTATATTTTAAACATATTATCTTAAATATTATTTTAATGCACAATCAAATTTTTCATCCATAAATTTTTTAGTATTTTTAATTACTTCTCTCCAATCATGATTTCCAACATACCAAAATTCTGCTGTGAATTTTCTTACTCCAAGTTCCCATGATTTTTTAATTATTTCTTCAAAGTTAACATGCCCTGTCCCAAAAGTAATTTCTCTAAACTTTCCTGGTACAGTTTCTTTTAAATGCACTGCTGAAATATGGCCTCTTCCTTTTTCAAAATCTCCAACAGCAGTTGTACCATAATCTAATGTAGCATTAGTTACATTTCCACAATCCGGATAAATTTGAAGATATGGTGAATTAACTAATTTAACAAATTCCATTGCTTTTGCTACTGTATTCATAAACTCTGTTTCCATAGTTTCAAATGCAAGTATTACGCCTTTATTAGCTGCCATATCAACAGATTTTTTTAAGTTTTCTTCAAAGTACTTTCTTGTTTGTTCACTTCCTTCTTCGTAGTAAACATCATATCCAGCTATTTGAATTATTCTGATTCCTAGATCTGAAGCTAACGTTATTGCTTTTTTCATAATTTCCATACCTTTATTTCTGGTACCTTCATTCATACTTCCTAATGAATATTTTCTATGTCCACTAAGACACATTGTTCTAATACCAATTCCTGTTTTGAACATTAGATCTATGAGTTCTTTTCTCTCATCTAATGTCATATCCAATCTAGATAATTTTTCTTCTGTTTCATCTATACTTATTTCAACTGTATCGAATCCACATTCTTTAGCACAGTTTAACTTTTCTTCCCATGATAAAAAATTTGGCATTGATTTTTCATATAATCCTAATGTATATTCTTTCATAATATCACACCTACTTCTTTCATAACTTCTAATTCAAATAGATCACTTCAAAAAATATCTATATATATCTGAGATAGTCTCCTTATTTCTTTACTATATTTTAAATGTATATTGATATTGCCTCTTCTATTGTCCATAATAAGCATTAGGTCCATGCTTCCTCATAAAATGCTTATTCATAAGTTCCTTAGACATAGATTCAATATTTTGTTTGGCTAAAACTTCTGTATTCCAAGCCATCATTGCAACTTCTTCTAATACTACTGCATTGTGAACTGCTTCCATTGCATTCTTTCCCCATGTAAAAGGTCCATGATTTTTTACTAATACAGCTGGTACATGTGTTGGGTTTATATGTTTAAATGTATCTACAATTACTCCACCTGTATTGTATTCATAATTTGCCTTGATTTCTTCTGGTGTCATATCTCTAGTACAAGGAATTTCATCATAAAAATAATCCGCTTGAGTTGTACCATATGGATTTATTGATCTTCCTGCTTGAGCAAATATAGTTGCCCATCTTGAATGAGTATGAACAATTCCTCCTATTTCTTTAAAGTCATTATATAACTTTACATGAGTTTGAGTATCTGATGACGGTTTATATTTTCCTTCTACCAACCTTCCATCTAAATCAACTACAACCATATCTTCTGGTGACATTTTTTCATATTCAACACCTGATGGTTTAATTACTATAAGTCCTGCTTCCCTATCTATTGCAGAAACATTTCCCCAAGTAAAAGTTACTAAATTATATTTAGGTAAAAGCATATTAGCTTCATAAACTTCTTTTTTTAATTCTTCTAACATAATTAATCCTCCTAACAATGTATTTTTAATATGTGGTGACAATCACTAAACTGAAATAATTCATTTCTACTTCATTAATTAAATAATCAAATAAATTACTAATCTATTTTTATTTATTTTAAGTTGCAATTTTCCTAAAAAAGGGTATTAAAACTGGAGTATGAAGTTTTATACTCCTTCACACTCATTATTTTATATATATTTAATTGTGAATTTAAATGGTCAACTTATGAGTTTTAATTTTAGGTGATAGTAACCAATTTACCTGTTGTACTATCACCAATTTTACTAATTTTATTAATCAGTTACAAAATATAGGGCTGCTTCCCCAAGTTCTCTATTAGCTGAAATTATAATATCTCTATCTTCATCATGTACAACTGCTACATTACTTGGACCTGTGCCAGCTTCAATAACTTCTGTTTTAAAAGTAAGCTTTTCTTTATCTTCACATTGAATTACAAATAACTCTTTTTCAACTCTTCTGTATCCACCAATTATGCTTGGAACTCCCCTTAATTTTCCACCCCAAACGACATGTCCAAAATCCATTTCTTTAGGATATTTATAAATCGACCTATATTCACCATCAATTTTCTTATTTATTAAAAAGTTACTGCCATGAAAATCTTCTATTGTAATTAATTCGTCTTCACCATCTTCATCAATATCAACTACTGCAATATCACTAATTGGTCTATTCATTATTTGTTCAACACGCCACTCTTCACCTTCACTTTGAGGTGGAGTCACTACAAATGCTCCTTCTTCTGAAGTAACTATACCTGCCATTTTTCCATCCCAAGTAGTTCTGCAATATCCATGATTTTTAGTTAATCCTTCTTTTATAACCTTAAGTTCTATAGGTTTACTTAAATCCTCTGGTAATACTCCAACATAAATCTTGCCTGGATCTGACCAATCATCCTTAAACTGTTTTGAATTACATAAAACTGATCCTAAAAAATAATTAACTCCATTAGCGCTTAATATATCAAATCTATGGACATATGGTAAGTCTAAGATTTTCTTCACATCCCAAGAACCATTTTCTGTTGGTCTTGCCCAAACTATTGTAGCTTTTTCTGATTGAAAAGTTGGGAAAAAATTTTGTACTGCTAAGAAATCTCCATTCTTTCCTGGTATAGGTATCATAGACATTGTTCCACCTGGTCCATCCCAAACTGTGGTCTGTTTAAAATCTTCTCCTGTATAACTATAACAAGCCCCTTCCCCTTCAGTTGCTAGTAATATATGTCTTTCACCATCTACAACAGTGCTACCAGTTGCATAACATCTGTGTAGTTCTGTTAAAAACTTCTTTTCAAATTTCATAATTTATTCCTCCGATTAAATCATTCTTTAAATTGCCACATCTTAACTTATCTACATTCTATTTTAATTTAATATCAACATCTTTTATTTTCTCATCCCAGTAATTTTTACTTTTTATTCACTACATTTTCTATAATTTTTTCTTCAATTTCTTTTTCTGATAAAACATTTCTTAATCCTATAATTATAGTTCCTGAATCTTCTGCTCTTTTAAAGTTTGATTTTAATACTTCTGAACAAAATACTACATCAAAGCTAGAAGCCTGGCTTTTAGCTTCTCCAACACTATTATGTTGAATTGTTACATCTATGCCTAATTTTTTAAAAACCTTTGCTATTTTCATCTTTATTATTTGGCTTGATCCCATTCCACTTCCACATGCTGCTATTACTCTTAACATAATTAACATCTCCCTCAAAAATTATTTTTTATTGTTTTATACTAAGCTTCCATTCCCTTTTCATTAAGATATTCATCATAATCTTCTGCTATTTTAAAGTATCCTTTTTTATTTTTTCTATACTGAAATTGTGGTATGACTAATAGTGCAACTAGTGCTATTCCAAACCCTACATAGTGTAAATTATTCATTAACACTCCAATTACTGGCCATACTGTAGCAAAATCGAAGTTTCCATGCCATCCTCCAAATTGTGCTAATCCAAAGTAGTATGCTGCAAATGCTCCTCCTAATACTTGAATTACCCCCGATATGAAAGGAATGATCATAGCTGCTTTTAATCCACCTTTTTTATTTGCATACACTGCAAATGTTGCATTATCAAAGAATACTGGTACGAAACCTGTGATTATTAGTACTGGACTCTTAAATACTATTAATCCTATAATTGATATAAATTGTCCTAATGCTCCAAATAAGAATCCAATTGTTACTGCATTAGCGTGCCCAAATCCATAAGTTGCAGCACAATCTACTGCTGGCATTGATCCCGGTAAAAGTTTATTTGAAATACCTTGGAATGATTCAGTAAGTTCTGAAACGAACATCTTAACTCCAAGTTGTAATATACTTAAGTAAACTGCAAAGTTTAATGATTTCTCCATTATATAAAATATAAAGTTTCTATCTGCATTAAACCCTTTATCTATTTGATGTAATAAATCAGGTCCTAATATTCCCATGATTATTCCGAAGAAGAACATCATTAATATACCAGTTGCTACTACATTATCGTTAAATATTGATAAGAATCCAGGTAATTTTAAATGTTCTATTGATTTTTCTTTATTACCAATCTTTCCTGCAAATTTATCTGTTAACCAAATACCAAACATTTGTTGATGCCCAATTGCAAATCCTCCACCTTCAGTTAACTCTTGAGTTGCTTCAACTGTAAGGTTTGATGATACTGCCCAATATGTTCCTAGTAATAAACCAAGCATAATTACTGCCTGTGTATCAATTATGTCTGGGAAACAGAATAGTACTACCCATAAAGCTGTTGATGATTGTTGTACCATTATGTGTCCTGTAATAAATACAGTTCTTATCTTTGTTTGTTTTCTAAATAAAACCAATATTATGTTAAAAATAAATGCTATCAAAAGTACTATCATCATAAGTGAAAATGATCGTCCTACATTTTCCACTGCCGATTGTGCCGCTGTCTGTCCAAAGTATGGATCAATAACTGCTGCTGTTAAATTAAAACGATCTTTCAACCCTGCCAATATTGGACGGAAGTTATTTACTAGTCCACCAGCGGCTACATTAAGTATTAAATAACCAACTGTTGCTTTTATAAATCCTGCAATTGCCTCATATATAGGTCTCTTTAATAGCAGATAACCTATAAGTACAATAAAACCAATGAAAAATGCTGGATTAGTCAAAATATTAATTTGGAAAAAAGTCCATATCGATAATAATAAATCCATTTTTATTCCCCCTAAGAATTTAATAAATTATTGTTTCTTAATATTAATCCCTCTTGGTCTTCAGTCTATATATTATTTATTATAAAATTTCAAGAATTGCTTCTAAGTCTTCTTCACAATTAGATTCTACTAATCTCTTTAATACATCTTCATTTTCTATCAAATCAACCATACTAACTAAATTTTTCATATGAAGTTCATTATCCGTTGAAGCTAATACAAAAAATAATTGTGCATCCTGCTCTGCGTCATCACTAAAATGAACTGGTTTTTCAGTTTTCATGAAACAAATGGCTGTATCATTAACACCAACACCTTCCTGTGCATGTGGTATACATACATTCGGTGCTATTACTATATAAGGACCATACTTATTTACATTTGCTATTATTGAATCAACATAAGATGGTTCTATAACTCCCTCTTCTATTAAAGGTTTACAAGAGGCTTTCACTGCATCCTCCCACTTTGTAAATTCTTTGTGAAATGAATATCTTTTTTTCTCAATTAATCCCTTTAACATAATGTCCCTCCTGTTTTAACTGGGGAGCTATCAACTCCCCATATAATTTTTATCAAATGTTTAACCTTGTTAATTTTCTTATCTCTTTATTATTAGAAAATAAGGCTTCATCTTCGATAAATTTAACTAGAGTGCAAAACTCTAACTTAAAGATTTTATCTTATAAGAATGATGTGTATGGTAAATTTATTTCTGTTTCAAAACAGTCATCAAATCCTCTTGGATAATGATATTCTCTCTTTTCATTATCTACTGGGAATGTAAATTTTCCTCCTACTTGCCATATAAATGGATTGAATTTATATTGTAGCCTGTCCTTTCTCATATCAAACAATTCTAATATTTCTTTTGTGTCTGCTTGGAAATTTGACCAAATATCATGATGGAACGGTATAACTACTTTTGTATTTAATGATTCTGCCATTCTCAAAATATCTATTGATGTCATCTTATCTGTAATTCCTCTTGGATTTTCTCCATATGAACCTAGTGCAACATCTATCTTATGTTCATTACCATGTTTTGCATAGTAGTTTGAATAATGTGAATCTCCACTATGATAAAGATTTCCACCTGGAGTTTTTATTAAATAGTTAACTGCTTTAATATCCATATTAATTGGCATTGTTCCTCTTAAGTCACCTTCTGGTGGGGCTGTTATTAATGCTGTTCTATCAAATGCTTCTAATGCAACTATTTCTATATCTTTAACCTTTACTGTATCTCCCGGCTTAACAACTATACATCTTTCTTTTGGTACTCCCCAGCCAATCCATTTATCCACACATGCTTGTGGTCCAATGAATGGTATACTTGAATCACAGTTTTGCATAACTGCCGCCGCAACGTTTACATCAATATGATCATTATGATCATGTGTTGATAAAACTGCATCAATTTCTTTTATTCCAAATGGATCTAATACAAAAGGTGCTACTCTTAAATTTGGTTGGAGTTTCTTTCCTCCACACATTCTAGCCATTTGATGTTCTGGATTTATATATGGATTAGATTTTGTTTTCTTTCCACTTCCACACCAAAAATCTATACATATATTTGTACTTCCTTCACTCTTAACCCATATTCCTGTACATCCTAACCACCACATGGAAAAGGTACCATGTTTTACATTTTCTTTTGCTATCTCTTCATTTAACCAAGTTCCCCATTCTGGAAATGTATTAAGTATCCATGATTCTCTTGTAATATTTTGTACTTGTGACATTTTGATCTCCTCCTAATTATACTAGCTTTTATGTTTATTTTATATATTTTTTGATTATTTTCGATGTTTTTCGATTTTTTATAATGTTTTTTACTTTTTTTATTGAACGTTGTGATTTATATTTCTGAATCTTTTGTTTGTTTATGAATCTATCTTAACCTAAACATTCAAATAATTCAAGTATTTTTTGAATTATTTTAATATTTTTATTTTAAAATGTATTTTTTGAATGTTTCAATTGAACCTTATGATTATTTGTATTATAATTATATTGAGAATTAAATTATATAATGAAATTTTAAATACACTTATATAATTAACAATAAATCTAAGATAGGATATTAGTTATAATAACTACTTTCAAGGCATTAAAGAAATTCCTTATATGGTAGATAAGATTGATTATATTATTTATCGGTTTTATAAAAATTAATGATAAATTAAAATATTAGGCAAAGGTGACGATTATTATGAAAAAAACACAATCTATAGTTTCTAAAAGAAGAGATAAGATTTTAGATTACCTTAAATCAAATGAGAGTATTAATACTAATGAACTAGCAGAAAGATTACAAATATCTCCACTTACCTTAAGAAGGGATTTGCAAGTCTTAGATGACGAAGGATTAATCATAAGATATTATGGGGGTGCAAGGTTAGTAAGTGATGTAAATGACGATGTTAAACCTACTTCAAAAGAAAAACATGAAGAATCAGTGCTTATTCAAAAAAAGAATTGTATTGCAAAATACGCTGCTTCTCTAATAAAAGATGGTGATACTATATTTATAAATTCTAGTTCAACTGCACTTTTAATACTAAAATATCTAGATGATAGAAGAGTTAATGTCGTTACTAATAATGGTAAAGTTTTGCAATCAACTATTGGTCCAAATATTGAACTAGTCTTAACTGGCGGTCAGGTTTATGAAAGAAAACAATCATTAGTTGGAGAATTTGCTACCTATATACTTTCTAAAATAACAGCTGATAAATGTTTTTTAGGTGTTAGTGGTATAGCATCAGACTCTGGAATAAGTACTTCCGTGCTTCAAGAAACATTGATTAATCATGAGATGATAAATCGCTGTAATGGTCCTGTATATATATTAGCATCTAGTTCTAAAGTAGGTAGACATAATAATTTTTCTAGCGGAGATATAAATGAAATTTCTCATCTTATCACAGATTCTGATATTGATAAGACTGAGGCTGTTGCCCTTAAAGATAAAGGTGTTACTGTAATAACTTTAGATTATAAAGAATAGAGAATTCAATTGTTAACTAATAAATACTTATAAAAAGAATAAAAAATTAACTATATTCTAAAATTATAAATATATTAAAAAATTACACCCCAAAATCTGGGATGTAATTTTTTTAACTTCATGCATTATAATATATGAATATTTTTTAATGTTTTTAATGTTTTTAAAATATTTAAACCTACTACTTTTTCCAAGCTATCTAGTATAAAACTTTATTAAATCTCTTTAGTAATAATATAATTAATACTTATTTTATTTCACTATAATATTAATTCAAAACATCCTTATAATGAAAGAAATTCAGTAAATGCTTTTATTGTATATTCATTATCTTTAACACTTGCAAGTTCTCTTACTGAATGCATTGAAAGTAATGGTGCACCCATGTCTATAACTGGAATGTTTAATTTAGATGCAGTTATTGGTCCTATTGTTGTTCCACCTTTAACATCTGATCTATTTACAAATTCTTGACATGGTACATTTGCATTTTTACAAACTTGCTTAAATATTGCTGCTGCGTAGCTATCTGTTGAATAACTTCCTGACGCAGCTATTTTTATAACAGGTCCTTTTCCAATAAGTGGTCTGTTTGTTGGATCATGCTTTTCTGCATAATTTGGATGAAGAGCATGAGCTAAATCTGCTGAAATCATAACTGAGTTTGATAATGATCTCTTGAAATCTTCTCTGTCTTTTCCAAGTGCTAATGTTATTCTTTCTAATATATTTTCAAGTAATGAAGAATTTGCTCCTTGAGATGTTAAACTGCCTATTTCTTCATTATCAAGTGCAACTAAAACTTTTGTTGCTTTATTAGATTTACTTTGAAGTAATGCTACAAGGCCTGCATATACCATCCAAAGATCATCTAATCTTCCTGCTGAAATAAACTCTTCATTCATTCCAAATAAGCATCCTTTTTCATACTCATATACGAATAAATCAAAATCTACAATTTCTTTTTCTTTTACATTTAAACTTTCTGCAATTAACTTAAGTAAGTAACCATCTTTTTCTAACTTATCAGTAGCCATTGTAAGTAATGGTAATGTATCTTTTTGTCTATTATATTCATAGCCTTCATTAATAGTTCTATTCATGTGTATTGCTAAGCTTGGTATTATTAAAACAGGCTTATTTAAATCTACTAATTTAACTTGTGGTTTTAGTGGATTGCTTCCTTTTAATGTAACTCTACCAGCTACCCCTAATGGTCTATCAAACCATGTGCTAAGTATTGCACCACCATAAACTTCTGTGTTTAATTTAACGTAATGATCTTCTACTGTCATTTCTGCATGTGGTTTTATTCTGAATCCTGGAGAGTCTGTATGAGCTCCTATTAATCTAAATCCTTCTTCTGTTATATCTCCACTTCCAATTTCAAATCCTATTATTGCAGATTCGTTTTTCATAACATAGTATTTTCCACCATGTTTTAAATCCCACTTATCACATTCTTTAATTTCTACAAATCCCTCTTTATCTAAGATTGATTTAACTTCATGAGCACCATGAAATGCACTTTTGCTATTATTTATAAAATTTAATAAATCTTTTGCTGTGTTCATAAATTTTCTCCTCTCGATATAATAGCTTAAAAAACCATCACATAAAGTATAACTTTGTAAAAATGTATTACTAAAAACATACAGCGTTATACTTTAAGTAATCATTTACTATCATTAATTACATATACAATAAATATATGAATATAGTCATATTATCAAATCATATAATTTAAATCAAACGACCTATAGTACAAAATACAATTTATACCTTACTTTATATTTCAATATAAAAAAATTATATTAATTTTTCTAACATTTATCAAACTAATACTATGAATTTATATTAATTTGATACTATAAATTTATTTTATATTTAAAACTCTACATAAAGCATATTTTATTTTTAAACATCCTTAATGACTATATAGAATGTCTAAGTTTCATTTTCAAATTCCATCAAACTTTACTTATGAGCGTATCATATCCCTGTGCTAAAACAAAACATATATCTTAATTAACACTTTAAAAACATTATTATAAGAATATTATATTTTACAAATACTAATTACTATATTAGAATTAAGTTATTTAATATATATGATAGGGGCGATTTTATGTTTTCTCAATTTCTTGTTAATAAGTTTATTAAGGATAATCATAATATAGATGATGATAAAGTAAGGAATTCTTATGGTATTCTTGGAGGACTTGTAGGAATCTTTATTAACTTCACATTATTTTTAATAAAAATTTCTGTTGGACTCATTTCTTCAAGTATAGCTATTGTTGCTGATGCATTTAATAACTTATCTGATGCAGCATCTTCTCTCATAACTATAATAGGCTTTAAGATGGCAAGTAAACCTGCTGATAAGGAACATCCTTTTGGACATGGACGAATTGAATATATTTCTGCTTTAATTGTTGCATTTATGGTTATGCTTGTTGGTTTCCAATTTATAAAATCATCATTAACTAGAATTACAAATCCTGAAGTAGTTAAATTTGAACTTATACCTTTTATTCTTCTTTTAATTTCAATAGGACTTAAATTTTGGCTTTCTGGTTTTAATAAATTTATGGGAAATAAGATCAATTCTTCTGCATTAAAAGCAGCTTCTGTAGATGCATTAGGAGATGTTTTTACTTCTACTACTGTTGCTATTTCTTTCTTGGCTTCTAAATTTACAAAGATTCCTATAGACGGATTTATTGGACTTATAGTTGCTGGATTTATAGTTTATTCAGGTTTTTCATTGATAAAAGAAACTCTTAACCCATTACTTGGTGAAGCTCCTGACCCTGAACTTGTTAAAGGAATAAATGATATGGTATTGTCTTATGAGCATGTTACTGGAGCTCATGATTTAATAATACATAACTATGGCCCTGGAAAATGTATGGCTTCTATACATGCTGAAATTCCTGCTAATATTGATATAATGAAGATTCATGAAATAATTGATAAAGCTGAAAGAGAAATTTCCGCTAAACTTAGAATTTATCTTGTTATACACATGGATCCTATCTGTATAATTGAAGGTGAGGTTAAAGAAGCTCATGATGAAATATTAAAACTAATAAATGAATATGATTATATAGATTCTATTCACGATTTTAGAATTGTTGGTGATGGCAATCATAAAAACTTAATTTTTGATTTAGTTTTAAATGATACTTTTAAAGATGATGATATAATAAATACCATTGCATCAAGAGTTAAATCAATTCATCCTAAATATAATTGTATAATTACCTTAGATAAGCATTATCTATAATAATTCTTAATATAATGTAGCTCTAACCATAAATTTAATTAGAATTTCACTGAAAAAGTGTAACTGTTGTGAACATTAACTATCAAATAACTATAATTGTACAAAAAAATTACTAAAAATATAAATCTATATTAATTTGTAAAATATACCTCATATAAAGCATAAAATACTTTATATGAGGTATATTTTTGTTATTTTTATACTATATATGTTATGAATTTATTTATAAAAAATAATTGATTAAGTTCTAATAAAAAGGAGGTATTTTTTTATGAAGTGTCCTTACTGTAACAAAGAGCTGGGAGAAAAAAATGATTGTATAACTTCTACATGTTATGCATTTGAGAAAGTATTCCCAAGATATGATTTAGAAGAAAAGGAATCTTCAAAAGATAATGAAACTTTAAACACTACTAAAGAAAAAATTGATAATTCTAATATTAGTTCAAAACTTGAAGAAATTGAAAAAAATGCAACTAATCAAAAAAGTATCCCTGAAGAAGATTCTTCAGAAACAGGAACAAGTACTAATACTGGACTTTACATTTTAATTGCAATAATTATCTTATTAGTTATTGGCTTTGTTTTTTTCTAACTAACTATTCCTACCTTATTAAAGAGGCTACTACACCAAACTTTAAAATTAAAAGTGGATAAGTATGAGTTAAGAGTTTTATTAAAAGCAATAGGACTAAAAAATCTCTTCTCTAACTTTCCACTTTTATCTTTTATTTTTCCTTAAGAGCCTCTTTACACTAAAATCTTTTTTAAAATATGTTGATATATGCAATAAGCAAAGTGGCATTGTAATTAAACTTTGAGAATATTTAATGAGTATCGTCACATTTACTGCTTGTCTCAATTTTATATTGGGAGCAAGCTAAAATGGGACTATTCTAATTTTAGAATTCTTAAAGCAAATTTCTCAGTCCACGAGCTTTATACTAAAATATCATATTTTTCTAGAACAATGTTCTTACTTTTTATTTTTTAATGTTTTGAATCTATCTGCTGCTGCAACTTTTTCTGAACCATCAGTTATTATTTCAACTATTATAGGTTCACTACAAGAATATAACTCATCTTTTATTTCATTAAGTTGACTTAAATCTGTTATTTCATATGATTTAATTCCAGCTGCTTCTCCTATTGCCTTTATTGAAACTCTATCTTGAACTACGCCATTAATAGATCTTCCAAATAAGAATGTCATACCTTGATCAACATAATTTAATTTTGCATTATTTATTACAAAATATACTATAGGTAATGAGTATTGTTTTGCTGTTAAAATTTCACTACCATTCATAAATACTGATCCATCACCAACAACTACAGCATATTTTTCTGTATTGCCACTTAAAGCTGCACCTATTGAACCTGCCACGCAGTTTCCCATAGCTCCATAATTTAAGCTAGCAATAAAATCTGATTCTTTTGGAATGAATAGATATTTATACATATAATTCATAAATTCACCTATATCGCACATATAAGTAGTGCTAGGATTTAATATATTTGGAAGCATATCTGCTAATCTTCTAACAGATATTCCTGTATGATCTTTTATATATTCATTATTTAATTTTTCTGCTTTATTTAAAGTTACATTTTTATCTTCTACTTTTTCATCTATTATTGATAATGCTTCTGATAATTCATAATATACTTTAAATCTATCAATATGGTTTTTATTTAGACTCTTTTTCCTGTTATCTATTTGAATAACTTTATTTCCATCATTGAATAATGCATCACTAAAGTTTCTTGTTGCACTCTCTCCAAGGCTTGATCCTAATACTAATATGCAGTCTATTTCTTCTGTATCTGAATAGTTTTGCGCAAAATCAGTACTATTAAATCCATAGTTTCCTATGTTAAATTCAAATTCACTATCTATTGAACTTTTTCCTTGAGGTGTAGTTGCTACATACCATCCTAATTTTGATGATAATTTCTTTATAAGTTCATTATTTCCTTTAGCACCTCTACCAACTAATATGATACCTTTTTTAGCATTATTTAACATATTAATTGCTATATTTAATGATTCTTCATCATAATTATAATTTATTTTTTCAGCTACATAAGTTTTTATATCATCTTCATTTATTTCTGTTGTAGGTAAATCCATTGATATTGATAGATGAACTGGTCCTTTTGGATCTTGCATTGCTAATTTTACTGCTTTATCTAATTCAGATAATACATCTTCTTTTTTAGTAATTGTTTTACTATATTTTGTTATGCTTTCAGTTATAGGTGCTGTATCCAATTCTTGAACGCAACCTTTACCTATACTATCACTTGCTGCATATCCACTAATAACAAGCATAGGAATATTATTTATGTATGCATCTGCTATTCCATTTATTGCGTTAGTAATACCTACCCCTCCGCATAAGATTGAACAACTAAGTTTTTTACTTAAATCTGAATATTTTCCTGCTGAATAAGTTGATCCTGCTTCATTTTTAGTTACTACAAATTCAACTTTAGTATCATTAAGTGCATCATAAATACTTGCTACATTTCCTGATGGTATACCAAATACGTATTCTACACCACAACTTTCAATATATTTTGCTATAGCTTTAGATAATTTCACGTTTAAACATCTCCTTAATACATAAAATCTTATTATATTTTTTTACAATATTTATTGCTTCTGATTTTTCTTCTTCTGAATATTTATGTTCTTCTTTAAATATTGGCATAGTAATAAAGAAGGCTATTTCATCATTTAAGAAAAATGGTATAAGGCAAGTTGATACTATCCCAAAATCTCTTAAACAACTTGGTTTGCTTGTATCTACAGAAAGCTTGTCTACAAATAGTGGTTTTTTTGTATTCATCATTTCAGATAAATACATATCATCAACTATTTTAAGCATTTTTGAAGCATGGTATTTGCTCCAATCTTCAAATGAAATATCTGTTAATTGTTTGTAATATGGTTTTATATAAGAATTATCAACTATTTTGTGAATTCCTACATCTTCATAATATATTACATCTTCTAATTCTTTGAATAGATTATCTAGTAATTCTCTCGTACTCATAATATGTTCCTTTCTGAAATTTAATATTTAACTAAAAATATTATTTATAAAAATACTCTAAATATAGTATGGTTATTATTATTTTACCATAATATTTCATAGTTTGTATAAATATTACATTATTATTATATTAAAACATATTTTCACAAAAATACAACATATTATTTTAAAAATAATACGTTATATTCATTAATAAAAATCTCTTTAAATTTTATAATCTTATATATATTTATATAAAATAAGGAGCTATTACAAAATGACTTTTTTAATCATTTTGAACTGCCCCCTTTTACTTATGTATTAATTTTTTATTTATATATTGATCTTTAAAATCTAATTAAACCTTTACATAAAGCTATATAGTTTGTTTTTATAATTAATATAAATACTTATTAATTATACAGCTTGATCAATACTTGAAATCACTTTTATTTCATTAAAAAATTTTTCATCTAATTTTTTAATTTGCATTCCAGCTATTGCACTTGCAGGCATAAGCATATACTTCTTTTTAAAATTCGAATTAATATAAAGATCACTCATTTTATCATAAAATGGCTTTACATCTGGGAAAGATGTTTTTAATTCTGCATTTTCTATTACTAATATTAAAGAAGATGTATTATTAGATTTTGTAAATGTAACAAAATCACTTATGTAATTTTCAGCATCTTCTTTTGAAAACATTCCCTTTGATGAAAGTATTGCTTTGTTTCCCACAATCGCCATAGAATAATTAGACATAGTATTTTTCTTTTCTATTTTCACTTATTATCCCTCCAAAAAAATTCTAATAAAACTACTATTATTAGTAGCAGCTTCTTTCCAATTATAACATATAAATATACAATATTCCATAATATATTATGATTATACATTTTTCTTATAATTTTAATAAATATTGTCGGTTTTTAAGCGTGGAAATAGTTTTTAGTAAAAATATATCATATAGTGTATTCTTAATTCTATTTTATAATATTTATATCTGAGATAACTTTTATATAATTAAATACTTTGTTAGCATTTTTCTTTATTTGAATATTAGCTATATCATTTTCTGGCATAACTATATATTTATCTTTAAAATCAGAACTTATATATGCATCACATACTTTTTCATAAAATAATTTAGCATCAGGAAAGCTCATCCTAAATTCACTATTATCTATAATTAGTATTAAATTACTTGAGTCCATTGACTTAATAGTTTTTTGGAAAAGTTCAAGATAATCTTCCGCATCATTTTTAGAAAATAGCCCTTCTCCCTTGATTATAAATTTATCATCTTTTACTCTCATACTGTATTTACATAATACATTTATTTTTTCTATTTTCATAATTTCCCCCTACTAATTAAAGATAAATTTTCTATTGTTAATTTCTTTTAAGTTGATAAAAAAATAAACTTTTATTATGTTCCATTTTTGTTTTTATTGAATCAAATTAAATCTTATCCACTAATCTTTACTACATATACTTAATTAATAATTTACTTTTAAAGAAATAATAACATATTTTCTTATAATTTTCCATCTTTTTTAATTTTCTACATACAAATTCTGATTAAAATTTCACATTATTATAAAAACTGCGAATTGGAATAATTTGTTATTTTATTATGTTTATAATTTTATTATTAATAAGGTATATGTTATAATTCTCTAAGGAAATAACTTATAAAATATATTTTAAAGGAGGATTTTATTAATGAAATGTTCTTACTGCAATAAAGAGTTAGACAAAGATAATATTTGTAACAATTTATTCTGTCCTAATTACAAAAGAAAAGTATATGAAAACACTTCTTTTTATAAAAATAATGATACTGAAAATGAATCTACTGAAAGTATAAATGATAATAGTAATGCTAAAATTAATATTGATTATTTAAATTCTGATATAAATGATGAAGAATTTACATCTTTTGTTGGAAAAAGAAAATCTTCATATTATATAGAATACTTTAATAGATATAAAATAAATAATAAATTTATTTCATGGAACTGGGCTGCATTTTTTTTCGGTTCATATTGGTTACTATATAGGAAGCTTTTTTTGATTTTCTTCCTATTTATTCTTATAACCACTAGCCTTGTAAGTCTTTTAGGACCACTTGCTGGTTTTACTGGAGTTATTATTTCTTTAGTTTTAGGCATGTTTGGAAACAATATTTATATTAGATTTGTTGAACATAAAATTTTTTCACTTCGAGACTTTTCTTCAAACATAACTAAAAACATATCTCCAAATTTAACTTATAATGATTATATTAAATTCCTTACTTCAAAAGGAGGAACTAATTCAGTTTTAGCATTTATGATAATACTATTTATTAACTTCTTAATGATAGCTTTATTATATTAGCTTAATAACTTATTCTATTTTATTTTAATAAAATAATACAACTTGCATTATTTAACTTTTTATAATTGCTTAAAATAAAAATACCATATGTTAGTGATTGAATCGTTTTAACATATGGTATTCAATTTATAATCTAAAATCAATACTAATTTTAACTCTGAATCTTACTAAGTTTAGTACTTAATTTATCTATATTTTTATATGTATTAGATATACCCTCTATATTATTATTAAGTTCACTAATATTAGCTGATATTTCTTCCATAGCCGACGCTGTAGTTTCAACATTTTCACTTATACTATCTATTTCTATTGCTGTTTTTGAAAATACAGTAACTAAGCCTTTAATTTGCTGATTTACATTATCAGAATGATTTAATACATTTCCTGTATTATTATTTATATTTTTAAATAAATCTTTTACTATATTTGTATGTTCATTACATATTTCTATTGATTTCTTTTCCTTTACTATTTCATCTGATACAGCATTAGTTCTTTCGGATATACTATTTAATATAGATATTATTTGGTTTGTTGATTCCTTAGAGTTTTCCGCTAGTTTTTTAACTTCATCTGCAACAACTGCAAAACCTTTACCATGCTCTCCTGCTCTCGCTGCTTCTATTGATGCATTAAGTGCTAAAAGATTTGTTTGCCCCGCTATTTCGCTTACCGTATCTATAATTTTTACTATCTTTGAATTTTCTTCATTTAAATTATTAATTAACGTTACAGTACTTATAATATTATCTTTTACTTTGGTCATTTCACTTGATAAATCATCAACTTTGCTAGCTCCTTGTAAAACAACATCCTTTGTAGAAGATGATAATTCCGACATAATTTCTACTGCACTTGTTACTTCTTCTAACCCTTGTTCTCCAATATGCATAAATGATTGGATATTATTCATCGTTTCAACTTCTCTTGTTGCTTTGTTTGCGACTTCATTTGAAGCAACTGATATTTGTTCTGATACTTCTGCTGTTGTATTAATTCCTTCACTAATAGTACAGCTCGCTTCATTTAAGGATTCTATTGTTTCACTAAGCTTACCTAATAAAAGCTCAGTCTTAGATTTTGCTTCATTGCTTTCTTTAATTTTTTCTTCTAATACAACATAAGTACGTTTTGTTATTATACATAATAATGTACATATAAATAATCCGCTTCCTATATAAAGAATTAAAAATATTAATTGATCATACCCTATATTAGAAAATATTGTTTCTTTGTTTTTTATGAAAAAATAGCTCATAAAAACGGCACTAGATATACATTGAAGAACTATTGGAATTGTCTCTTGATATAATATAATTAAAAAAATTGCTGAATAAAATATCATTAAATTAGATATTGTTGGTGATGTGCTCATTAATATTACACCAATTGTGGATATTGAAAATACCATGAAATACATTGATGCATTAATACATTTTTTCTTTATTAAAATAAACTGTATAATACTTAATACTATACCAGAACCTACTATTGCTACAACTGACATTATAGGCGCTTTTAAATAATAATCAAAAATACCTCTTAGAAATACTGAACTTAAAAATAGTACAAGCAAAATTTGATTTTTCATGTTGATAATTTTTTTATTATCCATTTACTTTTCCCCCTATGTAAAATTACTGTTCTTAGATTTTAAAATACTATTTGTAAATTTATGAATAAATTTTGATTTTTATACACTTAAAGTAATATCCCTTACGTGTATAATATTAACATATTTTATTATATTTGTATATGATTTTACATTTAATTATATTTTATTTACATAATTTATACATAAAATTACACAATACTTCAATTAATGTAAATTCTTAAAAAACAAACAAAGCCGATAAACAACAAGTATTTTTCTACTTATCCTTTATCAGCTATATTCATAATTATACAACTTTTATTCTAAATTTTTTTCGTTCTTTTTATATAAAATTTATATACTACTCTATATACTTTTTCTTTATCAATTACAACAAAGTTTAAAGTACTTTAGACAAAAAGTCTATTGTTCTTGGATTTTTAGGATTCTTAAATACTTCTTCCGGAGTGCCTTCTTCTACTATATTTCCATCATCCATAAAAAGTATTCTGTCCCCAACTTCTCTTGCAAATCCCATTTCATGAGTTACAACCACCATAGTCATACCTTCTTTTGCAAGATTTTTCATAACACTTAAAACTTCACCTACCATTTCTGGATCTAATGCTGATGTTGGTTCGTCAAATAGCATAACATCTGGTTCCATTGCCAATGCTCTTGCAATAGCTATTCTTTGTTTTTGTCCTCCAGATAATGATGCTGGATAGTCATTTGCTTTATCTTTAAGCCCTACTTTATCTAATAAATCCATTGCTTTATTTTCTGCTTTTTGCCTTGATAATTTTTTTATTTTCATAGGTGCCAATGCTATATTATTTATTACAGTTTTATGTGGAAATAAATTAAATTGTTGAAAAACCATCCCCATTTTTTCTCTTATCTTATTTATATCCACAACTTTTGATGTTATATCTTTCCCTTCAAATTCAACTACTCCAGAGCTTGGATCTTCTAATAAATTAAGACATCTTAAAAATGTACTTTTTCCAGATCCTGAAGGTCCAATTACAACAACCACTTCACCTTTTTTTATATGATAATCTATTCCTTTAAGAACTTCATGCTCTCCAAAACTTTTGTGTAAATCTTTAACGTATATCACTTACCTTCATTCTCCTTTCCACATATCCTAATGCCCTTGTTAGAGTAAATGTAATTATAAAGTATACAATTGCTGCTACTATTACAGGTTCTAAACCTAATGCTGTATTTCCTTTTACAGTATTCGCATTATACATAAGTTCAGCTACTCCAATTACTGAAACCATTGAAGATTCCTTAATTACTGATATAAATTCATTTCCTAAAGCAGGTAATATATTTTTAAATGCTTGAGGTATTATTATATTAAACATAGCTGTTTTTTGATTCATACCTAAACTTCTAGCTGCCTCCATTTGCCCCTTATCAACAGCTTCAATACCAGCTCTAATTATTTCAGAAACATATGCTGAAGAATTAAGTGCCAATGCTATTGCCCCTGTAGTTATATCAGATAAATCTATTCCTATTAATTTAGGTAGTCCAATATATATTATATATATTTGAACTAGAAGGGGAGTTCCCCTAACAAATTCTACATAAGCTGTACCTATAATTCTTAATATTTTAAATTTTGAACGTCTTAAAAATGTTAATCCTAGCCCCATAATCGTTCCAAAAAGTACTGCAAAGAATGCCAATACTATTGTAATTTCTGCCCCACTTAAAAAATATCCATAGTATTTTTCTAAAAATGTAAAATTCAAAATTTCTCCCCCCTAGTCATATTCTTTCTATTTCCACCCCTGGGTCCAATAAATTCCAAATGGAATTTATTGGACCCAGGGGTGGAAAAATAATTTACTCTACCATTTCATTTGCTTCTATTACAAATTTATCTATTTTACCTTCATCTTTTAATTTTTGTATTGTTTTATTTATTTCACTCTTTAAATCATCTGAACCCTTATTCATTGCTATTGCTGATCCACCTTCTGAATCTTCTAATATAACATCTGTTAAAGCTATATCTGAATTCTTTTCACAGTTAAATTCTGCAACTGGTAATTCAACTAATATTGCATCTACTTTATTGTTTTTTAAATCTAATACTAGATCAGTAACCTTTCCTAATGCCTTCTTTTCAGCATCTGGAAGTTTATCATTAGCTAGTCCTTCTTGAATTGATCCTTTTTGTACACCAATCTTCTTATCTTTTAAATCATCAATTGATTTTATATTTCCTTCTTCACCTTTTCTAACTATAAATCCATGTTGTGCTGTATAATATATATCTGAAAAATCTGCATTTTCCTTTCTTTCATCAGTAGGTGTCATACCTGCAAATACCATGTCTACTTTTCCAGCTTGAAGAGCTATAAGTAATCCATCAAAATCCATATCATTTATTTGTAGTTCTACACCTAAGTCTTCTGCTAATGATTTTGCTATACTAATATCAAATCCTACTATTTGATCTTTTCCATTTACCTGTTTATGAAATTCATATGGTGGATAATCTGCACTTGTTCCAACTACAAGTTTACCTTTTTGTTTTATTGATTCAAGCACTGAAGCTGTTTCTTTTCCATTTTTGCTTCCTGCTGTATTTTTATTTCCTGCACATCCAACTATGCTTATTGCCATTGCTCCAATTGCTACAACTAATCCTAATTTTTTTAATAAACCCTTATTCATTACTAATTCCCCCTAATTATTCACAGAACTTATTTACTTCTTGGTATAATTATACACCCAATACTTATATTTATGCAATAGCAAATGTATAATTATTTAATTTTTATTTATACTAATTAAATTTATCATTTACAATACACCATTTTAATTGTCTTTTATTTGATAATAAACAAAAATAAAGAGCTATAAGTTATTATTTTAATCTATAGCTCTACTTTACAATTATATATTATGTATTTTTATTCTTATTTTATTCATAAGCAATGACTATCATCATATCTACCTTGCATAAATAACTACAGTCACTAGCTTGTCTATTCTACTCTCTAACTTATTAATATTAAAATAGCAGCTACCATGTTTATTGGCAACTGCTATAATTTATCACTGCTTTATTGTTTCTTAATTAATGAAAGTCTGTGTAGTGCTCTTGTACACATAATATATTTTACTAATGGATCAATTTCATGATTTTCTATTACTATAACTCCATCAAATTCTAATCCTTTCGCTAAATATGCTGGAATTAAAACTTTCCCACCTTTATAAAGTATATCTTCTCTATCAAAACTTTGAATACTAACTTTTTCTTTAATAATATGAGAAAACTTAGCAAGGTCCTTATTTCCATTAAATATAATAGCTATATTTTCAAGTCCCTCATCTTCATAATCTTCAATTATTGAAAGAATAGTTTCTACAAATTCATCATCTGAAGATACTTCTTCCTCTATTACTTTTTCCCCATGTCTAACTAATGGAATTATTCTATTATCATCTAAAAACTTAGTTGCATATTCCATTATTTCTTGAGTAGATCTATAACTCTTATTTAATGCATACTCTTGTACTTGTACATGCATCTTTTCCTCATTAAATAAAGGTTGTAAATTCAACATAGCTGGTTCTTCATTATTATTTATTAATCTTTGATTAGAATCTCCAACTATTGTATAACTTTTGCATCCTGTAAGCCCTTTTATTATTTCAAATTGTATAACGCTATAATCTTGAGCTTCATCTATTACGATATGCTTAATTTCTTCTTTCATTCTTTTGCCATCTAATTTAATCATTAAATATAATATTCCACTTAAGTCCATGTATCCAAGTTGCTTAATATCTGTTATATTTTTATAAATATTTATTATATCTTCATGATTTATCCAAGAATCTAATTCTTTTCTTGAGTTAATTACACTTCTTACAATTTCTCTAATTTTCATTCTCTTTAGATACTCTAAATTATTCTTTTCTATTTCTAAATCATTACTTGATAAAGAAGCTAATTTTTCTTTCATTTCTTGATTTAGTTTATATACTTCTGCATCTCTTTTATCTTTTATTTTAGATATAAGAACTCTTTTTATTTTTTCACTTCTTCTAAATAACGGCATGTATTTATAATGTATATCAAATAATTCTTTAATCTCTTTAATTCCTACTATTTCTTCACCATTAAAAATTATTGGTTTAATATCAAAGTAATTTTGACTTAATTTATTAATTTCATGATTTAATAAATCTAAGAATTTTTTAGAACTTTTATATTGGTATTCTTCAAGAGCTGTTCTATTTCCGCTCATAGCTTCTTCTATATATTTACTAAAACTTTTTATATATAAATTATCTATTCCTAATTGTTTTATAGCAAAGTTTTCAAATGTCATTTGCTTTATTCCCTCTTCACCTAACGAAGGAAGAACTTGAGCAATATAATCCATAAATATATCATTTGGTCCAAAAATAAGAACTTTATCTCCAAATTGTTTTCTATAATTATAAAGAAGATAAGATATTCTATGTAATGCAATAGTTGTTTTTCCTGAGCCTGCAACTCCGTTTACAACTATAACTTTATTCTTATCACTTCTTATTATTTCATCTTGCTCAGATTGTATTGACATTACTATATCCTTAAGTTTATCTGATGAATTTTCAGTAAGAACCATTTGAAGTATTTCATCTTTAACATCTACTTCTGAATCAAATATACCTTTAAGCTCACCTTTTTTTATTATTATTTGTCTTCTAGAAAGTATATCTGTATCAATTTCACCTGTCGGACACGTATAACTAGATTTTCCTAATATACCTTTATAAAATAATGATGCAATAGGAGCTCTCCAGTCTACAATTATAGATTCATAAGTTTTTTCTACAGTCAAACCATATCTACCTATATAAAGTTCTTCTGGTAAATTTCCTTCTTCCATAAAAGTTACTTTACCGAAATAAGGTGCTTCCTTTAAACTAGTAAATTCTTTTAATCTTTTATCTATTGTCTTATAAGATTCTTCTTTTACATAATTTTCATGATCAAAGTAATCTATAACTTGGTCTTCATCATCTTTATATTCTTCAATAAATTTTTTTCTTGATTGAAGAATTTGACTAGTTATGTTTTTTCTTTTGTCTAGATAATTAAGTATTTCACTGCTTAAAATCTTTTCAACTTCTTCTAGTTTATTTTGTTCCATTAAAAAATCTAAATTTTGATTCAAATTAGTTTTCCCCTTTGCTTCTTAAAAATAATATCAACACTATTTGAAAACATAAGGTTCAGATAATCTAACTTATTTTTTAAGCTAAACTAATCTAAACCTTACTATTAAACACTAGGTTTTTTCTTTTAATTATTATTTAAAGATGTTATTAGTATTACAACATAACTTTCTTGATATAAATATTTTAACTTAAATATTTATTTCTCAGATTATTTTTCATCTTCTAATTGCTCTGCATCTTCAGATATTTCCCTAGTTAAATTATCTTGAATTTCAGTTGAATCATTAATTTCTTTATTTACATTTATTCCAACTGTTTTAAAAAACTCTGATTTTTCTTTTTCTTCATTTTCTTTTTTTATTTTCTCAAAATCTTCCTGTCTCTTTTTTTGTTTTTCCTTTTGTTCTTTATCTTTCAACTCTTTTTCTTTTAATTCTTTTTCTTTCTTTTCTTTCATTTCTGGATATTTTTCATAAACCATTTCCATGAATTCTTCACCAAAAAGAGTTTCTTTATCTAATAAAATATTTGAAATTTCATCTAATAGATCTCTATTATCTCTAAGTATTTTTCTAGCTTTTTCATGAGCTTCTCTTATTATCTTTAATGTTTCTTCATCTAACATTGTTGATGTTTCTTCACTACAATGTCTAACTGCTCTTCCATCTAGATATCTATTTTGCACTGATTCAAGTGCCATCATATCAAATCTATCACTCATACCATATATTGAAACCATGCTTCTAGCTGATTGAGTTGCTCTTTCAATGTCATTTGAAGCACCTGTTGAAACAACATTAAATACTTCTTCTTCAGCAGATCTACCACCTAACATAACTGTAATTTGGTTCATTAAATCTTCTTTAGAAATAAGATATTTTTCTTCTTCAGGAAGTTGCATAGTATAACCTAATGCTCCCATTGTTCTAGGAACTATTGTTATTTTATGAACAGGATCAGAGCCTTCTATTAATGCTGCCACAAGTGCATGACCTACCTCATGGAATGCTACTAATTCCTTTTCCTTCTTAGATAATATTCTATCTTTCTTTTCTTTACCTGCAATTATAACTTCTACTGCATCTCTTAAATCTTCTTGAAGTACAAGTTTTCTTCTATTTTTTACAGCTCTTAAAGCTGCTTCATTAACAATATTAGCAAGATCTGCTCCTACAGCACCTGGAGTTCCTTTTGCTATCTCATCAAGATCAACATCATCTCCTAGGTTAACATTCTTAGCATGAACTCTAAGAATAGCTTCTCTACCTTTAAAATCAGGTCTATCAACTATTACTCTTCTATCGAATCTACCTGGTCTAAGAAGAGCTTTATCTAATATTTCTGGCCTATTTGTAGCTGCAAGTATAACTATTCCCTTTGAAGAATCAAATCCATCCATTTCAGAAAGTAACTGATTTAATGTTTGTTCTCTTTCATCATTGCTTTGCATTTGATTATCTCTACTTTTACCAATAGCATCTATTTCATCTATAAAGATTATACATGGTGCTTTAGCTACTGCTTCTTTAAATAATTCTCTAACTCTTGAAGCTCCAACCCCAACAAACATTTCAACAAAACTTGAACCTGAAAGTGAGAAAAATGGAACTTTAGCTTCTCCTGCAACTGCCTTTGCAATAAGTGTTTTACCTGTTCCTGGAGGTCCTACAAGTAAAGCTCCTTTAGGTAATTTTGCACCTATTTCTGTATATCTCTTAGGACAGTTTAAGAAATCTATTACTTCTTTTAATGATTCTTTTGCTTCTTCTTGCCCTGCAACATCATCAAATGTTACTCCAATTTCATTTTCCACATAAACTTTGGCGTTACTTTTTCCAATTCCCATGATTCCGCCGCCGCCGCCCATGCCGCCGCCTCCCATTCTAGAGAATAAGAATTTCCACATAAAGAAGAAAAGTAACATTGGTAAAACCCAGCTAAGTGCAAAATCCATAATTGGACTTTGTTTTGGATTTTTGCCTGTAAATTTTATTTTAGGGTTTGCATCTCTTAATTTATTTATTAAATTTTCATCCTTAATATTAGCTGTATATAAAGTCTTTCCTTTAAATTCACTACTATCTGTTGGAGTAATTATTAAATTTTCTCCTGTTATAACTACCTGTGATATTTTACTTTGATCTATCATTTCATAAAATTCATCATATGATATTTGTTTTGTAGTTGCTGCTTCCCTAATATAGTTTGCAGTACTTATAAACATAAAAACTAGTAAAAAATATATTACCATTGTAATATATCCATTTTTCTTCTTTTTATTGTTGCCTTGCATTGTATCACCCTTTCCGTGTAATTTGCGAAAATATCTAAAAAGCTTATTTCCACATATTTTTCATCATATTGTTTATTGCTTGTTTTCTTTTTAAGGTTTCTTCAACATCTATAATAAATATATCTCCATTTTTAATCAAAACATCTCCATTTTTTATGTCACCCTTAGTCTTAGAACGCATAATATCTAGCATATCGCCATTGAATGATTCAAGTATGACATGGTTTTCTTCTATTCTATCAACTATATACTTATTCCCCATATTAATACCCTCACTTTTATTTTACCCATATATTAAAATTGAGCATTTCTTATATAAAATATTCATTTAAAATGTAACTTTAATTTAAATAAAATATCTTAACAACTAGTATACCATATTATTATAAAATAAGTACTATTAATTCAAGCGACCAAAGTCTTTAAAGGGCCAAACCTTAACTTGTGCCTTTCCTTTTATATCATCTCCATCTATGTACGGATTAATCCATCTTCTAGCATCATTTGATCTTGCTCTATTATCCCCTAAAAAGAAGTATTTTCCTTCTGGAACATCAAATGTTCCATCATAGTCTTCATTATTTTTAACATAATTTTCAACTAGCTCTTCTCCATTTACACTTACGACTCCATCCTTTATCTCTATATGATCTCCAGGAAGTCCTATAACTCTTTTTATCACTGTTTCTTGAAGTTCATTTGAGTAAAATACAACTATATCTTCATGTTCTATCTTATCTAAATTATAAATTTTAGTTACGAATAACTTATCACCTATATTTAATGTTGGAACCATTGATTCACTTGGAATATATACATTATAAACTAAAAATTTATTCACTAAAAATGCTATAACTACTGCTGTAAATATTGGCATTATCCATTCAGTAAAAAAATTTTCTTTTTTTATCTTATTACTTTTCTCCATAAACATATTCTCCTTTAAGGACACAAACAATTAGAGTCCCTTTATAATTAATTAGCAATTTATCAACTATTTATACACTTTGAAGTCACTTATAGGATATATTTTCACTTTAGCTTTTCCTTGTATTTTTTCGCTTTTTATATACGGATTTTTCCAGTATCTAGAATCATCTGAATTTGCTCTATTATCTCCTAAAAAGAAATATTCTCCTTCTGGAACATCAAATATTCCATCATAGTCTTCATTATTTTTAACATAATCTTCTGCTAATTGTTCTCCATTTACACTTACTATTCCATTTTTTATTTCTATATGATCTCCTGGAAGCCCTATAAGTCTTTTTATAAGAATCTCTTTAAGCTCATCAGAATCAAATATAACAATATCGCCTCTATTTAGATTTTCAGGATTATGAACTCTTGTTGCAACAAGTCTATCCTTAACTTCTAATGTAGGTATCATTGATCCACTTGTAATCCATACAGTATAAATTAAAAATTTCCATAATAATAAACCTATTACTACGGCACTTATAATGGTTAAACCCCATTCTTTTATAAAACTATTTTTACTGCTATCTTCCATATAAATTCCACCTTTCTGAAATTCCATATACTACTATACTTTTAAAATATAATAACTAACTACATTAATTTTATAAATATGCTATGTACTATTATAATTATTTTATTTTATCTTAATAGTATAACATAAAGTATTATATTGAAGCATTAAGGATTTATAACAAATTTATTACTTTAAAATAAGGCTAACAATGCGTTGATATATGCATAACAAAGTGGACTGAGTAAATATGAATTAAAAGAGGAAACTCGACTCCTTCATAGTCGCTGAGTAAGTTCGAGAAACATAGCCTAAAATAATAAAAAATCAACAAAATTCCTTGTAAAATAAAAAATGTGTATCAAAATTAATAAATCAATTTGATACACACTAAGATATATATATTATCTTGGGAAAGAATATTAATAAAAAGCTAATTCATAAAAAGATAATTATTAGATAACTTCATTTTGTATAAGATCTTCGTATGTTTCTCTTCTACATATAAGTCTTTCTTTATTATCTTTTACCATTACTACTGGTGGTTTTGGAATCCTATTATAATTATTAGACATTGAATACCCATATGCACCTGTTGTCATAACTGATAAAATATCATTTGACTGTGGTACTGAAATATTAACATCATTTAATAATATATCTCCTGATTCACAACATTTTCCACAAATAGTTACCGTTTCTTTTAGGTCTTTTTCAACTTTATTCGCTAACATACATTCATATTCAGCATGATATAAAGCTGGCCTTATATTATCTGACATACCACCATCTACTGATACATACTTTCTTACTCCAGGAATATTTTTTATTGATCCTACAGTATATAAAGTTATACCTGAATTTCCAACTATGCTTCTACCTGGCTCTATTATTAACGATGGCTTTGATTGACCTGTTCTAGAGCAAACCTCATCAACCTTATTTAGTATTGCTTCACAATACTCTTTAGTTGTTTTTGGTTTATCTCCTCTATTATAGTATATACCAAACCCACCACCTAAATCCAGTTCTTTTATTAAATAACCTGTATTTTGTTGAATCTTTTTTATTAAACCTAACATAATTTCTACTGCATCCTCATATGGTTCAATTTCAAATATTTGAGATCCTATATGACAATGTAGCCCTGATAGCTCAATATTAGGAAGATCTATTGATTTATTTATAGCATCTTCTATCATATTTCCAATAGGCGCAAAACCAAATTTTGAATCAACTTGACCAGTTTTTATATACTCATGAGTATGTGCTTCTATACCAGGTGTTATTCGCAAAAATATTTTTTGAACTTTATTATAACTTGCTGCGGTTCTATTTAAGGCTTCCATTTCATAATAGTTATCCACAACAAATCTTCCTACCCCCAGTTTAACTCCTAGCTCAATTTCATCTAATGTTTTATTATTTCCATGAAACATTACTTTATCTAAAGGAAAACCAGACTTGTGCGCTGTAAAAAGTTCCCCTCCAGACACAACATCTAATGATAAATTTTCTTCATTTATTATCTTACACATCTCAAGAGTTAAAAATGCTTTACCTGCATATGCAACTCTATTTGATGAATTATCACATTTAAAATATTTATAGTACTCATTACAATTTTGTCTTATTAGTCCCTCATCCATAACATATAATGGCGTACCATATTCCTTTACTAATTCAGTAGATTTAATGCCCCCAATTGTTAATTCATTGTCTTTAATTTTCATAGTTCCAAATAATTTCATCTTTCTACCTCCAAAAATTTGTCTAAAAACAAAAGTCACAGATATTAATCTGCGACAGGTAGAGTCTACTTACATTAGGATTTTTGTTGCTTACTGCTTATTGCTAAAGTCGTTAAATAGCATTTTTTAATACTATCATTATTATAACTAATATAAACTAAATCTAAAAATATAGATCTTAATTTAACTTTACTAATCATATCGCAACTATTTGACCTTGTAGCTCTCCACGTTTAGTGACAGTTATGTACATCTTTTATACATCCCCAGAAATAATCTCCTGCATAAAAAATTATCTCTTCGGCCATAATGCCTTTCTTTATAAATCATCACCTGCCGATTCCTTATAAATACTCATCATTAGAGCACCTCTACCATAGGTTGTTCTATATTTCATTATATTAAATTTTATTATTTTTGTTAAAGATATCATATCATAAATTTAATCTATTTCAACACTTTTTAACCCATATTTTTTAACTTTATCAATTCATTAAAAATTTTGTAATAATTATCAAATATTTTGCTAAATTCGTTAATTCTAAATCACGAATCTCATTTTATAGTATAAAAAAAGCGCCAAGGCTACTGTGGAACCGTCGATTTTTTTTAGCCATGCACCCTTTCCAAATGCAATGCAGGAATAATGGTGCGGCATATGATTATTTTAAAGCATAACTTTTTATTCGTTTCTATATTTGTCCATCAAATCTCCCATTATACTTGCGGATGATGGCGGAGTATAAGTTATAGCATTTGCTCCTGCTTCTATAGTTTCCCTTATTGACGCAATTGTCGGTCCACCAGTTGCAATAATCGGAAATTCAGGATATCTGCTTCTTATGTTTCTCACTATTTGAGCTGTATTTTTACCTCCAGAGACATTTAATATCGTTGCTCCCGCCTCTATTCTTTCAGTAATATTTTCATCTTCTGATACTACAGTTACTACAACTGGTATATCAATGGTAGCTCGTATCCTTCTTATTATTTCATTTGAAGTAGGTGCATTTACTACAACGCCCATTGCACCTTTAAACTCTGCATCCATGGCTAAATTTACAACTCTTTTGCCTTGTGTTATTCCACCACCAACTCCACAAAAAACTGGTACATCAGCGGCCATTACAAGTGCTTGTGTTATTAGTGGTTGAGGTGTAAATGGGTATACAGCAATAATTGCATCTGCATTAGTATTTCTAATTACAGCAACATCTGTACTAAATAACAATGATTTTATTCTTTTACCAAAAATTTTGATTCCACCACAATCTCGAATTACAGAAGGAACTTCAACTACATGATTTCTTAATGTCCCTTTTATTTCTGGAACTAATTT
This sequence comes from uncultured Clostridium sp., assembly GCF_963527835.1. Classification (GTDB taxonomy): domain Bacteria; phylum Bacillota; class Clostridia; order Clostridiales; family Clostridiaceae; genus Clostridium. The sequence continues at coordinate 100,317 of NZ_CAURTC010000005.1, read as the reverse complement.
TGGCTCTTTTGACGCCATTTTTATTCCCCCTCTATTAAGAATTACAAAAGTTATAAATAAGATTACAATTTAAAACTATCTATTAATTTATATAAATTAAAGTAATCCTCTTTAAGCTAATCCTATATTAACTTTTTTATTAAATATATTATACTCTTTATCATATAATTTCTTAAAGATATTTTTACTACTTAAATTAAATAAATTTAATACTTTTTGTTTGTAGCTTTGAATTCCTTCCACATTTTATACGATATTCACAGTTTACTTAATAACTTATACACATTATCCACACATTTTATCCACACTTCGGTGGATATTGTTAATAAATATTTATTATTCATATTTTTTATCATTATATCTAAATTTTAATAATATGATATCGTATTAATTTTTACACATTTCTATATATAGTTACATTTTATTTGGTACATGCTATATATTGAGGTATCTATATTTTGCCCACTTTTACTTATCCACATATTTATCAACAGCCAATTATTTAATCCCCAAAATGTGTACACCTGTGTTTTAGCTAGACTTTACGGGGTTTTATCTATGTACATCAAAATATTTAATCCACAAAGTTATACACAGATTTCTTTCATTTATACAATTGAAAAAATTTAAGATTTTTGTTGTATTTTAAATTAAATTGATTATTTTCATTCGACATATTATAGTTTTACTAGTTAAATAAAAACCGTACGAGACATTTTTAGGATAAAAATATCCCTAAATGTCATATTGGACTTTAATCAAATATGACACTAGGAATACGTATCCATATATTTAAAACTATCCTATCATTATAAGTAACATTTTAATATTATAAATTTTATCTATTAGACAACTCATTTATTTCACCTGTTATTGCTTCTTTTACACTTTCCATAGGAAAATTTTCTCCTGGACATAAAGTATCATAAGTATCTCCATGTCCTTGTACACCAGAAATATTATATTTTATTATTAGATATGTCGATAACTTTTCTAATGCTTCAATTTCTTGTTCCGTTGGTTCTTCTTCTTCTAAATTTCCTTCTATACATATTCCAAGAGTATTTTTATTTTGACCTTTTATATGTGCTCCTATTGTTTCTTCTGGCCTTCCCCTATATATAGTTCCATCTTTTCTTATATAAAAGTGATATCCTATTCCTGACCATTTTTTAGCCATATGCATTTCATGTATTTTAGCTGGTGTTAAATTACTAGATGCTGCATGATGAAATACAAGCAATGTTGGTTTATTATTATATTCTAAATCTCCAGACCATTTATAATCTATTTCCCTTATACCTAATTCCTTATTTAAACTAGGCAATTTTCTTTGTAAAGTACTTATTCTAATCTTATTTCCTTCATAATAAGGATTATCATTTAAAAATCTTACATATCTGCTTTTTCCTAAATATCCTGTTACAACTGATAAAATCACTACTCCTATTAATAAAAATATAAGCTTATTTTTAAAACTTTCTTTGTTTATATTTCGCTCTATTTCCTTGGGTCTTATCTTATATTTTATTTGTGATTTATTTCTATGCCTGATCCTATACTTATTTTTATAATCGCTTTTTTCAGTTATGCTTGTCATAATATATCCACCCCTCTTTTTCATAGGTTACATAATATATTATAAATCATTTTTAATAATTTTCCAAATATTGGTTAAGTATTTTAATATTAAAATACTTATCCATACTTATTTATACTTCTATTGTATAAAATTAATTATAATTTAAATTCTTTTACTAATTCACTTAAATCCTTTTAATTATGTCACTTTATTTCCAAAATTATATATTTATCTAATATGCCACATCATTAACCATTTAATTACAATTTTATATTATTTTAGATATAGTTCACCACTTATTTTTAACAGTAATAGACACTAATTCAAAATTTATGTTAAGATATTTATATGAGCAATTTATTTAAGGAGTGAAAAATATGATTTCAGATAAGATGAAAAACTTAGTAGCAAATAATTCTGCTATAAGAGCTATGTTTGAAGAGGGGAAACGACTTGCAAGTATTTATGGCGAAGAAAAGGTCTTTGACTATAGTCTTGGAAATCCAAATGTTGAACCTCCTGAAAATATTAAAGATATTATAAACGAAATATTAAGTGAGGAATCTCCAAACCTTGTTCATGGATATATGAACAATTCAGGTTATGAAGATGTTAGAGATGAAATAAGCAAATTTTTAAATAATAAATATAAATTAGACCTTTCTAATGAAAATATTATTATGACTTGTGGTGCTGCTGGTGGCTTAAACATTATGTTAAAAACTCTATTAAATCCAGGAGATGAAGTTATTACTTTTGCTCCATATTTTGGTGAATATAAACATTATGCTAATAATTATGACGGAAATTTAGTTGTTGTTGAACCAGATACATCTACATTTGAACCTAATATGGATGCACTAAGAGAAAAAATCACAGCTAAAACTAAGGTTGTAATAATAAATACACCTAATAATCCAACTGGTGTTATCTATTCAGATGAAGCACTAAAAAAATTATCTTCTATACTTGAAGAAAAACAAAAAGAATTCAATACTAATATTTACTTAATTTCAGATGAACCCTATAGAGAAATAGTTTATGATAATGCTAAAGTTCCTTGTATATTGAAATATTACAAAAATTCATTTATTGGATATTCATATAGTAAATCTTTATCATTACCAGGAGAACGTATTGGATATGTTGTTATAAATAATAAAATGGAAGATTTCTCTGATGTAAAATCTTCATTAAATATAGCAAATAGAGTTCTTGGATTTGTTAATGCACCATCATTATTCCAAAGAGTTATTGCAAGATCTTTAGATGCTGAAGTTGATGTAAATATATATAAAAGAAACAGAGATCTTTTATATAATCATTTAACTAATTTAGGATTTGAATGTTTAAAACCTCAAGGAGCGTTTTACTTATTCCCTAAAACTCCAATTGAAGATGATAAAAAATTCTGTGAAGATGCTAAACAATTTAATTTATTATTAGTTCCTGGTTCAAGCTTTGGCTGTCCCGGCTATATAAGATTATCATACTGCATATCTTATGAGAAAATCAAAAACTCATTACCTGCATTTGATAAATTAATGGCATTATATAAATAAAAGTTTATATAATAATTTTTTCCACAAAAAAAGTGACTAACAAGCTGTAGTCACTTTTTTAATATTTTACTTTAAAATAATTCTGGCATTTCCATATTTTTTACGTGTATATTTCCTGGCACTTCATTTCCTTGTTCTACTTTAATATTATTAATATATATTGCTTCATTTCCATTTATATTTTCTGGAACTTTAACTGTATATCTGACTAATACATTATTTGAGGATATCTCATTTAATGCTTTAGTAAAATTCTTTTGATCAATACTGTCCATTTTTATTGCATCTTTACTTATGGTTCCATCATTATTAATTGTAAATATAGATACATCTCCTATGACTTCTAATCCATCAGCAATTTCAAGATTGATAGAATCTCTTTGTAAATAATTTTCAATATATGCGCCCATAGTAACATGAGCACCTTTAGGAAATTTTATATTGTTACTATTATTTATTATAGGTTTACCATTTTTTATACCATTATAAATGCCATGGGTTATTTCAGTATTATTAATCCCTAGTTTAATAATTATTTGAATTTTAGGATTAGTATAGTTCATTTTAAAAGAACTTGGTGTCTGATCTAGTATAATTTTCCCATCTCTTGATATTTCATATTTACATTTATCCATCTCATAATCATCTAAAGAAACACTGTACTCATCTGATGATACTATTTTTTTATCATTTGAATCTTTTGGCCACATATATTCTGAAACTAACTTTTCAATAGTTACCTTAGAGTTAAATCCTTCTTTGTTGCTTAATGTTGCTTTTACATCATTCTTTAATGGATCACCTCGAGAATCTTGAAGTATTAAATTAATTTCTCCATCCTTACTATCAGCTACAACATTAATATTACAAACTTTAGGATTCTTACTACTATTATAATTAATTTTTATATTTATTGGTTCTCCAGTAAGTTGTCTAAGTGGTTTTAATTTACCAACTAAATAATACTTTTCATCACTATATTCTATTTTCATATTATTTAAACTAATGTTTTGATCACTATATTCTATTTCTCCAAGCTTAACATCTTCAATCTTGCTTGGTGTATAATCATCATTTTTTCTTTCTAATGGTATATTTAATTCTATATTATCTTCTGTTAAAGCTTGAACTTTTTGTTCTTTTGCTACTAATAATGCTTCCAATGTTGGAACTACTGTATATTCTTTTATACGCTTAGCACCTTTTTCATCTTCTGCCTCTATCAAAATTATTATGTCCTTATTGATTCTGTTCTCAAAATAACTACTAGGAATTTTTAAATCAAAAGATGATCCTTGTGATTTTAACTTACTCGGTAAACTATTGTAATTACTTACATCTTCATATTTATCATCATTGTCTTTTTCGAGTTTTACTTTAATACTATTTATTTTAATCTTATCTCCATCAACATCTTTTACTACAGCTTTAAATTCTAATTCCTTATTACTAGGTATCTCATTTACATTTTCTAAAGCTGTAATTGTAGGTTTATGATTAGCACCTCTTTCAGCTTTTACTATTGTGTTTACAAAAAGCTTTAATTCTGATATTGGATATGGACAATTTTCTCTAGTATTTTCTCCAGTTCCTGAAAATGTTATATTTCCTTTAGAATAAGTGTAAAAGTTATTTCTAGGATCATATTTATTAGCAATATGTCCTGAATTAGTTCCTCCATATGGTGTATTTTCATCATTATTATTTTTATTATTATCAGTCAAAGTAAACCATGGAATTACATTTTCATCTTCTAAATTCAATTGTAGATATTGTCCATGAGTTCTTCTAACTCTTATATTTTCACCTAATTCAAAAGGATAGTTAGTTATTAATGATTTATTTACTCTATACACCTCAGTACTGTTACTATTATTAACATCCTCAGCTTTTCTTCTAGCCCATAAAGTACTTCCTATTGCTTCTTTGCTATCTCCATTCGGCTTATCTATATCATGAGGTATTTTATTCTTTCCATCAATATCTATTTCATCTTTATTGACCCATTGATCTTTATATCTAGATTGTCCAACATAATCTCTAAATTGTTTCATTATTTTCTTATCAGAATATTGCATTTGCTCTAATGTATACCATAAAGTATCATGAGTAAGCATTAATCCTTGTCCAACTTTTATATAGTCTTTAATTTGATCTAATGCATATTGATTTATTTTATCGCTATAACAATCTGAAAATCCTGCTATGACAATATCATACTTGCTTTCTTTAAGTGAATCTTCACCTGGACCTTTAAAATCTCCTTGATAAAAATCTTGATAGCTAATTACATCCACTTTAATATCGTAGTCTTTTAGCTCTTTTAATAAATTTTGAAAATCAGTATTTTGTTTTAAATTTAAATTTTTACTTTGATTATCACCTAATTCATTTCTACCATATGGTGACACTTGCAAAACATTTATAAGTCTTTTTTCTTTTTTCACTCTTCTAAATAGTACATTTCCATCATAATAAGAAACAATAGAATTACTATATCCATACACATTTTGCTTTACAACTTCTATTCTCCAATCTAAATAACCTATAAATTCAGGATAATCATTGTGAAAATTATATTCAAAACTATAACTTCCATCTACAAATTTAGCATTTTTAATAGTCTTTACTGCTTCTTCTTTTTTAAACAACCCATCTCCATTAATATCTAAATATAAATTTATAGTTGAATCTTCATCCAAAATTTCATTTAGCTTAATATCAAATTTCATTTTTCTTCTATCAGCATTACCTAATTCATCATTTTTATTATCACTAATTGGTTTTCCTGGTACATTTAAATTTGGCCTCTTTAAATTTGGATTTTCGGTGATTCTATCTATATATTTATTTATAACTTTTTCAAGTGTAATTTCGTTATCATAATAATCATTTACACTCATATATTTAATTAAATTATCGGTTGTTTGGTTCCAATATCCATTTCGTTCATTATAATGTCTATTTAATTTTACAGCATTTGTATTATACAAATAACTGTCTAAATAAACCAATTGACCTGAATCAATAAACTCTGTAATTTCCTTAGCCTTTAAATCAGTAATATCATTTTCTAGACCTTTATAGTCTCTAAACTGGTATTCATTTTCAATACACTTATTATCTACATAATTTCCAATAACTATAGCATCATACTTACCATTTAATTCATTAGTTTTACCAATAAATTCTGGCATAGTCATATGCTCTACTATTACATCATAACCCTGTTTTTGAGTTTTACTTATCCCCGTTTTATTTTCATTGTAATTAGGATTTAATTTAAAACTATCTGCTGGTTCTATCTCTAAAATTCTTATTTCTTTATCTGTTGCTTCGTTAAGTAATATTGTAATTTTAGGATTCTCTATATTGGTATGTGTAACTGGAATGCCATTTATATCTGTATATGATATATTACTTCCATCTTTAAGTAATGGAATTTCTCCATCCTTATTTGCCCTAACAGTAAATTCAATTGTTTGAGATGGTGCAGTATATTGATTATTTTTACTTTTTGTATATATTATTGGATTTATTTTTATTGTCCCGTTATTTTCCTCTTTAAGTTCAATTCCACTTACGGCAGTTATATTGTCCCCTAAATTAAGATTTAACTTAACATCATCAAATGAAGTTTTTATTATTGTATCCGCAATCTGTTGAAATACCTTATCTATAGCACCTTCATCACTTGCAAAAAAAGTACTACTTTCTCCAGAACTAATTCCACCAATTGATTCATGAATTTGTTTCATCTTTTTATTAGATGCACTATTTTCATCTCCAAGTCCATATCCTACAGAAAATATATTATAATTTTTATCCTTTATTAAATTACCTATAATTGTTGCATATTCTAAACAGTATCCATTTGAATCTGAATAACCTGTTCCTTGTAAATAAGCTCCATAATCAAATATACCAGTTGTTCCTGGATTTTTAGTATCTAATATTTTATAATAATCATTTCCTCTTCTATCACTACTAGAATAATATGTTGGTTCTCCATCCCCCATAAATATCACTGTCTTATTAGCTTCATTTTCTTCATTTAATAAATAAGCAGCTTTTCTTAATCCATCTCCAGTATTTGTTCCACCATCTGCTCTTAAATTCTCTATGGTATCTTTTAATTCATTTATATTATCATTATTTTTTCTATCTGAATCAGTTACTTGTACTAAACCTTCATCAATATATCCACTATTATTATAAGATACTATTCCAATCTTTAGATTCTTCACATCAGGAGTTTGTCCATCTATTTTTGTATCTGTTAATGAATCAATAAAGTTTTCTGCTGCTTTTTTCAATTCATCTATTTTAGTTGTAGAGACATAATGGTCTTCATACATATTATGTTCTGTACAATATTTTTCAGATCCAAATAAATGATCTATATATGGTTTTTCATTTTTATGTTCTTCTCCAGTTGTTTCTAACCATTTATTACAGTCACGACAATAATATTTTTTATCCCAACCTATGCTATGATTAATATAAGGTTTTTCATTCCTATGCTCTTCATTAGTTTTATCTACCCATTTACCACAATCTTCACAATAAAACTGATCATAATTTTTACACAATTGCTTTATTTCTTGTCCCATACTTCCAGAGGTATCCAAAGCCAAAACTATTTCTCTTTGCTTTGAGTCTTCATAATAAAATGGCTGGGGATTTATTTTATATTTAACTTTGAAATCTTCACCGACCTTAGGATTTGATGGCTCTAGCCCTTCATAAGTTATCTTAATCTCTGGTATTGTACTATAATTATTTACTGCATTTGCACTAATAGGCGCTATTGTACTTATTATGAATAATATTGTTAATAAAGCGCTCAATATTCTAATTTTTTTCTTTCTATTATCAGCCTTATTTTTTATATTATCTTTAAATTTAAATCTTCTCATAACATCACCTCTTTTACGCATTTATGTACCCTATCTACGCTTTTCAGTTAAAAGAGTATAAATAATAGTTTGCAGTTTTAATTTAAATTCTAATATAGAATTTTTTTCATTCATTCTACGCTTTACAACCTTTATTTAATTTTCTTTGTTCCTAAATGTGAATTTAACATTCACTGGATATTCTATTGGCTCATCTTTCTTATATGCCCTATCTCTAAATAGAATAATTTCTATTTGAGCACATGAGGCATCTGATGATACATTAATTGCCTTTAAATTATCAGTAAATAATTTTTTACTTTTCAAAACCTCTCCAGCCTCATTATTATTAGCTTTATATTCACTTATATAAAGATTATTGGTTTCATTTTTGCTTCCTTCTTTTTTTTCCGATTCTATCTTAAACTCACATCTTTCACCTGATTCATTTAACGAATCTATGATTAATAATTTCACATCTTTTTCTCCATCACATTCTATTCTACTTGCTTGCATACCAATTTTACTTAAATTCTCTTGTATTACTTGTCCATCAGATTGTAAGGTGGATTTAATGCCTACATCAGACATAATTCTATTATTAGTATTAAACATTTGAAATATCATGCCTAATATAACAAGCGTCAATGCCATAACTATTATAAGTTCTACCAAAGTAAATCCTTTTTTCTTTATCTTAAACATCAAATCCACCTCCAACTCTATTAATTACCTTATTATTTTCCATAACTTATTGCTTAAAAATTTATTAATATCATATTCTACATTTAAAAATGTTTTTTCCATACCATCATTATCTTTGTATGAAAATACAGCATTAAATAACTCTATGTTTTCTTCATATATTTTATCTATTACTGATTGATTATATTTTATTATCTTTTTTCCATTACCTTTAACAATTAAATTTCCTTCTGTAATTATATTTCCTTCTAACTCAACCTCACCATCAATAATAACGTCACCACTTGTAGCAATAAAAACATTTAGTTTTCCATCTTTAGCATCAATCTTATATGAACTAGCTTCATTTGATTTTGCTCCTTTACCCTTAATAACTATAATTTTGCTATCATCATTATTAAATATGGCTTTATTGTTTTTTGATTTTTCTTCATTTAATTTATAAGTTGTAGGTATATTATAAAGCTTCATTATAGTATCAACTGGATTTTCATTATTACCATTATTGTCATATAATTTTTTAAAGTAATCAGTTTCTCCTTTTGGTTCTTGGCGATTTAAATTATATACTTTTTTAGCATATTCTAACCTTTTACTTTTAACATTATTATCAACATCTATAGTATATGTTCCCTTTTTAACATGTGGATTATTGTTTTTATCTCTATATACTATTGCACCTACAGTATGAATATTATCTGGTAATTCTATTCCACCTGTATTTATCATTTCAAGCTTATCTTCCCAATAATCATTAAAGAACTTTTCCTTATCATTAAGATTTCCCATTCTATATTTGCTTACATCATATAACTCATTAGATTCGTTTGCATATGCTATATAATTTCCTTTTACTGCTGTTGATTCACCTGTTGTATATTCAGTATTCTCACCTTCTATATGGGCTACCCCCATAATATATGCGTTATCTGTTATTTGTATATTAGATTTTTTGTTTCCATTAACTATAATGCTACTAGAGGTTCTTTCTAACTTTCCTTCCTTTTCATTTCCATTAATATTTTTATCATTTAATCCATAGAAATCTTTAATTTTCATGTCAGTATTATAAGCTTTAATGGCTAAATCATTATCTACTACTACACTTCCATTGCTTATATCTAAACTAGAACTTCCACCCATTTCATTAGAATATTTTCCTTTTTCTATTTTTCCTGCATATACATTTAATGCATATAAACTTTTATCAATTTTTACATTAGAATTATCTTGAATAAAAAAAGTACTTGCAGTATATACGTCTCCATAAAAATTAACATCACTGTTATTAATATTTATTCCACCCTTATATTTATCATAAACTCTGCTAGTAATATACTCTCTGTTACCCTGAACAAATATATCTCCATCAATATTAAGATTTACTTTAGAATCATCATGGACTTCCATGTTACCGCCAACTATGATTTGATTATGCTTTACACTATCAGGATTAATAATAATTTTACTTTCTTTAAATGTAACATCATCATACTTAGGAACTGTTATTATATAAGTAGCTTGCAATACTCTAAGATTATTTTTAGCTATATCATTATTATTTTTACCTTTATCAACAAATCTTGACGTTACCTTTACTTGAAATTCCTTATTATTATTGTCTGAGTAATAACGAATTCCATCAAAATCATTTTTTATATCTGTAAGTGTTGAATCTTCTTCTGTTATTTTTTTAAGTTCTTCTATTTTTCCCTCTTCACATACAAAGAGTTTTGGTATAGACTTTTCATCATTAAACTCTACTGTATTAATTTTTGAAAAATCACTAACTAGTTCTTTCTCTACATCTTTTTCTTCTAATCTCATATCACTATAATAATTGTTACATATAGATTCACCTAAAATATTGTCCGGAATGCCTTCATCAGAATCTACTTCATCAGAATCTTTCTTTATAAACACTTTGAAGCATCTTTCAAATTCAGCTTTTTTAAGCATTTCTATCTCTTTATCAAAGTCTTCTTGTGCCTTTTTTCTTTCCTTGCTACAATTACATTTACCTTTATGATCTTTATGCTTATTATCTATTGCATTTAATGTATTAGCTAAATTATCTTCTTCTTCTTTATAATGCTTTGCATTAGGTCCTTCTCTATTATCCTTTACATTTAACTGTCTAGCCTTAAAATCTCCAAATTTTACTGCTTCATCAAATGTTTTAACGACAATATCATATGCAACATCTAATCCAGAATCCGCTAAATATAGATTTTCTATTTTCCTACTTTCTTTTATTCTCATCTTGTAGTCTCCAACTGTCATTGATAATAACGCTGTACCTACCGTAATTAAAATGGCAAAAATTATAACTACAGTAATTAAACTAGATCCTCGTGTCTTTTTTCTCATTTAATCACCGCCTAATTAAAGTTTATATTTTGACTAGCTTTTCTAATAAATTCAATTTCATCTTTATTTTTTATTTCTACAGTAACATCATATAATTCACCGCTCTTAATTCCATCAAATTCATCCGGTAAATTAGAAAAAGGTTTTACAACTCCACTTTCTGCTACTATTTTCACATCTAATTCTTCTTTTTTCTTTATAGATACATATACTGGATTCTCATCTTCATTAGATACATGAATCTTTATATCTTTATATTTTGCATAACTTGCTGTAGAATTATATTCCGAACAATTAAGAGTTAATTTAATTACTCCATCTTTCTTTAATTCCTGATTAGCAATTAAAGAATTATTATCAGTTTTTATTTTGACTATTTTCTTACTGTCTTTTGTAACAGTTTCTATATAAAATTCAGTAGAATTCTTTTCAATATTGTTTAACTTAATAGAATCATTATCATTTTCTATTGTAATTTTTGCTCCATCAGATTTTATATCAAACTTAAAATTATAAATTTTATATTTATATTCATTAGAAGAACCATCTTCTGAATTTTCTTCATCACTATTAGATGTGTAGTCTTTATCCAAAATAATATCTGTATTTCTTTCTATATTAACTATTGCTTTATACCCGCTTTCAAATTCATATTTAGCTATAAACTTATTTGCACTTTCTTTAGTTAAATTAATGTCACCTATCTTATAATTTCCGTCTATATTTTTTGGACCACTTTTAATATCCTCAAATATCTTTTGCCCATACAATGCAGCTTTCTGTTTTACTTCTCCATCTTTATTAGTATTCATAGCTGAAATTACAATTCCATATATTCCGACCATCATTATTCCAAAAAGTGCAAATGCTATTATTATTTCAATTAATGTGAACCCCTTATTTTTATTGATTATTTTTAACATAGGTATCTGATGTTTTTTACAAATATTTTTCATAAATCATCCTTACTTATTAGTTACACTTATATTTTTGTTATCACCATTTATCGTTACTCTTGCATTTTGTGAATCATCACTATCTATTTCTACATTAACTAATTTGTCAGTTTTATTTGTAACATTTATTCTTAATCCTGATTTATCATCTGAATTAACTCTATTTTCACTTAAAATCTTTATATTTATATTGTCTAAACTTGGTGTGAATTCTTGTCCTACTCCTACATAACTAGAAGGATAGCTTCCATTTGCTGTTTTATATTTATAATAGTATTTATCATCACTTTTTGTTATTATAAATTCTGCTTCTTCTACATCGTTATTATTTGCATATACATAGGTAGCTTTTGATTTATCATTGCTTTTTCCCATTATAATGCTTGGCAATTCTGAAGTTATTGATTTTACTGAAGCTAGGAAATCACTATCAGGCTTTTCAGCATCTGATATCACATTTCCAACTGAACCATCTAAACTAAATGGTGATAATTTACCGTAAGTATTATTTAAAGTCCAATTTAAATACTTCCCTAAATCATCATTTACCTTAGGCATAGCATATACTTCCAAACCTATTGTTCCTGTTATTTCATCTATAGTTTTTTGAGAAATAGTTATAGTATTAACTACTATCTTTCTTTCATAATTTCTAATAGAATTTAAAAAAGTATCTAATGCTACATATGATCCTGAAAAATTCAATTCAAGTTTTACTTGCTCCACATCTCTCTTGTTTTCATTTGAATTTCCATTATCACTTATTGAAGATTCCTTTGAATTTGATACTTCTGATGAATTACTTTTTGAACTTTCATTTTTGGATGAAGATTCATTGTTTTCAATAACATCATTAACCTCATCATTGTATTTTTCAGTCATTTGTGTAATTGTGCTTTCCTTTAGGTTTTCTTGGCTTTTCTCTGTTTTAGGTACTTCTGCTACCTCTATTTTATTAAATATAAATCCACCTTCAAGACCACTATCTTTTAATAATTTATCCAATTCTAAAATTAAATGTTCTTGACTTATAGTTGGATAAAATGAATCTGATTTATCTGACACTTTAGTATTTAAAATCTTTATTTCACTTTTTCTGTCCTCTAATGAATTTATAGTTTCCATGGTATTATTATATTTTTGTTCTAATTCATTTTTACTTTTTGTCTTCTCTGATATCTTTGAGGTTTGATTTAAGTATATAAATTGATAATAAATAAATCCTACAAATACAATAGCAAGCATACTTAACATCATCTTTTCTTTTTTACTTATTTTCATCTTAGATTAACCTCCTTCAATATACATTTAATATCAAAGGAATATTGTCCTTCTAATGATCCATCCACATCTATTGAATTAACAAATACTTGATTCATAATTGATAATTCTTTTAAATTGTGTTGAAATTCACCTACAGCATCCCTACTTGATGATACTCCTTGAATTATTAAAACATCATTATTAATTTGTAAAGTTTTAAATGAAATTTGAGATGGTATTGTTGAATTTATAGAAGTTAATACTAAATCAGATACATTATTTCTATTGTTTACTTTCCCTAATATATCATTTAAAGCTGAATCATATTTTGTTAGAATATTTATTTCATTATTTACTTTTTCAGCTTCTGCATATTTTTGTTTAATTTCTGGAGTATTTAATTTTTCATTATAATTTGATATGCTTCTATTTAACAGTAATATTCTTGTAGTATTAACAATCAACGTTATAATTATTAAAGCTCCAACTACTCCCATAGCTCCATAAATATAAATCATTGCACTCTTTTTTTCTTGCTTATTTCCTTGATAAGGACTAAAAAAGTTTACATCTCTCATCTTAAACCATCCCCCTATAACCTTATAAGTGAACCAATAACATTAATAAAGTTATCTATATTTTCATCAATCTCAATATTAGAGTCATTGATTATTTCTGGAATGTTTTTTATCTTTATTGTTTCTATTCCAATTTTAGATGTAATGTACTGCTCTAAATTCTTAATTCTAGATGTTCTACCGTATATAAATATTTTATTAATATCATCATCAAAATTTTTACTCTTATAAAATTGTATTATTTTTTCTATTTTATCTACCCATTCATCTAATGTATCTATAATTATTTGATTTTGAAATTTCAATTCTTCTTCTTTTAAATCTATATCCTCTGATTTAAACTTTTCAATTCCCTCTTTTGGAATATTCATATTTTCATACAAGATTTCATCAAGATATTTTCCGCCTGCCTTTATTATTCTTGTAAATTTTAATACTCCATTATTATATATGTTTACATCTAAACTATTTGATCCCATATCAATAAATACTACTGATTCTTCAACATTAAGTTTATGATTATTTATAACTTCAATATAATTAAGCAATTTATTTAATGCATTGTAATTAACATCTAGTGCAAGTGGTTTTAAATTTAAAGCAGTTAAGATATCATAGTATCCTCTAGCCATTTTTTCTGGATAAGCAATAGCTCTGATTTCTAATTTCTTTCCTTCATCAGAAAATTCTTCGCCAATCTTAGTAATTTGTAATACATAGTCATCTAAATTTATAGGTAAGTATTGTTGTATCTCATATCTTACAACAGTATCTAATTCTTCCTCTTTTACATCTGGAATAAGAATTTCTCTATTTATGATCAAAGACGAATTGTTTGTACATATTCCTTCCTTTGCATTTATTCCGTTCTCATTTAATGCTTTTTTCAAAATTGATACAAGTAATTCTTTCTTTTCTATGTTTCCATCTACAATAGCTTCTGCTGGTGTAGAAATGTCTATAAGCTTTTCAATTGATAATATTCCTTTATAATATGTTCCTTCTGCAATCTTTATATTAGTGCTTCCAATATCAAAAGCTACAACTTTTCTCTTTTTTTCTCTCTTAACTTTAATAGATTTACTCTTTTCATTTACCTTAATTAATTTATCCTTTAAATCATTTATGTCAAGATTCATAAAATCTTTTACCTTACTAAAATCAAAATTTATCTTTTTCATTAATTACAATTCACCCCTTATTAAAAGTGATATTTTAGTGTTTATATATGAATAAATAAAATGGACTAAGTAATTGAACTTAAGAATACTAAAATGAGTATAGTCCCATTTTAGCTTGCTCCCAATATAAAATCGTGACAAGCAGTAAATGTGACAATACTCATTAAGAATTCTAAAAGTCCAATTACAATGCCACTTTACCTATTTCATATATCAACACACAATTAAAATAACGACAAATATAGAAACTATAAAATCGAAGGTTTACATATTCTGTGAAATTATCTTTTTAAATTTTAATAAACATTGTTCCCCTCAACTATCAATTCTCCACTCTTCACTCTCAACTTAATTCCCATTATAGAGTAAAGTGTAAAGCCTAAAAATTAAGCTTTACACTTTGATGTAGATTATTTAATTATTTAACTTGAAAATCATCATCTTGTGTAGGATATACTTTTTTAGTACCTACTTTTATTACTATATTCCCATCTTCATCTACATCTGCTGTAAAATTAGTTCCTGATTTCACTTTAGATGGTGAATATGCATCTAATCTATCCTTAACAGCTTTAGCATTTCCATCTGTTCCAGAAAGATCTATACTTGTTACTCCATTTGTTAATGTCAACTTTTCATCAACTAATGCTCCAGCTACAGCAGTATGAACATTTTTAGCATTAGCTATATCTGCTTTAATGTTTGCATTTCCTTTTACAGTTCCCATCTTAGGAATAGCAATTGCTGCTAGTACTGCAATAATTGCAATAACGATGATAAGTTCTACTAATGTAAACCCCTTTTTCTTTTTCTTTGAAATTTGATTTGACATTGATTTGATTGATAATTTATTCATAGAAAATCCCCCTTATAAATTATTGATCTTGTTTTAAATTATTATTAATATTTAGTATAATGGCGAGTTGGCATTGAAATTTGCTTTTTAGAATCCTTAATAAAAGTTTGTTGAATTAATTGCTTGTCCAAATATTTCATTTGGAACACGCATTAATTAGACTAATCTTTATTCTAGTATTCTTAAAGTAAATTTCTCAGTCCAATGAGCTATATACTATAATATTAAAACACTTTAAAACTAACTAAATTATTAAATTTGATTATAAGTATCAAACATTGGAATCATTATTGAAATTATCATAAATCCGATTACAAGTCCCATCACAACTATTAAAGCTGGTTCCATTAAAGAAACTGTTGCTTGAATTGTTGCTTCCAATTCCTCATCATAAAAATCAGCGGTTTTATTTAAAATATCATCCAACAATCCTGTTTCTTCACCAATTTTAATCATTGAATACAACATTTGTGGAAAGACCCCAGTTTCTTTTAGTGAATAGTTTAAACTTTCTCCTCTTACCACTTTTTCTTTAACTTTTAATATTGCATCTTCAGCTATTTTATTATCAATAACTCCAATAACAATGTCTAAAGCTTGCACTAGTGGTAATCCACTTGAAAGTAATGTTGATAAAGTTCTTGTAAATCTAGATACTATAATCATTTCATTAAGTCTTCTAATGATTGGTAGTTTAATCTTCAATTTGCTTGCTGCAATTGAGCCTTGTTCTGTTTTTAAATAATATTTTATTGCAATAGTAATTCCTACTATTGCAAGTAAAATCATTGCCCAATGTTCTTTAAGTGATGTGCTTGACCAAAGTAAAAATCTAGTACTCCAAGGAAGCGATATTCCCGTTTGGTCAAAAATTCCTACAAATGTTGGCATAACGTATGTTAGTATAAATACAACAGCTGTAATTGCTACTAAACCTAAAATTATAGGGTATATCATCGCATTGTTAACTTTATTATTTACCTTATTTTCCTTTTCATAATGATTAGCCATTCTAAGCATTATGCTATCTAAGTTACCACTTGCTTCTCCTGCTGCAACTAAACTTACTAAAAGTCCTGGAAAAACTTCTGTATGTTTCCTCATTGCATTAGATAGTACTCCACCTTTTTCTACATCATCTTCAACTTCTTTTAACGTTTCTTTTAGCTTTGTATTTGTAGTTTGACTTGTTAATATATTTAAACAAGTAAGTATTGGTACACCCGCATCCAACATCGTATAAAATTGTCTACAAAATATTGAAAGATCTTTAAGTTTTACTTTATTATTAAATTTAAATTCAATTTGTTTACTTTCAATTATTTCTTCTACCATTAAGGGGTAATATCCATTGGATGAGATACATTCTATAACCTCTCCCTTAGAATCAGCTTCATGATTTCCATCAATTTTTTCTCCATCCGTATTCATTGCTCTATATTTAAAGTTAGGCACAGCTTATTCATCCCCTTTATAATAAAATAATCTTCTATAAGTTAAACTTCTTCTTTAATTTATGTTTATTTAAATTTTATTTAATCTTTATAAAATATATGATTTAATTAATCTTTCAATTAATCTTTCAATAAACTTATTGTTGCAAGTTCTGTTATAGTAGTTACCCCTTTAACAACTAATTCTCTACATTCCATCCCTAATGTTGACATTCCATTTTTTAATGAAATGTCTTTTAATATATCAGAATTAGCTCCAGCATTTATGGCTTCTCTATGACTTCTTGTCATTTCCATAACTTCATAAACACCAATTCTACCTGAATAACCTGTATTGTTGCAGTAGCCACACCCTGATGCCTTATATAATTTTAAATCTTCATTTTCATTTATACCTAATATTTCCTTTTCATATTTACTAGCCTCATAAAATACTTTGCACTTGTCACATACTTTTCTTACTAATCTTTGAGCTACTATTCCAACAACTGATGTAGAAACTAAATAAGGTTTTATTCCCATATCTATAAGTCTTATTATTGATGATGGTGCATCATTTGTATGAAGTGTACTTAATACTAAATGTCCTGTAATTGCTGCTTTTATAGCTATTTCAGCAGTTTCATTATCTCTTATTTCACCTATCATAACTATGTCTGGATCTTGCCTTAATATACTTCTAAGTCCACTTGCAAATGTAAGACCTGCTTTTGTATTTACATTAACTTGATTAACTCCTGGCAGAGTATATTCAACAGGATCTTCTACTGTAACTATATTTACATTATTAGAATTTAATTCACTTAAAATACTATATAGCGTTGTTGATTTTCCACTTCCTGTTGGCCCTGTAACTAATACTATTCCATATGGATTTGATATTATTTTATCTATTCTCTTTAAATTATCTTTGCTTATTCCAAGCTTGTCTTTACTAACATTGTAGTTAGATGTATTTAGTATTCTTATAACTACTTTTTCCCCATATACTACTGGTAATATAGACACTCTAAGATCTACATCTTTTTCTCCTATATTAACTATTATCCTACCATCTTGTGGTATTCTTTTTTCCGCTATATTAAGTCCTGCAAGAATTTTTATTCTTGTTATTAATGGACCTAAACTATCTATATTTAAAATATTTATTGGCTGTAATTGTCCATCTATTCTATATCTTATCCTTATTTCATTTTCAAATGGTTCTATATGTATATCTGATGCATTCATCTCTATTGAATTTTTGAACAGATATTCAACCATTTTTACAACTGGCGCATTTTTTACATCATCCATCTCTTCAATGTTTACAATATTTTTCTTTTTTGATTTAGAACTTTCTTTAGCTAGCTGTTGTGCAGCCATACTGACTTGTTGACTACTATAATATATTTCTATAAATTTTTTTATGTCATTCTTTTTAGATATGAAGGTCTCTATTTCAAAACCTGTTGAGATTGCAACATCATCTATTGCATATATATTAAGAGGATCTGACATAGCTACTTTTATTTTATTGTTATCAAACCCGAAGGGTATTAGTGAATATTTATTACATAAGTTTTTAGGTATTATAGCTATTGATTTATTATCAAAGTTTATTGTATTTAAATCTATCTTCTTTATTCCTGTTTGTTGTTCAATTGATTCTATTATGTCTTCTTCTGTGATAATATTACTATCTACTAATATTTCACCTAATTTTTTACCAAGAATTTTTTGAGATTTTAATGCTTCTTGCAATTGATAACTACTTATTTTACCTGCCTTTATAAGAATATTGCCTAATCTTTTCTTTTCTATAGCCATTAAATACTCACCACTCTCTTCCATTCTCTTATGGTTTATTTTTAGATAAAAAGTTACTTATTAATTTTATTTATATAACTCTAATTATCCTTAAGTAAACATTAATTATAGTATCTCCCCATAGCATGTACATAAGTGCTGCTACTGATAAACATGGACCAAATGCCATTGCATCCTTTGCACCTTTTAACTTTAGAGCCAAAATAATAATTGCAATTATTCCCCCTATTATGATTCCTAAAAATAAAGTCACAATTACTCCCTTTATTCCTAAAAACAAACCACAAACTAGTGTAATTTCTGCATCTCCAATGCCCATCCCCTTAGTTATGATTACTATAATTGCTAATGCTGCAAATCCAATTAATCCCCCTAAAACATAAGTTAAAATTGAATTTTTATTGACAAAAAAATTTATTGCCATAAATATTATGCTACATATTATTCCAAATATTATTGTAGAGGTATATATATCTTGAGTTTTATAATCTATCATTCCTATTACAATTAATAGTGAACTTAATATACTATATTTAAAAAATTCTAAGGTTAATCCATAATTAAAAAATATAACAATATATAAAATAGAATTAAGTATCTCTATTAAAGGATATCTTATTGATATTTTTTCCTTACAATATCTGCATTTACCTTTTAAAAATAAATAACTCAAAACTGGTATTAAGTCCATTGGTTTTAATTTATGATTACAACTTCCACAATGAGATGGTGGATAAGAAATTGATTGTTCTAGTGGAATTCTATAAATACATACATTTAAAAAACTACCAATTACTAACCCTATTATAATTACTAATATACAATTCAAAATTTACATACCCCCACTTCAATTACATTATATTACTTTTTTTCATATTTTTATATATAAAAAACCAACAAATTAATTAAACTAATTAATTTGTTGGCCGGGTGCACCACTGATTCCTAGTTCTCAAGGTGCCCAAATTAAGAGAACTATTCACAATCTCCAACGTTATATTATAAATGTAATAATATAAATTATATTGTAATATTTATTTTTACATGATAATTATACCAAACTAATAATAAAATTGGAATTTATTTTTATAAAAAAATAAGCCAATTTAAATTGGTAAATTACCAATTTAAATCAACTTATTTAATCTACTAAACTAAATAATATTATATTACTAATATACTAATGATATATAATTTATTCTTCAATTTTATTATGCTGCTGTAACATTGTTATCTACATCTTGTGGCATAATTAAATTCATGAATTCATCTTCTTTAAGAATAGTTTTGCTAGCTGGGATTTCAATGTTCTTTACTTCAGCTTTAGCGCTTGTAGTATTTACTTTTATGCTTACTTTTGCCATATCTTTTATTTGTAAGTTAATATTCATTTCTGATTTATAATCATTATCTGTGAAAACTTCTTTTGTAGATAATGTTGATCCTTCAATTAAAGCCTTAGCTTGATTTAATGTAGTATCAAATGATGGATCCTTCACAGCTGTTTGAATATTTTTTATCATTTCAGCATCAAATCCTAAATTTAATCCAGAGTTACTAGAATCTAAATTATTTGCCATTGCTTTTGCTGCTTTTGAAACTAAATCCATCATTTCTTCTGAATTCATATTCATAGAATATTCTCTTCCATTTTTAACCAAAGGTAATTCTACCTTACTATCTCCAAAAATCATTTTACCTAAGTTAGCTAAATAATCTGGTGATTTTGTCATTTCAGTTATTGCATTCATATCCATTCCTGAATCTATTCCTATATATTCATATGGTAAATCAACAAGACCTGTTGGTGCTGTTCCTCCATTTGCAGTGAATGTGTTCATATAATAACTCTTATTCATATAAGTTATGCCTTTATCCATATATAATTTTAATTCTGGAATATTAATTTTATTACTTGCATCATTAAATTTTAATTCTATATAAGCTTGATCTTGTCCTTTATTATAGCTTGTACCAGTAAAAGTTATCTTTTCTGATTCGCCTTGAGCTTCAACATTAACTTCACCCGTAAATTGTGAATTTGTTGCTTCCCATTTAGCTAAATTATTAATTTCCTTTGAATAACTCATAGCCTCACTACTACATCCTGTAATAGTAAAAACAGATAATGTTGTTGCCATAATAATTGATAATGTCTTTTTTAGTTTCATTTTTTTTCCCCCTATTTATACTTGTATTTAAAATTAATCCAATTTACAATATCTTAAGTTTAATATAAGACATAATAAAAATCGGATAATTTTCTTGCCTTTTAATAATTGCAATATTTACCTTTAATCAGTTTTATTTAAAATTAAGAAATAACACTATTTAATATCTTATTGTATTTATTATTCTATTATAACTCAATTTTTCTCATATATATATCAATATTTTCTTAAATTAACCTTAATTCTATAATTATTGTTATATATCCTCATTTTTACAGATAGAGCATGATATTAAATATGATATTACTCCCACAATTACTATTGTAATAATAGATGTAATTCCTACTATTGCTTTATTAGCTATAATAAAATTTAATATATTATCAGGAATAGTTCTTTCACTTAATATAGATGGTAATGCAAATATAAAAAATGCTGGAACCATATATACTAGCATTAGAATAGCTCTTCCCTTTTCCATTCCAAATTTATAATAAACAGAATACTGAATCATGCATATGATTGTAGTAATTATCCCTGCAAAACATATTAAAATAATTTCATATATATCAATTAAACCTCTATTATAAAAATGAAACATTGCAAAAACTTCTATTGCCCATACCATAATGTTTAATATTATTAAATATAAAAATCTTCCCATTATCATACTTGATGTTTTAGACGGAAACATATAATACATTTCTCTACTTTTTTTATTGCCTTCTGAACTAAATGGTAATACTGCAACAATAATTAAAACAAATAATAAGTAACTCATTGCATTAATTTTAGTCTCTGAATAAAACATTGATATAGCAAAGGCTATTAAAAATAATGAGTAATACTTTAAATTTCCTTTTATTATTCTAAAATCAAATTTCAAATAATTTATAGCATTCATTACTTCTACTCCTTTCCTTTATTTATATAAAATATAATCATTTCCTCAATAGATGGTTTTTCAATTAATAATTCATCATTTAAATCTTCTCTATCCTTATCATATATCAATCCTTTAAATCCAATACTTGATTCTTTATATCCTATTAATTTTTCTTTTATATCCGATGTTAAGTCTTCTATACCACCTTTTACTACTAAATGTTTTTCTAATATATTGTCTTTAGTATCATTAAATATCATCTTTCCTTTATTTATAAAAAATATATAATCAGCTATCTTTTCTAAATCACTTGTAATATGAGTAGAAAATAATACACTCTTTTCCCCATCCTCTATATATTCTTGTAGTAACTCTAAAATTTCATTTCTAATAACAGGATCAAGTCCACTTGTTGGTTCATCTAATATAAGCAATTTAGTTTTTCTTGCAAATATGCTAGCAAATGTTAATCTTATTTTCATACCTTTTGAAAAATCTTTAATTTTTTTATCCTTTGGCAATTCCCATAAATTTATATAATGATTAAATTTATCTATATTAAATGATGGATAAAAATCTTTCAACGTATTAATTACATCTTTCATCTTGAAGCAGCTTGGAAAATAACATTCGTCACCTATAAATCCAATCATATCTTTAAATTCAACTTCATTTCCTTTGTACTTCTTTCCAAATACACTTATTTCTCCACTATCTGCCCTTAGATGCTGCATAATGAGTTTTATAGTTGTGGTTTTTCCAGCACCATTTTGTCCTACATATCCTAATATATACCCCTTAGGTAAGCTTAAATTTATATCTTCTAAACTAAAATCTTTAAACTTTTTATTTAAATTTTTTATTTCAAGTGCATTCATTACTTATCATCCCCCATCAAATTTTCTAAAATAAGAATAAGTTCATTATTTGAAACATTTGCTAATCTTGCATTTTCAATTGCAGTAGTAAATGCTTCTTCTATTCGTTTTAAATACTGCTCTCTTACCATTTCGTTGTCTTTAGGAAGTACAAAGCTCCCCTTTCCTCTAATAGTTGCTATAAATCCTTCTTCTTCTAAATCTGAATATGCCCTAGTTGTTGTAATAACACTTATACCTAAATCTTTAGCCAATTGCCTTATTGATGGTAAAAATTCATTTTCAGCAATTCTACCAGACATTATCTGTTCCTTAATTTGTGTCTTTATCTGCTCATAAATAGGTAAATCAGATTTATTAGATAATAATATCTTCAATCAAATTTCCTCCTTAAAGTATATATATACTGTATATGTATTATTATATACAGTATGAACACTATAGTCAATACTTATCAAAAAAAATAAACCTTATTATAACTTAAGGTCTATTCCAAAATTAAAAATATTTATTTATGTACTTTATAATATCTATTCTAAATTTTATCTCATAGCTAACATATATAATTTAATAATATCTAAATACTTCTGTATAATAATTTCTAACCCTCATTCAAAATCAAATTTCACCTAATAACTTACTATTAATTGATTTTGTCTTCTTTCTGAAACAAAATATTCAGCACATCTTTAAACTATTATTTTCTTTCATGTGCCAATTCACCAACAGGTAATCCTATAACATCTGAAATTTCTTCTAATCTTAAACCCATTAATAATAATTTACTCGCAATTTCTAATGATTTTTCTTTTTTTCCACGCTCTTCCCCTCTTTTTTCTGCATTGCTAATCATACTAGCACTTTCATATAGAGAGCTTTCTTTCCACCATAAATCATTATTGCTTTCTTGTTTTTCAATTTTATTCATTATTTTTTTTATTGCTAAGTCCATTCCTATTACTTCTTTTAATGTTATCCTAGATTTTGTACTTTCCATTATAATTGACCACCTTTCAAATATATTCTGTGTAGCCCAAGCTAAATCTATTGTATTTATAAACTACATATAAACAATATAGTTTAACTTTATTTCTTAAATTCTATATCTATATCGTACATACGTTCGTATGTTTTTGCAAGTTGATTTATTAATGCAAAGATTAATTCTTCACATATTTTTCTAGTTTTATCTCACTTTTTCTTTGTTTTTCTAATCCACAAATTTTATTTTCTATTATTGTATTAATATGTTAAGTAATTTAATACATATTTTTCAAAACATTTTTTATACTTTTTGCACTTAAGTAATTTATTGTTAATATTGAATTTAAATTATCTTTGTGGGATAATTTACTTATATTTATATTTTGACCTTATTATTACATAACACAAGGAGGAAAAACTTATGAAATTAAATAAGTACTTATTTCCAATAATATTAGGTATATTATGCAATGTCTTTATCGCCTTTGGTACAGATAACTCTGTTATAGAATTATCCGTATCACTAATTACTTTGCTTATAATAATTTCTTATTTATACTACTGTGACAAATCTAAATCTAATGATAGTATTAATGATAACGATTTATCCAATGATAGGGAGACAGTATTTAAAAATGTACACTCTATGATTGAAACAATGGGATTTGATGTTGAACATCTTTTATGGATATCAAAACAAAGTAAAGAAGCATTTTCTCATTTAGTTGAAAAAAATAAAGTTATCTCTGATTTCTCTACTACTAACTTAGCATGTATTGAAACTGTTGAATCTGGCATACATGAAGTTGTTTCTAGTTGTGAAAAAATTGATGAAAGTATTTCAACTGTAGAAACTGAAACAAATGATACCTTTACAGTACTTGAAAAAAGTAAAACTTCTATTAGTAATATAATTTCATTATTATCAGAAATAAAAACAATTTCTGATGATTCTTTAGAAATCAATTCGAAATTACATGACTCTTCAAAAAGTATAATTAAATTTGTTGAATATATACATGATATTTCTAGTCAAACAAATTTGCTTGCTTTAAATGCATCAATTGAAGCTGCTCGTGCTGGTGAAGCGGGAAGAGGCTTTGCTGTTGTAGCTAATGAAATACGAAAACTTGCAGATGAAACAGATAAATTTGCAAGAGAAATAGATGATATAGTTAAAGATCTTCTTGGTAATATAACTGATACTAATTCTGCTACTGAGAATTCTAAAAAAACAATAAATGAACTTGATTGTATTTCAAATGAAACTATTAAAATTTTATCTGACAGTTATGTAGCTATGGGACATATTAAAAATTCTATTTTGAATTTAACAGATGTATCAAAATCAAATACTCAAATTGCATTTGATATCGAACAAGCTCTTACACATTTAACTCATACTATAGAGGATACAAATAAAGAAACTCTTAACTCAATAGATATGATTGAAAGACATGAAGATAAAACTGACCAATTACTTGATTATTGTGCTGCACTAAGTAGTGTATCTGAAAATTTACAATATCAAATGAGTCACCTTAAAGGAGAAAATGAAGTTATAGTTGGTATTAATCCATTCACATCTCCTGCTGATATAAAGAAGATGTATCTTCCTATCCTAGAAAGATTACTTAAAGAAATCAACTTAACTCCAAGAATGATAATTGTTAAAGATTATGATGCCCTTAGCGATCAAATCAAAAAGGGCACTATTGATATGGGTTGGTTTTCACCATTTGCTTATGTTATAGCTAAAAGCAAAGCAAATGTCACACCACTGGTAACCCCTAGGGTTAATGGAGAAACTTGCTATAATGGTTATATAATAGCTAATAAAAACTCTGGAATTAAAACTTTAGAAGATTTGAAAAATAAAAGCTTTGCTTATGTAGATAAAAACAGTGCTTCAGGTTACTTATATGCCAGACATATATTAAAAGCAAATAAAATTAATCCTGATAGATTATTTTCTGGTGTTTCTTTTGCTGGAAGCCATGACAATGTTATCAATGGAGTTTTAAATGGATCATTTGATGCTGGTGCAACTTATAATGAAGCTCTTGATAAGGCAAAAGAAAATGGTATTAATTTAAATGATTTAATTATAGTTTCTATGACTGATAACATCCAAAAAGATGCTATTGCAGTTAGTCCAGATATGGATTTAGACAGAGCAGAAGCTATTAAAAATGCTTTTGTACACTTCAATAATTTCCAAGGTATAACTACACCTGTTAATGGATTCATTGAAGCAAATGATAATGACTATAACTTAATTAGATCAGTTATGAAAGATTAATTCATGACTATCTATTTTTAATTAACCATTATACTTTAAAATATCAAAAACAAGAAAAGAGTAAATTTTGATTTTAGTCTATGTTTTAAATTAATGTTGATATATGCAATATGTAAAGTGGCATTGTAATTGAATTTTGAGAATACTTAATGAGTACTGTCCCATTTACTGCTTGTCTTAATTTTATATTAGGAACAAGCTAAAATGGGATTGTACTCATTTTAGCATTCCTAAGTTCAATTACTCAGTCCACCTTTATTTATGCATATATCAACATATTGCTAAAACATAACCTAATTAAAAAACTACTTTTTTCACATCTAAAAAATCTTATTTTATTTCTATAACATCATATCCTGCATCTTCTATTGCTTCTTTTATAACAGCATCATTTTCACTTGTTTCTACTGTAGCACATTTTTCTTGTAAACTTACTTCTACAGATGTAACATTAGCTAAGTTTTCTAATGCCTCTTTTACATGTCCTACACAATGGTTACAACTCATCCCTTCAATTATAATTGTCTTTTTCATAAATTTATTCCTCCTAAAATTATATATTTTATATTAAATTATTAATACTCTTAAACATATTTGATATTTTAGTATCATACGCTTCTACTTTGAATTTTCTTTGTTATATAAGCTTTATACTAAAATATCAACAATTAGTTTAAAGTCTATATTAATATTAAGCCTTAAAATTTCTTAATCTTAATGCATTTAATAATACTGATACTGAACTAAAGCTCATTGCTCCTGCAGCTATCATAGGATTTAGTAATGGACCGCCAAATACATGTAGTATTCCCATAGCTACTGGTATTCCTAATATATTGTAGCCAAATGCCCATGCTAGATTTTCTTTTATATTTCTAATGGTTGCTTTACTTAACTTTATTGCTGTAGGAACATCCATTAAATCACTTTTCATAAGAACTATATCTGCTGATTCAATTGCTACATCAGTTCCTGAACCAATTGCTATACCAATATCAGCTTTAGCAAGAGCTGGAGCATCATTTATCCCATCTCCAACCATTCCAACTTTATCTCCGTCTTTTTGTAATTTTGCTACTTCATTTGCTTTATCTTCTGGCAATACTTCTGCTAAAACTATATCTATTCCAACCTGCTTAGCTATTGCATTTGCAGTATTCTTATTATCACCTGTAATCATGGCAACTTTTATTCCCATTGAATGTAAAGTCTCTATAGCTTCTTTACTATTTTCTTTTACAGTATCAGCAACAGCTATTATACCCTTTAACTCAGAATTTATTGATATATACATAGGAGTTTTTCCCTCATTAGATAATCTTTCTGATTGTGCATCTAATGGAGATATATCTACATTTTTTTCTTGCATTAACTTCTTATTTCCCAGGAAAATATTTTTTTCGTCAATTAATACCTCTATACCATGACCTGGGATTGCATTAAATTTATTAATTTCTTTTAATTTTAATTTTCTATCTTCAGCTTCTTTTACAATTGCTTCTCCAAGTGGATGCTCTGACCCCTTTTCAGCGCTTGCTGCTAAGCTTAATATTTCATTCTCAGTTATATTATTAACTAAAATATCTGTAACCTTAGGTTTTCCTTCAGTTATAGTTCCTGTTTTATCAAATACTATTGTGTTTAGTTTATATGTTGTCTCTAAAGCTTCTCCACCTTTTATTAAAACTCCATTTTCTGCACCTTTCCCTGTTCCAACCATAATTGCTGTTGGTGTTGCAAGACCCAATGCACAAGGACATGCTATTACTAATACAGATATAAATATAGTTAATGCAAATATCATTGATTCTCCTACTAAAAGCCATGCAATTGCTGAAATTATAGCTAAACCTATAACTATTGGTACAAAATATGCTGAAATAACATCTGCTAATTTTGCTATAGGTGCTTTAGATCCTTGAGCTTCTTCAACTAATTTAACAATTTGAGCTAATGCAGTGTCTTTTCCAACCTTAGTTGCTTTATATTTAATAAATCCAGTTTTATTTATACTTGCACCAATTACTGTGCTTCCATATTCTTTTTCCACAGGAATACTTTCTCCAGTAAGCATAGATTCATCAATTGATGTACTTCCCTCTATTACTTCTCCATCTACTGGTAACTTTTCTCCTGGTTTTACTAAAACAACGTCTCCAACAATAACTTCTTCAATTGGGACAATAGTTTCTACTCCATTTCTTATAACAGTAGCATTTTTAGGAGCCAATCCCATTAATGCTTTTATTGCTTGAGATGTTTTTCCTTTTGATACAGCCTCTAGATACTTTCCAAGTGTTATTAATGTTAATATTACGGCTGCTGACTCAAAGTACAAATGCATAGCATATTCACTATTACCTTGATTTATCTTAACTATTGCAAATATACCATATAAAAATGCTGCTAAAGTTCCTATTGATATTAATGAATCCATATTAGGACTTAATTTAAAAAGATTCTTTATTCCTACTTTATAAAACTTATAACCAACTAACATAACTGGAAGAGTTAATGCTATTTGTATTAAAGCAAAATTTAATGGATTAATCATAGGATCAATTATACTTGGAAGATGCATTCCAACCATATGTCCCATACTAATTATTAGTAATGGAACTGTTAGTATCACAGAAATTATAAATCTATTTAATAATTCTTTAGCTGGATTACTTTCTTTCTTATCTTCTTTAGCTTTATCTTCTTTTTCAAGTTTATAACCTGCTTTTTCTATAGCAGCTTTTATATCAGAATATCCTGCTACATCTTCATCAACAACTATAGTTAACTTTTCAGTGGCAAAATTAACATTTGATTCCTGAACGCCTTGCAACTTTTTAGTTACTCTTTCAACTCTATTAGCACATGCCGAACACGTCATTCCCTCTACTTTTAAGTCATAAGTTTTTATATTTTTCTTAACACTATATCCAGTTTTTACGACTTTTTCTTCTATATCTTTATCTTGTAATTTATTTTCATCAAATTCAACACTAAGAGTTTCAGTTGCAAAATTAACATTTGATTTTTCTACTCCATCTAATTTCCCAACAACTCTCTCCACCCTATTGGCACAAGCTGAACATGTCATTCCATTAATCTTAAATGATTTTTTTTGCATATATTATTCCTCTCTTTTTATAAATACTTTATTTTAAATATATGTTTATATATGCAATAGGTAAAATGACATTGTAATTGGACTTTGAGAATTCTTAATGAGTATTGTCACATTTACTGCTTGTCGCAATTTTACATTGGGAGCAAGCTAAAATGGGACTATACTCATTTTAGTATTCCTAAGTTCAATTACTCAGTTCAATTTTACTTATGCATATATAAACACGTTTAAAATATCTTTCTACTTAGAAAGTATTTTTTCTAATACTTTATTCATTTCTTCTATTTTTTCATCTGGATTATTATTTAAACATGCTTCTTTAACACAATGACGTAAATGTCCTTGTAATATCATTAAATCAGCTTTCTTAAGCAATGATTGTGCAGCTAATATTTGATTTGCTACATCTATACAATACCTATCATCTTCTATCATTTTTATTATTCCTTCAATTTGTCCCTTTGCTGTTTTTAAAGATTGTAATGCTTTTTTTCTTTCTTCACTCATGCTTTATCCTCCCACCCCCGGGTAGGGGGTCTGTATTTATATCTAATTATAGACTTGTTTATAAATTTGTCAAGAAAATAATCCTACATTGTACTTTTCTAATTTTCGTCTTAAAAATTATCTCCTATTATATTTTTCACTAGATTTTATATTTATATTTTATAATTTTTTATACAAAAATCCCCTTATAAACTTAGAATTCTAAATTTATAAGGGGATTATTCTTATAATTTCTATAACTTATGTCTTTTCTTAATCAATATTGATAATGCTTCTTCTGATAAATTAGCAAAATATTTTGCACAATTTAATATTGCATTTTCATCTACCGAAAATTTAGGATTATGATGTGCAATTGACTTACCTATTCCAAAAATTATAAATGCACCTGGAATAGTTTCTTGATAATAAGCAAAATCTTCTCCTTCTAATCCCATTGAATTTTCACTTACTTTATATCCCATTCTTCTTCCTATTTGTGATGCAATATTTACCCATTCTTTTTCATTATTTGTAGCTGGATGTCCTTGATGCCATATAAATTCAGCTTTTCCTCCAAATGATTCTGCCATTCCATTAATAATACTACTCATTCTTTTAGGAATTAGATCTCTTGTTTCTTTATCTAATGTTCTAACTGTTCCCTCCATATAAGCATAGTCAGGTATTATATTCCATTAATTTCCACTTTCTATATGAGTTATGCTTAAAAGTGCATCATTAATTGGGTTTACATTCCTACTTATAATAGTCTGCAAAGCACTTATAATATTTGATGATATTATAATTGGATCAATACTTTTTTCTGGTTTTGCTGCATGGCTACCAACACCAAATATTTTAATTTCAAATCTATCCACCGCTGCTGTCATTGCTCCAGACTTTATCCCCATTATTCCAACGTCTAAATTAGGAACATTATGTAACCCAAAAATAGCCTCTACATTTTCTAGAGCACCTGTATTAATTATTTTTTTAGCTCCATTTGAACTTTCTTCACTAGGTTCAAATATAAATCTAACTGTTCCAATTAAATCTCTTTGGCTTTTCTTTATTAAATAAGCTGCACCTAAAATTGCTGCCATATGAAAATCATGACCACATGCATGCATTTTACCATTATTTTTAGATTTATAAGACAAAACATTTTCTTCATTTATAGGTAAAGCATCTATATCGCACCTTATTGCAACTATTGGTCCATTAGGATTCCCTTTTACTTCAGCTATAAGGCCTGTCTTTAAATCAGTATGTAAAACATCTATGTCTACTTCTTTTAGTAATTTTTTTATCATATCTGTAGTTTCAAACTCTTCATTTGATAGTTCTGGATTTTGATGTAAAATATGATACAAGTTTATAAGTTCTTCTTCTAAATTATCTGTTTTCTCTAACAGCTTATCATTAATCATTATTAATCCCCCCGTAATATACCTTAAATTATAACATCCATTTTATTTATGTAAATATATACTAATGTATATATTAATTTGTAATTATAATATTTTATATATTGCCAATCGATAATAATTATTATATAATATTTAATATATTCGGAGGTGAATATTATGATTAATGTAGGTGAATTAGCTCCTAATTTTTCTCTTCAAGGATGTGATGAAAAAATTCACAGTTTAAATGATTATAAAGGCAAAAAAGTAATTTTATATTTTTATCCAAAAGATAACACACCTGGATGCACAACTGAAGCTTGTGATTTCAGAGATAATTATAATATTATTGAAAATAATAATACTGTAGTTATAGGAATAAGTAAGGATAATTTAAATTCACATAATAGATTTATAAGCAAATTTAATTTACCATTTATCTTATTAAGTGATGAAGAAAAAACAGTTTGCAGTTTATATGATGTTATAAAAGAGAAAAATATGTTTGGAAAAAAAGTTCTTGGTATTGAACGAAGCACTTTTATAATCGATGAGAATGGAATACTTATTAAAGAATTTAGAAAAGTTAAAGTTAAAGGACATATTGAAGAAGTATTATCCAATATATAATAGCCTTTAGATAATTTTGTGCTATTTTATAAAATAAATTTTTAAAAACTAATTTTTGATACAAATAACTAAATTTAAAAAGAAAAATACCTTGAACTACTTTTGTTCAAGGTATTTTTTGTTTATAAACTAATATTTTTTATTTATTTAGGTAAATTGCTTAGCTCCTCAGCATAATCAATATACCATGATTTTACGTTTCCAAATGTCCCAACTATATCCATATGATCTGTATTTATGATTGTTGGCATAACATTCCATTGTCCTACTTTAGGTTGGCCATTAAACTTTTCTATTACATCATTTGAACCTAACCTAGGTCCAGCTTGACTTAATGCATTTACAACACCATCATTATCAAACCATTTTTTATCTATAATAGGAAGTCCTTCTTCATCACGTGTATACCTTCCCATTAAAGTTGCTGTTCCATAAAATAACGGATTCATAGGTCCAACTATAGGCATGGAATGACTAGAAATTAATGATTCTCTAGTTGCTTGAGTTGTCCAAGAAAAATAATATACATCTGGTTGAGCTTTTACCCACTTATTTAGCTTTTCTGCTCCAACTGTTGATAAATCATATGGTCCTATATCTGTTGTTTCTGACCATATATTACTTGATAAAACTTTCTTTACATAATTTCTAGATGATTCTCCATCTTCTTTTTGCAATCCAAATTGATCTAATTTAAAATCATATATAGAACTAAATAAATCATTTTTACCAGTTATTGTTCCTAATACGCCAAATGCAGTGTTTATTAATTCTTTTCCTGGAATTGCATCTGATAATGTTGTTCCATCATTAGGTGTTGATATTGTAGTAACACTTCTTATCCAATGCTTATTTCCCATAAATAATGGTGAGCAATTTTCTTGATTATAGTTTTGTTCTTCTTCGCTACCTTCACTTAATAGTTGAGTAAGAGTACGTACTGTTTGTCCACCCATGCTATGACCTATAAGATGAATTTTATTAGTATCACTTACATCTTTATATATTCCTTCAAAAGTTCTTCCATATCTTTCATGACCATATTTTTGGGCATGCGCCTCTCCATAATCTACTGTTCCCCCAACTATATAAGCATATAACTCACAAGCTCTATCCCAGTTACTTGAAACAGGACCTACTGTTGCTGTATAAGTTTGATGTCCTTCATCCCTTAATTTTTCTTGAATATCAACAATACCTCCCCAGTATTTGTAACCTAGTAATTCATCTCTTCCAAATCCCATAAATCCATGTACTAATACTATAGGATAATCATTTCCTTCTTGAATAACTTCACTTGTAACTTCTGGATATTGTAATGGTTCTTGTTCTGTAATTTCATTTTTAACTTCAACATTTGCTTTATTATAAAAATCTTCACTATTAGGCAATTCTATTGTATCTGGTACATCTATACCTTCAGATTCAATCTCCGTCTTTGATTCTTCTAAGATTTCTTTAACTTCATTTAGCTGATCTTCTTCTTTTTTATTCTTTGATTCACGATTTAAACTTTCATCATTTAAATTTTCTTTATTATTTTCTATAGTTGTTTCATTTTTTGTGTTATTTTCAATTTCATTCAAAATAAAATTATTAGATGAATCACTATCTTCTATAGTAATTGAATTCGTTGGTTCAACAGCCATAACAGGTGCTGAAAAACTTGTAAAAGCAACTGAAATTGCTAAAGCAGTAATTCCTAAAATTTTTATTAAAGATCTCTTCATTACACTTCACCTCATTAAAATCAAATTTAAGTATTTTAAAAGCAAATACATTACTTTAAGAATTTAGAGAGAATCTAACATTTCTCTAATTTTTTAATTTTTAATTATTTTCTGGCAATGAACTTAATTGCTTGCAAGGATTTAAATACCATCCTTGAACATTAGCAAAACGTCCTATTATATCTTCATGATCTACATTTATAAGTGTAGCATTGCATTCCATTTTCCTATTTCAGGATTTCCATTGTAATCAATTATTACATCATTAGATCCTAATTTAGGACCATTTTCACTTATACAGTTTACATAACCATCATTTGGCCACCATTTTTTATTAATTATTGGTTTACCATTTTCTTGTTAAATAACTGCGTGGAACTAATAAATATTTACATTTAAAAGTTAAGTATTAAAATACTTTTATAGCAAGACTTGTCTACATTACTTTTATATTAAATGTAAAGTTATTAATTAATTCTTATTTATTAAATATATTAAAATTTTAAATATATCTCTTGTTATAAATAAGCTGAATTTTTATTTTCATAATCATTTTTTGTTATTAAAACTTATAGGCTAATCGGAATTTTTATTTATAAGAACTTCTTCTAGTGTTTATTGGTTTGACAGTTTAATTTAATTCTTTAGTTAGAAATGTTTTAACTCATAATAAGCGCTACTAATCTTTAATTATTGTTTTTTATTTATTGGTATTATTATTTAAACTTTTATAAAATAACTCTAACACTTTAAACTCTAAATCTCTTTTGTTAGTAATATTTTTTTAAAGTCCCCCCTTTCAAAAACTATTAACTATTTATATGTTAAAATTGACAATTAATATAAATATATTAAAATAACATACTTATTTAAACGTTTACTCAAAGTTTTATAAATGTTATTAATATATTTACTAACTACGCATTTAATGGTTAAGTAAAATAGTTAATTTATTTTTAAGAATAGATATATTAAATTAAAAAATATATTTAATCACTTTAAAATAATAAGATTTTTATTTATAAATATTACTTAACTAATTAAAACTTTTATGTATTATAAAACTAGTATTTTTAATTAATGTTAATATTTCCTATATTACCTATTTAAGTTTATTATATACTATTTTTCTATATTTTCAATATTTTTTGGTTTTTTTACAATTTTTTATAATTATGTTATTTTATTTAACACATATTTACTTTTTTAATCATGTATATAACTATTTTTTATCATTTTTTTATCTATAATCTTTTTATTTTTAATATTTCTAAATTCAATTACGCCTTCCACTTTACTTATATATATATCAACCCACTGCTAAATCATAGGAATATTTAAATATAATTTTAATATTAGTAAGCAAGCTAAGCAAAAATATATGTCATTAATTAGCTTGCAATGGCCTATTTAATTCGACTCAAACTTCCAGTAATTCATCAACTATATTAGAAAGTATAACCGAAACTGTTAATAACATGGATGTTGTTGCCGAATCTGCTGAAATTCAAGCTAACTTAGCATGTAAATTAATTAATTTAGTAGATAAATTCAAGTTATAAGTATAAAATTTAAATATTCATATATTTTATATTCAAGATTTTTTATAAAGTATATTTAGTATTTATTTTTCTATAAAAATAACCTCTGCTATGTTTCCTTCTGGAAAATTATCTCTAAAGCCTTCAAAATCTCTTCCGCCCCAGATTTTATCATAATATAAATTTTCAAATTTAATTGGATACACTTCTCTCATCTCATTAAATATCTTGAATATTATAAAATACACCTATTTATTATTCTTATTTTCATAATATCTTTAATGATAAAATAATCAAAGGTACAATATTTCCTATATAAGAGGAAATATTGTACCTTTTTATTGTATTCTTGTGTAATTTTATATCACTTCATTATTGTTATTTGACCTTAAATTTTTTAATTAATCATTAGTTCAGTTGATTGATTAAACTTTTCATGATTAATATATATTTTTACTGAAATATCTTTCTCCTCTATCTGGTAATAAAGTTACGATATTACCACTATCTATTTTACTTGCTAGTTTAAGAGCTGCTGCTACTGCTGCTCCAGAAGATGTTCCAACAATTAAGCCTTCTTTTAAAGCAAGTTGTTTTACAATATGAAATGCTTCTTCATCATTAACCTTTATAACATCATCAACATAAGTCATATCCATAGTTTCAGGAATGAAGTTGTTTCCTATACCCTCTATATTGTAGCAGGCCTCTTCTCCTCCTCCCATAGTTGATCCTTCTGGATCTACTAGAACTCCTTTTATATTAGAATTCTTTTCTTTTAAATACTTTAATATACCAGTATACGTTCCTCCACTACCTGCACCACAAAGGAAACAGTCTATTTTTCCATCTAAATCTTTATATATTTCAGGTGCAGTAGTTTCATAATGGGCTAATGGATTAGATTTATTCTCAAATTGTTTTAAGGTTATAGAATTTTTTATTGTTTTTAAAAGTTCATTAGCCTTTTCAACAGCTCCTAACATCCCATCTTCTCTAGGAGTATTTATTATTTCTGCCCCAAGGGCTTTCATTAATGTCTGCTTTTCTACAGAAAACTTTTCTGGTACAACAAATATAATTCTATACCCCTTATTTATGGCTGCTAATGCTATACCAAGCCCTGTGTTACCTGCTGTAGCTTCTATTATTGTATAACCCTCTCTAAGCAATCCCTTCTTCTCAGCATCTTCTATCATATATATACCTATTCTATCTTTAACACTTCCACCAGGGTTTAAAAATTCTAATTTAGCAAATACATTTACGCCAGATTTTATTCCCATATTATTTAGTTTCATAATAGGTGTATTTCCTATATGACTTCTAATATCATCTATATATTTCACTACTAATCCCCTCTTTTAATATCAATTTAATATATTCCTTTGCTGCAAATAATGAATGATCTCTATAATTTCCACATTGAAACTTGTTCGTTGCTGGTATTTCTTCTGTATCCAATATTTTATTTAACGAATAATTTAATGCTTCTATTACTTCTGTCACTTGAGGAGTTCCCCATGCAATCATATAAAATCCAGTTCTGCATCCCATAGGAGATATATCTATTATTCCATCTAATTTTTCTCTCATATATCCAGCTAATAAATGTTCTAATGTGTGCAATGCTCCCGTTGGCATCTCTTTTTCATTTGGTTGTAAAAATCTTAAATCGAATTTAGAAACTATATCTCCATTATTACCCTCTTCTGAACCACATTTTCTTACATATGGCGCTTTTACTTTTGTGTGATCTAATTCAAAACTTTCTACTTTAACCATTAATTTTTCCCCCATTCTAATGCTTTTTCTAAATC
Organism: uncultured Clostridium sp.; assembly: GCF_963527835.1. Classification (GTDB taxonomy): domain Bacteria; phylum Bacillota; class Clostridia; order Clostridiales; family Clostridiaceae; genus Clostridium. The sequence continues at coordinate 63,142 of NZ_CAURTC010000005.1, read as the reverse complement.
CTCAATAATATCTTGCGCACTTTCTATCCCAACTGAAAGTCTTATCAAATTATCAACAATACCTACCTTTTGTCTTATTTCATATGGTATTGCTCCATGAGTCATACTTGCTGGGTGGCATACTAAAGATTCCACTCCGCCTAAACTTTCTCCAAAAGTTATAAATGTTAATTTTTCAAAGAACTTTTTATAATCATATCCATCATTTAATACAAAAGATATCATTCCACCATATCCTTTTGCTTGTTTTGATTGAATATTATATCCCGGATGTTCTTCAAATCCTGGATAATAAACTTTATTAATTTCTGGTCTATTTTTCAAAAATTCTGCTATAGATTTAGCATTTGAATTATGCCTATCCATTCTAACTGCAAGAGTTTTTATACCTCTTATAAGCAAGAATGAATCAAATGGTGATAGTATACCCCCTGTAGAATTTTGTATAAAATGAATTTTTTCTTTTAATTCTTCATTATTTACTACTACTAATCCAGCAATTAAATCGCTATGTCCGCCTAGATATTTAGTTCCGCTATGAATAACTATATCTGCTCCTAATGTTAGTGGTTTTTGCAAATATGGTGTCATAAAGGTATTATCCACTATTGTAAATAGATTATTATCTTTAGCTATTTTAGCTACCTCTTTAATATCTGTTATGCCCATTAATGGATTTGTTGGCGTTTCTATATATATTGCTTTTACTGTATCATCAATAGCTTCTTTAATTTGCTTTAAATCTGTTGTGTTTACTATCTTATATCCTATATTAAAATTCTTAAAAATTTTATCCAATACTCTAAAACTTCCACCATATAAATTATCTGAAATTATTATATTATCTCCTGATCTAAAAAGAGAAAATATCGCTGTTATGGCTGCCATTCCCGAAGAAAATGCAAATCCACTAGTTCCTTCTTCTAGATCAGCTATAAGTTTCTCAAGAGCTTCTCTTGTTGGATTACCAGTTCTAGAATATTCATATCCTTTATTAACTCCGATACCTGATTGTTTATAGGTAGATGTTTGATATATAGGCACATTTACTGCTCCTGTAAACTTATCTCCATCAATTCCTCCATGGATTAAAACTGATTCAAAATTCATAATACTTGTCCCCTCTCTTATAATTTTTTAGCACTTGCTATAAATATTTTTGTTTCTGTGTATTCTCCTTTACTTGAATACCCTTTGCAATATAAATCTGTATTTTCTATTTCTAAATTTTTAAAATTATATTTACTTAACCAATTAGTTATTTGATCATTTGAAAATCCTAACCATTCATCATACATTTCTTCTTTCGCCCATTCCCCATCATGTTCTGTTACATCTGAAATTATTATACTTCCACCCTTTTTTAATACTCTATAAATTTCTGATATAGCCTTTTCTATATTAACTACATGATGTAATGCCATATTTATAAATACAACATCCACTGATTCATCAAATAATACAATATTCTCCAAATCCGATTTAATTGGATATATATTGGTTATATTTTTTTTAGAAATTTCTTTTTTTAATTCCTTTAACATATTATTTGATTGATCCAATGAAAATATTAAATGTGCTTTTTCTGTTAAGGCTAAAGATATAAAACCTGTACCACATCCTAAATCTGCAACAATTTTATTCTCTATTGATACTTTAGATAAAACTTTATACTTTAACTTTTCCTCAAAATATTCACTTCGTATTACATTCCAGCTGTCTGCTATAGAATCAAAATAATTTAATGACTTCATAATTAATTCCTCCTGTTTTACAAATCTTCATTCTTAAATATTTCTAATTTCTTATACTATTTGTTCTGTGTAGATTATCTAAGATTTAGCTAAATATTAATATTACTTTAAACAAAATTTATTTAAATTCTAGAATTGTTTAATAAGCTTATGTATTAAATACGTATTATACAGTTTTACAATTTACATTTTTTTATAAACAAAAAAAACCCTACCTCATTTAGAGGCAGAATTTTTATTCCGCGGTTCCACTCTAATTATTATATAAAAAATATAATATCTTATTTTTGGTACAAATATACCTCAACGCTATAACGTGCGTACACGCTGCCTCCTACTAAAAACGTATTTTTTCGGGACAGTGCTCAAAGATGCATTCTCACAAGTTACAACTAAAGTCTTTTTCAGCCTAGAAGACTATTCTCTGAAAGTTTCCCTCATGATACTATTTCTTTTCTTAACATATAACAATATAATATTTTATTATAAAACTTATTATTCTTATAGGATTACTCTGCTTTATATTTAATAATATATGCCTATTATTTTAATTTGTCAATATATTTTTTAATATAAATTAAAAAATAAAAATAGGTAAATTCTAGTTTAATTATTAATAAACTCTAAAATTTACCCCTTATTTAAATATACTATTTATTTCTAATTCTGTTAAATATCTATAATTACCCTTTTTTAAAGATTCATCTAACATCAATCCACCAATAGATACTCTTTTTAAGTAGATTACATAGCATCCTACTGCTTTTAACATTCGTTTAACCTGATGCTTACGTCCTTCTGAAATAGTAAGATATCCTGAAACAACACCTTGGCAATCTTTATTTTCTAAATAACTAATAGGAATTTCGCCTTTAAATTCTTTATATAATCCTGATTTATAGACATCTATTTTTGAAGGTTTAGTTAATATCTCACATTGTCCAATAAAAATCCCTTCTTCCAGTTGTTTTTTATTTTCTTCATCCAAAGAACCTAATGCCCAAAAGAAATAGGTTTTTTCAACATGTTTTCCTGGATACATTACTTTATGTTCAAATTCACCATCATTAGTAAGTAACAATAACCCTTCAGTATCTTTATCCAGTCTTCCCACATGGAATACTCCACTCATATCTTCATCAAAATAATCAAATACTGTTTTATGTACATTATCTTTTGTTGCAGTAATGCATCCAGCTGGTTTGTTAAACATATAATAGACTTTTCCTCTGTGGACAACTTTTTTATCAAGATACTCTATAATATCACTATATTCATTAATATCTACTGCGGGTTCAGTTATAACCTCACCATTTACTTTTACCATTCCATCATTAATGTAAGTTCTAACAGTTTTTCTTCTACCAACAGATGATTCTGCCAAAAATTTATCTAATCTCATATTTTATAAATTCTCTTTCTTTGTAAATTATTCTGATATTTTTAAATAATAATTGTTTAATTTATATAAATATAATACCATTGATATTTTACTTTAAAAAGCTTCACTTAAATTTTGTGATGATAATATTATTTCTCATACAAACAAAAAGGAGTTTACCATATTAAAGATATGAATAAGTAAAAAAAAATACCTAAAATTTGTGATTATCAAATATACCTACTAAGATATGTTATTCTTATAATCATATAGCAATAAAAAATATATCATAATAAAAGAGAGCAATTAAAGTAAAAATATACTTTCTCACTCTCTTCTAGAAATATATAATTAAAATATATTAGACATTATTCTTATCTTATAATTAATAAATGCTAATATTATAATTTCATATAATTACATACTTTTTTATATTGAACCTTTGTATCAACATCTATGGTACACCCCATATCATCAACTGGAATTGATAAAATATCTAACTCAAAACTTTTCCATAGCTCTCTAAGTCCGCCATCTGACTCAAATCTTAATATATCAGGTATATATGTTTTTGAAACAAGTGGAGGATGTTTGCGATGACCTTCTACTGTAGGAAATACAATTTTAGATTTAGTTTCATAGCCTTCCATTACTTTAATGAGCTTTAAAAAAGTATGTGGATCTATAGCTGGCATATCTCCTGGGAGTAAAAAGAAAGCATCACAATCTCCTATTTTATTTAATCCAATTTTTATTGAATCAAGCATTTCTGTGGTGTCATAATAATTATTATAGACTACATGCATATTATTAGGATATCCATAAAGCTTTAATACTTCTTCTATTTCACTTCCACGATGTCCCAGAACTAATACAATATCTTTTACTCCAGCTTTAATCATACTATCTATGCTATGCTCTATCATAGTTTTATTATTTATTTTTAATAATGGTTTAAATTCACCCATTCTGCGTGACATTCCAGCCGCAAGAATTAAGCCATTTATTTTCATATCACACCTCACTAAGTAAATTTTTCAAATAAACTAAATCTATTTATATACCCTTATCATTTAAGAAATCCTTTATTAAATTAATACATACCCTTTTTCTATATTCTGCTGAAACTCTACCCTTTGTAGGTATGATTTTTTGTTTATATGCATCAATGAAATCTTCTTTTATCTTACTTGCCTCCAGTAATGTTTTACCTATCATCATTTTCTCTAATTCTTTAAATCTTAATACTGTACCTGACACTGCTCCAAAAGCAATTGCAACATCTTTTATTCTTTCATCATCAATTTTTATTATTCCAGCAAATGAAACACGAGATATAGCTAATGCATTTCTAGCTCCTATTTTTTTATAGTAATAATTTTCTAGACCAACTTTAGGCAATAGGATTTCTACAATCAATTCATCTTTTCCTAAATCTAGCTCTTTTCTTCCTTTATAGAAATCATCAATTTTAACTATTCTAGTATTTGAAGCAGATACTAATACCAGTTTTGCATCTGCAACATATTCAATCAATACAGAATCTGCCTTTGCTGAACCATTTCCTATATTACCTGCCATAGTTCCAGCATTTCTTATCGCAGGAGCAGCAATTTTTGAAACAGCTTGTTTCATAATTTCAGGAACAATATCAGATTCTAATACCTCAGTAAAAGTACATGATCCTCCTATTCTAATATAATCTTCATCTTCAACAATGCATTTCATTTCAGGAATTTTATTTAAAAATAGATAATTAACATCCTCTTTTCCTTCAATCATTAAATCCGTCCCTCCGCCATAAGGAACAACCTCATAATTAGAACGAATATCTAAAGCTTCTTTTAAAGATCTAGGCATAAAACCATTTACCATAGTCCTCTTCCCTCCTCTGCTGAGATTTTAATTGCCTTTACAATAGCATTATATCCTGTGCAACGACACAGATTTCCAGAAATACCCTCTCTAATTTGTTCTATTGTAGGATTTGGAGTCTTAGATAATATAGCTTCTGTAGCTAGGACCATTCCAGGAATACAATATCCACATTGTACTGCTGACACATCAGCATAAGCTTTATCTATTACTTTAAAACGTTCTGTTTCTCTAAAACCTTCTATAGTAACAATTTCACTTCCTTCACATCTGCCCATGGCTACCATACAAGAATTAATTAGTTCACCATCCATAAGAATAGAGCATGCTCCACATTCACCTTCTTTGCAACCACATTTTACTCCCTTTAAATGATAATAATCTCTAAGCACATCTAATAATCTATCAGTAGCTTTTCCATCATATACTACCTCATTACCATTTAGTTTGAATGTTATATTATTACTCATCTTACTCTCTCTCCTCACTTAAAACTTTTATTGTATCCTCTGCTGTAAATGGTACATGATTAACTTTTGCTCCATGTCCAAGTGCCTGCTCAATAGCTTCTGCATAAGCTCCTGGTGCTCCAACTAAAGGTAACTCTCCTGCCCCCTTAGCCCCATAAGGTCCATAAGGATATTTTTCATCTACATACATATCTACTTTAAGATTAGGTACATCAACTGCTGTTGGTATAATATAATCTGAGAAAGAGTTGTTTCTGATACGACCTTCAGAATCTGCTACCATATATTCTATTGAAGCATATCCTATACCTTGTAAAAATCCACCTTCCATTTGACCAACAGCAATGTTGTAATCCATAGGTGTTCCTATATCAAAGCATCCATATGCTCCTAGTATCTTTGTAAGTCCTGTATAAGTATCAACTTCAACTTCTATTGCATTAACTGCCCATGAATAAGTTGGATAAGCATCTCCTTGGAATTTATCAATATAAAATGGAATCATAAAATCTGGTTCCTTATAATGCTCTTCTATAATTTGTTCTTCTCCTTCTACCCACTGATCACGAAGTTTTATAGCTGCACGACGTAAAAGTTCTCCAACAGTCATTAAACTACGAGAGGCAACTGTAGGACCTGAATCTGGCACTACATCAGTATCTGGATATTCATAAAATACATTTTCTAGAGGAAGGTTTAGCTCTTTTGCTACTATCTTAGGAAAAGTTGTACGAAGTCCTTGTCCTATATCTGTATTTGAAGCAAGTATTTGAATTCTTCCATCAGAGTATTTATGCAATTTAGCAACGGCCTTAATAATATCTCTTTCACCTGAACCTGTAAAACCAGCTCCATGAAAATACATAGATATTCCTATACCTTTTCGATATCTTCCATTTTGATCATTAGAATATTCTCTATGCTTTCTTCTAAAGTCACAAGTTTTATCAATACGTTCAATCATATTTGGAATTGGCACTGGGAAATGATATTTACCAGAAGTTGAAGTGCTATCTCCTTGTTTTACTAAATGCATTTCTTTAAATTCTAAAGAATCTTTCCCTAAATCCTTTGCAATATGATTCATCATCACTTCAGCAGAGAAAAAGGTTTGTGGTGCTCCAAATCCTCTATACGCTCCACTAGGAGTTGTATTAGTTTTTACAGCTCTTCCACGTACTTTAAGATTTGGAATATCATAAATTCCATTTGAACATATGATTCCCCTTTGAAGAACAACAGCTGATAAAGTTGTATAAGCTCCTCCGTTGAATTTTAAATCTATATCCATAGCTGTAACTTTTCCATCCTTTACAGCTACTTTATAGGTATTTAATGAAGGATGTCGCTTTGATGTAAACTCTAAATCTTCTCTTCTATCAAATATACAACGAACTTTTTTCCCAGCCTTTTTTGCAGCTACAGCAACTTGGCATGCTAAGATAGACGGAAATGCCTCTTTTCCTCCAAATCCTCCACCTGTAGCATCTTGTGCTATTCTAACTTTATCTGGACCAAGGTTCATAGCTCTCATCACTGAACCTTTAACATAATATGGACATTGCATAGAACCATGTACGTAAACCTTTCCATTTTCTAGTACTTCAGCCATAAGTCCTTGAGTTTCTAAATAGGTTTGATCTTGATAACCTGTTTCAAATTCTTCATCATATATTTTATCTGCTTCCGAAAATGCTTTTTCAACATCTCCTTTTCCGAAGCTATAATCAAAAAAAACTGTATCAAAGTCTCTTATATTAGTAATAGGTTTTAATTCTTCATAGATAACTTCAATTTCAGATAATATCTTATTTACAGTGTCTTCATTAGGTCCACAAACCATGCCTATAGGTTCCCCAATATATTCTACGGTCTCTTTAGCATAAACAGGTGTATCATCTTTAACTATATTAACATTGTTATCCCCTGGTACATCTGTTTTATCCACATAGTAATATCCATCTAATAGTTCAGGTAACTTTACATCAATAATTTTTGCTTTCGCTTTTGTAGATCTTAGCATCTTACCTATCAAAATGTCATCGTTTTCATAATCTCCCACATAAATAGCTTTCCCTGAAATTTTTGAATTATGGTCTCTTTTAACCACTGACTTACTAATCTTCTCCATATCTCCCTCTCCTTTAACCTTTAATTCCTAACACCCTTGTTAATATATATTAATTATATTGCAATAAAAAAATAGCATCAAATTCTTCTTCAAAAGAACTTGGTACTATTTCACAAAATGTTTATTTAAATTTTCCAAAAATATCATAGAAATGCTTAGAGGCATATTGTCTAATATCATCCTCATACCTTTGATATTTTTTCAAAAAATCTTCTCCCTCTGGAGTTAAATTTGTCTTTCCGCCTCTGCTTCCGCCATGTCGTCTCTCCACAACATTATATCCTAGTGATTTCTCCATTTCATTTAACATATTCCATGCCTTTCCATAAGAAAGTGCCATATGTTTGCATGCTCTTTTTACAGAATGTGTTTCTTGAATTAAAAGTAACAACAGCTTTGCTCTAGCATTGAAAAACAATGACTCTTTTTCAATGCTAATACGTATAAAAGGATGCAATAATTTATCATTGTAATATTGTAAATTTGCATCTAATTTTTCTATTTGATCTGCTTCCAAAATGATACCTTTATCTTCTACTTCTAAATATTCTTTTTTAATTCCTATGCTTTTAATAGCTCCGCGCATTCCCTCTATCCCATTGTATTCAAGAATCTTAGGGATTAAATCACTATTTATAAGTAATGGATGCCCAGCTCTTCCTTTGTAGGATGGAACTATTAGTTGTTTGTCTGCTTTTATAAGTTCACTCAAAGTGCTTGAAGTATACATAGGAATTGTCGCTGATGTAAAAATAACTTGTTCACATTTATCTTTTAAAAAATTTAGTCCTATTTTAGCAGAATCAAATTTCTCAGTAGAGTCATAGTTCTCATTCTTTAAAAATATAACTTCATAATCTGCTAAATGCTGCTCAACCTCTAGTGACTGATATCCTGTAATTACAACAATAGGTGATATTTTTGCTTGTTGAAATGTTAAAATAATTCGTTTTATAATTGATATTGAACCTATTTGAAAAAGTGGGGATATTCGGCCAGTATCATTTATTTTCCCTACTGACACAATGATTCCACCTGTATTATTCATATTCCACCATCTCTTCTTTATATTTTATCTTTTTCAGTGAATAAATTATCTTTCAATTAACCAACCCTAAATTCACTTCATTTTTTTACCATTTTAACATAAAGAAAATGATTTTTTCAAACTTTTATTTAACAAATCTTATTGATAATCTAATTTAATATTTATATAAATTATTATAACACCACTTTACAACTTCTCTTTCATTTATAATTTAATATATATAAAATTATAAATAAGTAAAACCATTAGCTTATTTATAACTAATGGTTTATTTTAAATGAGCATATTACTACCATACATTAGAGAATTTGGACTTAGCTTCCTCATCTTCATTAAGTGTTCAATCCCTATTTTCTAATTAGTTTTACTACATTTTCAATATGTATCGTAGCTAATATCAGAACACAATTTCTCAACCTCGTTATTATAATGTAAACACAATTCATCAGTTCTACGTCTACCTTTAGCATTTTTTCTTTGAGATCTAAATTTATCACTATCTATATTGCTCTTAAACCTTGTTTTATATACAAATGTGATTTGTGCAGTATCTTTGTTTCTGTCTTCATCAATCCCCCTATAATAACTTTTCTACTACACTTTCAAAAACATATCTGTCAAATTCATCTAATACCTCATTTTATTCTAATGTCTTCTTAAGTTCTTTTAATCGGCGTTTTATGTCTTTTTCATTTTCAGAGACTTCAACAAGCTTCTTTCTATCTTCAATAAGGTTTTCTTGAGTTACTACCAAATCAGTATATTTGGCTTCATATGTAGCTTTATCAATTTAATTCTCTAACCTCATGTCAACTAACTTATTTTTCTTTCCCTCTAGTGCATTTATTTCCTTATCTATTTTTGATATTTGTTTGTTAACACTACTACTATTTAAGTTTTCCTCCATTCTCTGCAAAAATTCTTCAAGCAGAATATGTAGACATCCTAAAACTCGAGAAAAAACTTCATAGTCAAGGTATAAAAATCGCCTATTTTAGCCATCCCTTTCTCTAATATATATAAATTATAAAGTATCCAATTATGTTAGAATTAATCTTTTATCGAATGCTTTTAATGATCTCAAGATACCACATAAATTTCAATGTAAATAAATCTAATTACACAAACATCTTTAGTCTTGCATAAAAATTCACCCATCTTGACCAAAAAGTCCCTCAAATCTAAAGTCTGAGGGACATACAACACTCTTCAATATTTAATTAAAAATCTTCGAGATTTTTAAAATAAGACTATCTCTTTACTCAAATGGATATTTTTGAACTAACATCATAATTCATTTTCATAACACAATTGTCCGCAAGCAGCACTAATTTCAGAACCAAATTGTGTTCTAACAGTTACACTAATACCAGCTTTCTTTAGTGTACTGCAAAATTGCTTGATATCACTTGAAGATTGAAATTTTAAAATTGTTTTATCCGTAGAATTATAAGGTATCAAATCAATGTGATATAAATGCTCCCATGAACCACGATTTTTCAATAAACCTACAACTGCCTCTGCATGTTCTTTCGAATCATTAATTCCTTCAAGCATAATATAAGCAATAAACACTCGTCGTCCCGTATGAATGATATGTTCATCTAATGTCTTCATTACCTCATTCAATGGAAATCTTTTATTTATAGGCATTAAATCGCTTCGTTGACTTTCAAATGGTGAATGAAGTGAAAAAGCGAGATTCACTTGTGGAAATTCTTTGGTCAATCTTTGAATTCCTGGTATAATGCCAATTGTTGAAATAGTAATTCTTCGTTGACTTAACCCAAATAAATTTTGATCAGTTAAAATTTTTACTGCATCAAATAACTCCGGATTTGCAAAAGCCTCACCCATTCCCATAAATGAAATACTATTCAATCTATGGTTATTAAAATAGAAATAAAGTAATTGGTCAGTTATCTCATCAGCAGTAAGATTGCGTTTAAATCCAGCACTTCCCGTTGCACAAAAACGACATCCAAAACCACAACCACATTGGGAAGAAATACAAAACGATTCCCACCCCTGTTTATACTTTAGTCCAACAGCTTCTATTCTTTCTCCATCAGTCAATTCGAATAACAATTTTTGAGCTTGTTTAGAATCTTGTGAAAAAACAGGTATTACACTAGATACATTATTTCCAAACTCATTTACTAAAGCCATCCTTAACGCTTTTGGTAGTATATGCATATCATCAAAATTATCTATTCTTTGATGAAAAATAGCTTTTGTAAGCTGTTCGTATCTATAATCAGGTAATTTTAAATCCGATACTATTTGTTTTATTTTTCCATATTTTGTTTTTGTCTGTTTCATGTAGGCTTCCTCCTTACTATTAATAGTTAAGAAGCAAAGCCAGTATAATTAGCAACTTATACTACTCCATGCAAACGTCGCCCAAAACATCTGGCTTTGCATGGAGCCTATTGTGTGTTACTTTTATATTCCCATTAAACATATTAATTACCATTTCTACCTTTACAATTTTATTGTTTTTGTTGCAACATTTTCACAAAATGCACTATCATGCTCAACAAACAAAATTGTAGGTTCATGTTCAATTAACAATTTCTCAATCTGCATACGAGAAATGACATCAATAAAATTCACTGGTTCATCCCAAATATACAAATGTGCCCGTTCACACAAACTTTTGGCAAGCAATACCTTTTTCTTCTGTCCTCCACTAAAATCCTCGATATTCTTTTCAAACTGTTCTCTTGAAAAATCAAGTTTTCTAAGCATCGATTTAAATAAACTCTCGTCAATACAATGTTTATCTGCATACTCAGATAAGTTACCATATAAATCTGAAGTATCTTGTGAAACATACGAAATGATTAACTTATTATTCTTTCTTACAATTCCACTATGGGGGATATCTTCTCCATAAATTAATTTCAATATACTTGATTTTCCGCTGCCATTCTTTCCTTGAATAGCAATTCTTTCGCCTTGCTCTATAGTGAAGCTTACTCCTTCACAGACAACTCTATCATCATATTCAATTGCAACATCTGTAAGTTCTACAAGCTTTTTATCATGGAAAGTAAGCGGTACTATTTTTAAACTTTCATTAGATTCAATATTTTTAAGAAGCTTTGATTTTTCCTCAATCATGTTTTGTTGTCTAGCTTCTATATTTTTAGCACGCTTCATCATTTTTGCAGCTTTATGTCCAACATATCCTTTATCTAATTTGCTCCCAGAATTAGTAGTTCCATACTTGCTGCTTTCAACACTATCTGACCACGTAGATGTACGTTTTGCCGAGCTGGAAAGTCTGTTAATATCCTTTTTCAATTTTTCGTTTTCTGCTATCTCAAAACCATCTTGTAATTCTTTGTTTCTCCACCATGAAGAAAAATTACCTTTTTGTATTTCAATATTAGTTTTATTAATAGACAAGATATGGTCAACACAATTATCCAAAAACGATCTATCATGTGAAATCAGAACAAATCCTTTCTTTTTTTTCAAGTAATTACTTAATTTTTGCCTAGCTTCAGCATCCAAATGATTGGTAGGCTCATCAATAAGTAAGAAGGAGTTCTCCTTCAAAAACATAGCAGCTATTAATGCTTTGGTCTGCTCTCCTTTAGATAGTGTATAAAACTGTCTATATAAAGCATCGCAGTCCATATCTAACAAAGATAATTCTTTTACTATTTCCCAATCCATTGAATTTGGACTAATCTCCCTTATGACATCTATAGTGAAATTGCTTTGCTCCTGCACCTCATAAGGAAAATATTCAAAAGTCACATCAGCTGAAATGTTTCCATTATATTCGTACTTCCTAAGCAAAAGATTTAGAAAAGTAGTCTTTCCTCTTCCGTTTCTTCCAGTAAAGCCTAATTTCCAATCTGTATTAATTTGAAAACTAACATTTTCAAAAATATTATCATAGCTACCTTCATAAGCAAAGGTTAGGTTTGTAACATTTATTAAAGACATATTTTTGTCCTCCTCTGTATTTAATAGTATAAATAACAAAGTCGGAACAATAGGCGACCTTGTTATTACTCCATATAAGTGTCGCCTGCAGTATCCGACTCTATATGGAGATTATCATGTGTTAGCAAAGTATCTTTATTTATCATATTATTATTTATCCTCCTTATTCGAATCATTTATAAAAAAGTAAGAGCCGCAAGAATTAATTATTCTTACAGCTCATAGATATACGTAGTTAAGCTAATCATTATAGCATAATACAAGTGTATATATTAAGAGAAAAAAGAATAACTTTCTTGCATAAGCACAACAAAACAAACAGAACACACCTGTTTATCTTTGTATATAAATGTACTTTAAAAATTAGCAAGAAAATTTAATCATTTTTTCACCTCAAATTTCAAATTTTTTATCATTGTATTATTATATGTCTATACGTCGAAAAAGTCAATAAAGAGTGAATCAAGGAAATCTATTTCTTCTCTGTCTTCACAACACACTCTACATACGATGAGTTGATGTAATTGATGTCTGTTTCTTATAATATTATAGGTAGTTATTGGGAACTTATCAACAGGAAAATCTGTGCATTTTGGAAATTCAGTAGTTCGTGGGCTGACTTATGGGCAGTTATTTTCCATGTATTTTAAAATGAATATTAAAATGTATTTTATGTAAATATAAATAAAATAATTTAATTGGCATATTGAATTTTATATCATAAATTTAAATAAATGGAATCTGTATGCTGTAAAATTACAATTATACATTGTCAATGTAATAAATCTCCTTTTAAGATTCATACAATGTGAATGCTATTTTCAAATAGTATTCACTTCGATTAGAATAGTAGCATCTTTTAAAATATTTATATCCCGACCTGAAAAGACTGTATATTCTAACTTTCTTGCCTTTTAAGTATTTAACTGCATCTAGTAACTTATTTTTCTTATCTTTAGTACATGAAGTTCCTAAAGTTATAATCCAGTAATATACTATAGAAATACATAAATACATCATTCTTATATAGTAAATATCTTGATTCCAAGTATCTTCTAGATTAAAGCCACCACCCTTAAAATCTTTAAACATTTCTTCGATATCAAATCTCTTTTTATATTCTCTTATAGCAATTGGCTTGTTTATATTATTTGCTATATACCAGGTATCATCTGCGTTTACTTCTTTACATACAGCCATATTACAATTATATTTTTTTGAAGTAAGTTTTATATCATAAAGATATTTTGCTCTATTATTTTTATAATCTTTAAGTAGCTTATATGCAAAGAATTCAAACATACTTTCTGGATCAATTAACTCATTGCTAAGAAAATGTTGAAGTCTTTTTATCTTACTTTCTTCAGTTCCTTTGCAATAATGATCCTTTAATTCTTGTGCTATATCAGATAAAATTACCGAACGTGAAACTATAATCCCTATTACTACAGCAATTAAATTATTTAAGCGATTTGATGATAAAATTAACATTTTTTCTAGAACTTTTTTTAATTCTGTAGTAATATATTGTTGATCATTGATCATAATAAACCACATTTCTGTGAAAATTGTGTTTTTGCAAATCAATTTTACACTAAAATAGGTGGTTTTTTATATCTTTTAAAATAAATTTTCTGTTAAAATATACATTTTCAATTATATGGTTATTAGCTGTCCGTAGGTCAGACTATCAAGCAGTTCCTCTATCATTTCGATTGCTTGAATTGCTTCCTTTGGTATTTTCTTCATCGAATTGCACTTCAAATTGTTATCTCCTTTCATCAAAAAATAGGGTATCTTTATGAAATTTTATTTATTACAATTCCATTAACACATCGCTATCTATTTCTGTAATTGAAGCATTATCTGTTTTAAATTTCGTCATTTTATAAAAAGGGGTGTTGGTTAAATAACATTGGATACACATAATTACAGCACTATGCGTTACAATTACAATATCATCACAATTCTCATTAATAATCTTATATATTGAAATCAAAACACGCTGTAACATATCTTGATATGCTTCCCCTTTGGGAGGTTTAGTATATCTTCGATCTATGTACCATTCCTCATATTCTGTTGGATATTTCTCTTTTACTTCTGCCCATGATAATCCTTCCCATTCTCCAAGATTAATTTCCTTTAATCCTTCTATTAATATATATTCCACATTAGTAACCTTACTCAAAATTTCTGCTATTTTAACTGCTCTTCTTTGTGGACTCGAATAAATTTTTGAGAATTTATATTTATCTTCTAATATCTTATTGCTCAATTCTTCTGCTTGTTTGATACCATTATCATTAAGTTCAATATCACAACTTCCTTGTATCTTTCCTTTTATGTTCCAATCTGTTTCTCCATGTCTTATCAAAAATAATTTCATAAATTATCCCCCTCAGATATTTATCTTAATAGTTCGCAATAATTTACTATTGTGTCCGTATCCACACCCTATATCTAAAATAGTTTTGCCCTTTACATAGTGTAATACTTTGTTTATTGCTGACTGTTCAAATAAGTCATTATATCTTTTTTCATTCCTTAATTTCATATGCCCTGCCAATTCTTATTTATCTACATCTATATGTCCAAATCATAGAGAATAATTCAAATACTATTATATTTTCAAAAGCATCTCGTACTGGCCAACAATATATCCAAAACCTAATTTAATCAGAAAATCTTTAGTACATTTAGATTCATCATCTACGTTAAGAACACTGATTTTATGTGATTCCGTATTTTCGATTAAATCAGTAATGATGCTTCTGGCAATTCCTTTGTTTATTTACTGCGATTTGAGGGATATCTCCTGTTCTTTTATCAATAATGCCATATCCAACAATTGTATTATCAAAATGTACAATAGAATATAGAAATTCCTCTGATACAGCATTAATTGAATCAATTGAATTTTGCCACGAGGGTTCAAAATCCCAAAACTCTGTTAATTGTTCCCATGCCATTCTGTCCGTGTGCTCAACTTTATAGGTTTTCAAAGGAACATAACGCTTTTTATCTAATTGAAAGCATGGAAAATTCCTTTTAATCTCGAATCCTTCTTTCTTGTATAGGTGAATTGCGGACGCATTAGATTGAATAGCCTCAAGTAAATACTGCTCTATTTGTTTTTGTTTAAGTATTTCTTTGACATTCAAGAGTATGTTACTTGTGATACCTTGTCTTCTGTAATCAATGATAACGCCTGTCCCAATATCATACACAGTGTTTTTCCGTTCAAACTTCTAAGTCCATTTAGAATAAAACCAACCAACAGATCGTTTTTAAACGCACCTATTGATATCTCTGGAACATATCCTCTTCTTTGAAGTGTTTATTTAAATTTTCCAACAGACAAATCAATTTCAACCTGATAATCAGAAAATGCATTGCGAAATGCTTTGTGAAGTGTTTCTATGCTTGTTTTATTTAAAGTTCTATATTCTAACATTTTTCCTCCTCTATCTAATAGCTTAACAATCTCAACATGGTTTGTTGATGGTAGTTAATCACACCATCAACAAACCATGTGCCTACACGTTGCCCGCTCTTTGCATAGTCAGAAAGAGTATAGAGAATCAACACCTACCCCGCATAAATAGGCATTAATAATCCCATCTGAAACAATCCTGCCTGTCGCAACAAGTTTATTTCCACTGTATACATAAATAGAGTACCAACTTTGCTTCATTGCTATTAATAATTGTTCCGGGGACAGCTTTAAAAAATCATTCCACCCAAGATTCTCATAAAGCGCATATAAATCTTCTTTTGCCGGGAACCTCGTTGTATATGTCAACTTCATAAACTTCTTCCTATTATATAATTTTTATTTCATTACCAAATTCGTCAACTTTTGCAGAAATTCCTTCCTCTTCACCTGAGCTCCTTTAGAAACATCCCCGCAGTGAAACCACTTCGCATTTTTAATTCCAACACCTTTTAATGTAGCATTGATAAATGTTTTCTGAATCATATTACCAGCAAAATATTTTACATACCAACGTGGAGATTGACCTGTTGTTATCACTTTAGCAGATTTAATATGGGTTAATTTCCCCTTTAAACCTGTACTTGATTCTGTATATGAGAAATTTTTCAACATAACTTTATCAATGAAACCTTTAAGGATAGCAGGGGTATCGTACCACCAAAGGGGAAATAGAAAAATAATTTCATCTGTTTTTTTCAACATATTTTGATATTTTGTTACCAAAGGATCCTTATGTTGCCCTTTTGAATACAAAGCCAATTCCCCTTCAGTCATAACAGGGTTAAAGTTATCTTTATTTAAGTCAATTATCTGGTATTTCTTTTTCTTTTTTTCTAAAGCAGTTGTTATCGTATCCAGTATAGCCTTATTAAAACTTCCGTGCCATGGATGAGAGAATATAATTGTTACCATCTTAAATCACCTCTTAATAAATATTATAAATATTTTAAAATGTCTGCTCCCAATGCATAGGCAGCTTTTTTATATTGATCATTTTCATAAACCTGCAATTTATATGTGCTTACATTAAGGTTTTGTATGAACTCCATACCAAGATAATTGGAAAGCATATCGATAGATTCAACGATATTTTGAACTCCTGCATTGACTTCATTGATATCACCATAGGTAGTTAATAATACAATTCTTTTATTTAATAAGATATTATGATTTACTGCATATAACCGATCTAAAAAAGTTTTTAACTGTCCACTCATATTAAAAACATAGACAGGCGTAGCAAGAACCAAAACATCTGCTTTTTCTACACTTCTATAAATATCTTGCATATCATCCTTTAATACACATTGACTTTGACTACTTTTTTGACAGGTATTGCAGCCTGTACAATATTTTATATTTTTTGACTGGAGATAAATTGTTTCTATTTGGGCTGATGGTGCTAAATCTTCTACACCTTTTAAATACTCTTTTAATAAAATAGCTGTATTTCCTTGCTTTCGTGGACTTGCTAAAACAGATAATATATTCATATTTATTCTTTCCTTTCAATTAATTCGGTGAATGAGTACTTTTGTGCGCATATATGCATATTATAGCGTTTTTAAAAAGACATACCTGCCTTTTTAAATTTTACTGCTGTATTAATTTTTTTAAATTGATTGCTGTTAATTCGAATTTTTCAAGAATATATTTATCGTTCAATTCATAAAGAACATTTCTATTTTCTTTTGTTTTATTAACTATTCCATATCTATGCATTAATTCTAAATGTCTTGAAATAACTGAACGATCCTGTGTGAAATTTTCAGAAATATCTTTGATATTCTTAGTGCCGTTAACAGCAAGATATTTCATAATATCACATCGTACCGGATCAAACAAAGTCTTAAAAAATTCAAAATCAATACTTTCTTCTATTTCTTTGGCGCAGTCTAAAATTAAATCATTTTCATTCATATTTATCACCTAATTAAGATTATATATGCACACTCATGCACTTGTCAATAATAATTTATAGGCATTATTATGAGCCATTTATACAATCCAGTTAATTACGATGCATTCGGTATAAAATTTAAATTAGATGATATAGTATTTTTTGTTTTCTTATAGTAGATAAAAAACACTCTTACTCTTATAAATGCAGCAGTAAAATTAATTTAATAAGTTTTTAAAGGCAACAAATCTATAATTCATACTTTACTCATTTTTATTTAAAGGTTGTTGCTGGGTGACACAGTGCAGCATCCCTCCGTACTGATACAAGCTAGTAACATTAATAGGTATAATTTTTCTGTCCTCATATTCGTAATGTGTCTTTTTACGCCAGCCATCAAAGGTAAAGTCGACGATGGTAAGTACATCATTCTCATCATACACGAATATTGGGCCGGTATCCCGTGACCAGACATCATCAGACTTGGCAATGACAAAGTCAATCATTGTCATATTAATACCTTTATCTGTCAACAAATTCGTAATTCTTTGTTTTTCTGTTCCATTGTAAGCAATGATATGAACTTTTTCACCAGTATACAGAGCATCTACCATTTCAAGCCAAATGCCTTCCACATCATCACGATATTTTTTGCCATATGTATAATAATGTGGCCAGCTAAGCCATGTGCCCTCATGTTCCCTTTCCTCTGCTGGAAAATAGTAGTTGCTCATATTACTCACCTCTTTATCAATTTTTATAGCAGATTGTTCCAACTGTGTGTCTTAGCTTTTAAAAGTTGGTGCAACGGTCATCTAAAAGAAAACAATTTTTTCATTTAAAATTTTTCTTTCTCTGCTATAAAAAAGAATACACCTTAACACTGTGTTAATGTCAAGGTGCAATTTTAATGGAGATTTCAGTAATATATTCCGCTATATCTGATGTATTGGTACTATCAACAAAATAACGTTCTATAAAGGGTTCAGTCAAATGCTGCTTTTGCTTCTGTGTATAAAACAGCAGCTTATCATAGGCTCCGTCAATACTACAATAATCGCCATAGTGAAATGTTGTCAGATACCAACCTTCCTGTAAGACGATGCATTGGAAGTTTGTATGGTCGAGCAGCTCCTTTTTGCTACTAAGAAACATTTGTAGCAGCCAGTGCCTATGTGAATTTGTTTCTACACTATCTGAAATTGCTACAAAATTTCCACCATATTTGATAATATAGTTCATTTCACCACCAACTTTCTAAAATAGGGAAGCTTGGACAAGTTATAATATAACTAATCAGCATTCCAAATTACTATTTATTAAACATCTTCAGAATCAATTAATTTATATCCAGCATAAATAAGAGCCTTGGCAAACAGTCCTCGACCATTAATCAATTTTCCTGTAAAGCTCCCATCATAAATTCTATTAACTCCACAAGTCGGACTACGTGACTGAAGAATTACTAAATCAATATCTTCATCTTTTATTTTTTCTAATGCCAATTCAACCCCTTTTCGATATTCCTTATCAACATTTTTACCATTACATTCAGTAACGCATCCATCTACTATTTCAGCAGAAGCTCTTGGGATACTCATACCAGCTAACATTTCTGGACAAATTTCAATCACTTCTTTATCTCTTAAAAAATCTACTACTCTTGAATTTAGGTTATTACCACCATTATATTTACAGTTACCCCCTGTATCGAAGCTACTATCAGAACACAATTTTTCAACCTCATTATTATCATGTGAACACAATTCATTAGTTCTATGTCTGCCTCTTGCATTTTTTCTTTGAGGTTTAAATTTATCTCCATTTAAACTACTCTTAAATCCTGTTTTATAGACAAATGTAATTTGTGCAGGGTCTTTATTTCCCTCTTCATTAATTCCACCTATAATAACTTTTTCTACTACACTTTCAAAAACAAATCTGTCAAATTCCTCTAATACCTCATTTTGTTCTAATGTCGTCTTAAATTCTTTTAAACGATGTTTTATTTCTTTTTCATTTTCAGAAATTTCACCAAGCTTTTTTCTATCTTTAATAAGATTTTCTTGAGTTAATATTAAATCAGCATATTTCGCTTCATATGTGGCTTTATCAATTGAATCCTCTAACCTCATATCAATTAACTTATTTTTCTTTTTCTCTATTGTATTTATTTCCTTATCTATTTTGGATATTTGCTTGTTAACACTACTACTATTTAAATTCTCCTCCATTCTCTTCAAAAATTCTTCAAGCACTTCTTTATTATCAGAGCATAATAGACGATAACTTTCTACAAATGCATCTTCGATAGCTTTTTCTGGTATAGCTTTGCTATCACTGCAAAATTTCTTTCCTTTTTTAGTAGCTGTAACACACTGCCAAACAACTTTACTGTGGTCTGTTCCACTATGCCAGTTTCGTCTAGTTAATGTACCACTGCAAAAACCACATTCAAGCAGACAACTAAAAGCATATTGTCTACTGAATTTTTCTCTTTTAATATTTCCGCCACTAATTTTAACCCTGTTTTGATTCCTTCTTTCTAAAATTGCCTGTGCCTTTTCAAAAGTTTCTTCATTAATAATAGCTTCGTGATGGTCTCTAATATAAAATTTATCTTCTTCACCAAAGTTATCTAGCCTTCTCTTTGAAATTGGATCAACAGTAAAAGTCTTTCCCATAAGCAAATCGCCTTTATATTTCTCGTTTTTAATTATTCCAATTACGGTTGATTGAGCCCATGAACTGCTTCCATACCTTGTTTTATATCCAAGATTCTCTAATTCTTTACCAATTACTGAACCTCCAGCTCCCTCAATATATCGATTGAAAATATATTGTACAATTTTAGCTTCTTCTTGATTTACAGTTATTGTTTTATCCTCTGGATGATAGTCATAACCTAAGCATCCTTGAAATCCAACCAATTCGCCGCGTTTCATTTTCATTTTAAGTCCCTTTTTTACATTTGCAGATATATTTTCAACTTCTTGTTGAGCTACAGAGCTAAGAACTACAAGAAGTAATTCACCATCCATTGTAAGAGTATTAATCTTTTCATCCTCAAAATGAACAGCAATATTCTTTTCTTTTAGCATACGAACATATTTTAATGTGTCTAAGGTGTTTCTTGCAAAACGTGAAATAGATTTTGTAATCACCATATCAATTTCATCATTCATACATTCATTAATCATTCTTTGAAAATCTTCTCGTTTTGTCACCTGTGTTCCTGTAATTGCTTCGTCTGCAAAAATTCCAGCCATAGCCCATTCTTTATTTTTCTTGATTAATTCTGTATAATAGGCTACCTGAGATTTATAACTATTTAATTGGTCTTCACTATCAGTACTCACTCTACAATAAGCAGCTACGCGTAATCGTTCAATTGTTTTTCCATTATTTCGACCTGTAGTTGTACCTTTAGCTTTTATTATTTCAACTTCTTTCACATAAACCACCCTTTCGTATTCTCTTTGTTGTGTTAATTATACAACAAAAGCAGCTACTATTCAAGCAGTTATATCTGATACTATCTTATAATCTTTCATAAGTCCTTTTTTTACTTTTGCATATTCTTCTTCTGAAATAAGCTTACGAACAAGTAATTTTTTTAACATTGCAAGTTGCATACTGTAACTAATTAAATCCTTGTTCATATAATCCCCCTTTCTACTAATCTTGTTATTTATTAAACAAATCGAATAGCTGTGGCACAGCTCACGGGAATCCAACCCCTGCATGGTTCTCATGCAGCCGTATCCATTGTCTGCGACGGTTTTATCACGCTCGGACTAAAGCTATACGGGAGTATCATTATTACAATAAGAAGTCATGGCAGTAATCTTGCCAAAGATTACTTACAGAGCACTGACAATAATCGCTTGCTTTACGGTCATGGCGTGTCAGTCTGTCGGCTATCTTCTTATTAAAACGTATTCGATTGTTTTATTCAGTTTTCAAAGAACAATAAAAACTTTTAGATTTCAGTCAATAATTATTTCACTAACTTTTATATGATATTAGGTAAAGCATTTTGGGAAGAGAATAAAATATATACTTCACATTAAATCTCTAAACTACTATAATCTCAAAATTGAAAATCATATTCATTACAGCAGTTTGTATTCTACCATTTAATTCACTGTCTACAACCATATAAACATTCCCATAATCATCATACATTTTGCGTAAACTTAATTTTGATATATAACCATCATAGAAGTTTAAAACTCTTTTAATTGATTCCTTATCTCCATCCACAGCAGCTACAATAATATCAAATGATAGGTGTTTATTCTTCTTCATATTCTGATTCCTCCTTGTACATTTTTTTAATTTTTTTTAGTGCGCTTGTCCTATGTCGATAAATTGTGCTGCGTACAAGATTCATAAGTTTTCCAATTTCTAAATCTGACATATCCATAAAGTATGACAGTAAGATAATATTTCTTTTCTTCTCTGGTAGTTCTTTTAGAACTTTACTTAACTGCTCATCCGTTATTTGTACTTTCATTCCAAGAACATTAAATGCTGTGTATTCACTAGGATATTTGTCTATGTTATAAAAATCCTCCAATTTTACTTCCAATAAATCAGAAAATGAAATTTCATTTCTCCAATGTCTGGAAATATCTCTATAATACTTACTTCTCTCATGCTTAATGATTTTCTTTGTAAGACAATCAAATTGAGCCTCAATTGCCTTTTCAAAAGAAGATGATTGTATAAATTCACCCCATTTCTGTCACGAAGTGGTTGAGGGCTTCCCTCTTTCCCCTTTCCGCAACGTAACTTCCAAAAGAGGTGACTTTTGTTGCATTCCCTTAAAAATTTTTTAATTAAAATTTTAAAAATCCAAAAAAGCACATAATCAGACTGTTTAATCTGTTTATGTGCTTTTGATTTAATTATGTTTTCAATATGTTGCCAAAATCCAATTTTGCAATATTTCCCACTTACCGCTGTATAATGAATTTTTTTATTATAGAACCTAAAGTATAATTTTATTATGCAATTATATATTTTAATAGCAGCTCCCCCCTATTAGCCGCCGTTTATAAAATTGACATTAGTTATTAGTTGTTCCTTCCGAATTTCAAGAAAAAAATACGACGGCTTTGATTATTCAAAACCGCCGTATAACTATATTTAAATGAGAGCAATAAAAATGTACTGCTGCAATAGCGGTTTTTTTTATTTACCGTACAACAGTATATTTTTTCAAACAATGCATAACCAGAATTATAAAACCTAATAATACGTTTTTCTATACCTACTCTACACTTATTATGAACTGTAAAATATACTAAGGTGATTAATATCCATAACAAAGATGGAAAATATAATTTTACGACTTTTGTATTTGCCATTAAAAAAGTCCAAATGAAAGAAGATATGTCTAGTAATCTAGTAGGAAATATCATTGGTATTAACACTCATTTTTCAACAAACATTAAAAATAATGGTTAATATCTAAGCTAAGTTCGCAAGTATTTTATGATTTAGTAACACTACTAAATATTTCAGTAGATAAATATTTCTATTATGATAGCACTCTTATAAAAAATAATAAACGCAGGCAAATAGAAACTCAAATGGATAGTTTTAATGACAAAGAGTTAATGCTTATAGAATCATTAGCCAAAGGGATTATTCGCTCTAAGAAAATTCAGTAGTAATAATACCTTCTATTTTTAAGTTTGTCCAATCATTTGTAATTTTCTACAATATACATATTCATATTTATTTAACTTTAATAATTTACCTAAAAGTTGCTTACCTTTCTTTGAAAATTTTAAACACTTCTATAGATTTAGAAGTGACCAAATTATTAAATTCAATTTAGTCACTATTAAATCCATTAAATGGTTCTTTCCAAATTATATAACTTGTTTTAAACCAATTACAATCAACATTACTCCAGCTGCTATAATTGCTTTATTTCCTAAATTAAACTTATTAAAGAAAGCCGTAATATAGTTTCCTATCCATAGTACCAAAAAGCTTATTAATGCTGAAAAAAATGCAATCAAGAATGAATTTAATCCCAACATCCCTGAACTTAAGCACCCACCAATATTGTTAATTGAGAGAGCTATTCCAAGCAACGTAGCTTCTTTATAATCTATATTTTTATAATTATTAATATTTACTTTTTCTGATTGGTTTACAATCTTAAAGAAATTATTCTTACCTATAGTGTCAGTTCCATATTGAAAAGTAACTTCTTTATTAAAGTATAATCCAGTTATGGTCAATATGCCTATTGAAACAAGTAGTAGCATGCTTATTATAGATGAAATATGTTGATTTAAAAATCCTGATATAACTTTTCAAAAAAAGCCTGAAAGAAAAGAGACAGAAAAAGTAATAATAGCAATCCATAAATTTTTCAAAGTTGATATTTTTACTCCCCTAATGGAATAGGATATTCGAACACTTATATTATCGATATTATTCGCCATTGCAATTAATATTAAGTATGTACAATCCATTGCGCTATTTCCTTTCATTTAATAAATTATTTAGTTTATTTTAATTTAATGCTCTTGATTTAAACAACAGGTTCATTGAATTGTGCTCACAAGTAATTGCGCAGTTTTAGTTGCGCTTTTAGATGATACTTCCATTTACTTGTTATAAAACTCAACTTTGGGATTTAAACAAAAATCTTCATCTAATCCTTAATTAACTGAGAACCCAAGTAAAGCTATTGCCGTCATAGTTACACTAACAACTGTTATTTTTCCGGTACCAAAGTAATTGATTATCCTATCACTAAATAGACTTGAAATAATTGTTCCACCTGAAATAATCATTGAAATAATTCCAGCATCGGACATTGGTATTGACAAATCAGTATGCATTGCGGGCCATGATGAACCCAATAAAGAATCTGGTAGTCCAAGTCCAATAAAAACTAAATAAATATTACTAAAAACAGTGTTAACATTCTACTTTCCTTTCTAATTGTAATATAAAAATTATCTAGAAAGCTCTCCAAAATTTACTTTCCATAATTAAGAAGCATCTAGTATAAAAAGTATCTATTTATACTGGATACTTTTTAAGTTATATTTTTTCACCTCTGTTTCTATGCGCTGAGTTTGAACTGATAATTCCTGAGTAGATACAGCTAGTTCTTCTGCTGTTGCTGAATTTGTTTGAATCACTTGAGATATTTGATTAACTCCAGTAGTCATTTGTGCAATAGCTTCAGCTTGATTCTCAGATGCAACAGTTATTGCATTAATTAAGTTTGCTGTATGATCTACATTTCTAACTATAATTCCCAATGAAGTTGCAGTTTCCTTAACTAAACTTTCTCCATTACTTACTAACAATAAGGAATTTCCTACAATTTTTGTAACATTATTTACTGCTTCAGCAGATTTTTCTGCAAGCTGCCGAACTTCTTCTGCAACGACTGCAAAACCTTTCCCAAACTCACCAGCTCTCGCTGCTTCAATCGCCGCATTTAAAGCTAAAAGATTAGTTTGAGATGCAATTTCCTCTATTGTATTTATAATTTCAGCTATTTTCTTTGAAGCACTACTTATTTCATACATTGATTTCACTAATTTTAGCATTTTATCATTTCCTTCTTTTACAATTATCTTTGTATCATTTGAAAATTCATTAACCTTTTCAGCATTTTCAGTATTCTTTTTGACTTGATCTAATATTTCGTTAAAACTAGCAAAAAGTTCCTGAACTGCTCCAGCTTGATTTGTAGATCCTTCAGAGAGCATTTTAGTAACTAAAGATAACTGTTCTGATCTGTTAGAAATCGTAGAGATCGATTGTTTCATGTTAAAAAAAATAGTATCTAATGAATTGATAATATTATTAAGAGACTTTTGTATGGGAGAAAAATCGCCAATGTATTCAATTGATGAATCCAAATGTATATCTAAAACTCCACTTGATATTTTTTCTAGCGTATATGTTATATCACTAATATAAGTTACCAATCTTTCAATAGCATCGGTTAAATCTCTAGACATTTCTCCCATCTCATCTGCTGAATTATACGTAGTATCTATTTTAAGCTTTCCAGACGATAAGTTTTTTGCTATTTCCTTAATATGATTAATTCCTTCAATTAAAACACTTTCTAAT
This sequence comes from uncultured Clostridium sp., assembly GCF_963527835.1. GTDB lineage: Bacteria > Bacillota > Clostridia > Clostridiales > Clostridiaceae > Clostridium. The sequence continues at coordinate 36,994 of NZ_CAURTC010000005.1, read as the reverse complement.
GTTTTAATTAATAGAAACGATACTAGCATTAGAATAATCATTATAAGAACGATAAATCCAATAGACATGTTTCTATACATATTAGAACTATTCACAAATAATTTAGCATTATTTTCGGATATATCAAATATCTTTATTATTGAATTCTGAGTCTTTAAAGTTAGTACTGAATATGTATCTTGACTTACCTTCATAACTGAAATGCTGACATTAGATTTTAATAAATCACTTAATTTTTTTCTATTATCTTCAGTGCTTTTCAAGCTTGATATAAATTCATTCAATAATATTGGATCTTCATTAAATTTTAATTTTAGTATCTCTACATTATTCATCAACTTTTCGTTTTCTTTATCTGCTAAATCTAAATAAATACTTCTACTTTTTGGCTCTGTCTCTGCTATTGCCCTATACATATTCATATTTATTGTTTGCAGGTTAATCCTAATATCTGAGATAGTTTGGGTAATTTTATATGGTTTTTCATATAATGAATTTGTTCTAGAAGATATAAATAATACAACAGATATCACTATTATCATAAGAAAAAAATTAAGTACAAAAATCATTTCAAGCGTCATCTTCAACTTATCGTGAATAGAATGATTTTTGATAAGGTGTTTTAAATTATTATACACACCAATTCCTCCTCTGAAAAACTATCCCTTTATAAAAGAACTCACATTTTAATAAAAGAAATGCTTAAAATCTAAGATATTAATTTAACATCTTAGATTTTAAATTATTTTACTTTATAAATTATTAAAGCTCTAATTTTCTATTAATTTTAATATTTCATATTTTTCGGGCATAGATTTAATAGCACCTTTTTTAGTAGTTATTAATGATGCTGCTGCATTTGCAAAAATAAGCATTTCTTCTAAATTCTCTTGTGATAGCCTTTCCAAATCATTCTCTAAAATGTAATTTAAGATAGACCCACAAAATGTATCTCCTGCACCTGTTGTATCTACTGTATTTCTTTGTAGAAATCCTTTCTTTTCTGCAACAATTTCTTTATAATATGCTTTACTACCATTCTTGCCCATCGTAACTAGAACTAACTTTATATTATATTTATTTCTAAGGTATTTTACGCCTTCATCTATATCTTTTAATCTAGTTACAAATTCTAATTCTTCATCTGCTATTTTTAAAATATCACAATATTCCAAACCATACATTATTTGTTCTTTAGCTTCATCAAGTGATTTCCATAATGGTGGTCTTAAATTGGGGTCAAAAGAAATTAATAAATTATTTTCTTTTGCAAATTTCAAAGCTTTTTTAGTTGCATTTCTTACTCCTTCATTTGTCATCGACAAAGTTCCAAAATGAAATATTTTTGATTTTTTAAATATATCTTCTTTTATTTCATCTTCTCTAAGCATCATATCTGCACCTTTTTCTCTATAAAATGAGAAACTTCTATCTCCATCTTCTGCAGTATGAACAAATGCGAGAGTTGTATTTACTTCCTCATCAAGTACCAAATTATCAGTATTTATTCCAACTTGCTTTATGGTGTCATTTAATAATAATCCAAATTGGTCTTTACCTACTTTACCTATAAAGGAAGTTTTCTTTCCTAGCTTATTTAGAATTGTTAGCACATTACATGGAGCACCACCTGGATTTGCTTCAAATAAAATGTTTCCTTGATTACTTAATCCATTTGATGTAAAATCAATAAGCAACTCTCCTAAAGCTACAACGTCAAATTCTTTGCTTGTACACATTTTCCCAGCTCCTTTCATATTTAATTATTTCATAGAAGTTTTCATTCCCCAAGTAATTAATGAATTGATAGACAATTCACCATTTTTACTTACAATATAATTTTTATTTTGCTCATTTCCAGCAAATACATTACAAGAATGAATTATTTGATAATTACAAGTGAAAATTTCGATAGAACTTTGATCTGAATAAATGTGTATATCTAATGTATCCTTATTTTTATGCTTAATTATGCTTCTTGAAATTCCTTTGCTCCAACCGTCTGAATTATTTCTGTCAAATGTTAATTCTGATTTTTTTAGATTAAAATTAATCACTGTTTCCTTATTTTCAGAACACCTTAAAAGTAATGAAAAACTTTCTGCAGTTGTCTTTCTCAAATCAATTTCCATTTTTATTTCGTAAGCAACACCATCTCCAGCTGTTACTTCATACTTGTTATTACCTATCTCAACATTTTCAATTTTTTTCTCATCGAAGCGAAGTAATTGAAACTCTTCAACTGGTATAAATTGTAGAGTATTATCATCGCATAATTTTACTTCTCTTGGAATTCCAAATGAACCACACCAATTTTCCTTAAATGTTGGACCCCAATCTTTCCACCAAGGCATCCAATCCCAGGCATTTGCCCATCCAACAATTAATCTTCTACCTTTATGATCTAAGAATGATTGCGGTGCATAATAATCAAATCCCCAATCTATTTCGCCTGTAGTATGATAATCAAATTTTCCTGTCTCATAATTCATATCTCCTACCAAATATACAGTGGTACGCTCATGTAATCCCATTGGTGAAAACATTAAAACATGTTTATCTCCTAATGAATAGAAATCTGGACACTCCCACATGTATCCTAATTCTCCACGACTTTCAGCTAATACATTAACAAATTCCCATTCTTTTAAATTACTAGATTTATATAGTAACGCTTTTGCTAAATTATCTTTTTTCGCTCCGCAAATTAAGTAGAAATGATCTCCATGTTTCCACACTTTAGGATCTCTAAAATTAGCCTGTTCATATCCTTCTGGTGCTGTTATTATTGGGTTTTTTTCATACTTTTCAAAGTGTACTCCATCTTCACTATATGCTAAACATTGAGTTTGTATAAATCCATTACCATAATTTGTTGTCCCCGTATATAATACATATAATACACCTTCATGCTCAATTGAACTTCCTGAAAAACATCCCCCTTCCTTGTGATGATCATAGTGCTCACTTGGTGCCAATGCTATTGGCAAGTACTCCCAATTAACCATGTCATCACTTATAGCATGTCCCCAATGCATTTCTCCCCAATAAGAGTTAAATGGATTGTATTGGTAAAAATAATGATATTTATCTTTAAAATATATAAGACCATTAGGATCATTAATCCACCCTTCTTCTGCCATAAAGTGATATCGCTGTCTCAGTTTTGCGTTTTCTATGAGTTTCTTTTTTTCATTAATTTCTGCCTGAGCTTTTTCAATATTTTCGTTGAATAGTTCTACTGACATTGATTCTACCTCCTAAAAAAAATCGTCAATCACATATATAAGTAGTGTGCCTTGACGATTTTCAAATTATTATTTTTTATAAATTATCTGTTATTATTTATAATCATCTCTTAGCTTCTTAGCAAATTCAGTATTTAATTTTGATTCTTTTCTAGCTTTATTTTCTTTAATTCTAAATTGTTCTTCTCTAGCTGGTTCATATTCTGTCCAACGTTTGTTATAGCTTTCATGAGCTGCTTTCATTTCTTCATTTAGTTCAACTGGAACTCTTTCTGGAATAACTAATTTAGGAACAACTGGCAATCTATCTTCTACTGGTAAAATAGTTAATGGTTTTGAAGTTGGTAATGTTTGATACCAATAAGCTGTTGAACTCCAATCATCTGCTAAATGATTAGCATGACCATGTTCAATTGTTACTTTTAGACTCTTTTCAAAACGTACGGGGTCTGTTAAATGGAATCTATATGATACTTGGAATCCATCTGTATCCCCTTCATGTACTATTGTTCCAAAGAATGGGAAAGCATTTCTTTGCATACCCCATGCATGGTTAAAATAATCTTCTGTTCCTGTTCCATTTAAACTTGGATATTCTTCTCCATCAATGAAAAGCATATCATTTCCTTCACCCCACCAGCTTCCTTGGAAATGCTTAACTGTTAAATTACATCCTACATAATGTCCTGTTCCTTCTGTTTCTAAAACAACATAGTTGCCCTCTCCTTTTAGATTAGATACTCCATTAACTTCTGGTGAGTTTACTTGTATATCTGGTCCCCATCCGTCACATGGATTTTCTCTTCTCCAAGATGCATGAAAATAAGCTGTATCTTCATCTAAAGGTTCTTTATACATTTCATAATCAATGTTAAAATATAAAATAAATGGAATCTCATTTTCATTTACAATTTCAATCTTTGCTTTTTTATTGAATGGCATTGGAAAGTAACATGATACTGAACAAGGTGCTCCATATCTTCCTGCTTCTTCTGGTTTTAATGAAACATTAAATGGTAATGATGAAAAATTACCTGGATAAGAGTTTCCAATACAGAAGAAATCTCCAAATGGAACTAATACACTAGGGGTATCTTGATCATCCCATGTGATCTTAATTAATGCCTTTCTATAATAAAATGGATCATAGTCATCCCAAATGACTCCTAATGCTGGATGTATTTCCATAACTGGAGCCGCTGTTGCATTTAACTTAGGATCTAAAATACTTGGAGCTTTAACCTTACGACATGAAGACGTCATCCATATATGAGTAATGCACCCTGGTCCCTCTATTTCCCCCAATGTTATACTTTCCCCAGCTGGAATTTCCCAATAATCTTGATTTCTGCCACTCTGATCCCAACTTGTCAATCTGCCATTTCTAGCCTTTTTTACTTTTGTTAAATCCTTAAATAATCCTGAAATGTTACTCATTTTTTACTTCTCCTTTTATTTTGAAATTTTATTATATATATTATTAAAATATAATTTTATCTATGTTATTATCCTTTTACAGCTCCTGCTGTCATACCATCAACTATATTCTTTTGGAATATTCCGTAGAATACTAATTGAGGAATTATCATCATAATGCTGGAAGCAATTATTCCTGCATAGTCAATGTTATACTTTCCTTTAAAGAATGATGCACCTAATGATAATGTATAATTATTTGGATCTTTTAAGATTATTGATGCAAAAGGGAATTCATTCCAAATGTATAGAACATTAAAAATTACAACTGTAGCTATTACAGGCTTTGCCATTGGTATGATTATTTTAGTAATTAATTGCCATAAATTACATCCATCTATTACAGCTGCCTCATCAATTTCGCTTGGAAGCTGCTTTAAATAACCTACAAATAATAAAGTATTAAATGATATAGAACTGGCTACATAAGGTAATATTAATCCTGCTTGTTCTTTTAGGTTTAAAATAGTATTAATTTTATATACAGGAAACAATAAAATGAATGGTGAAATTGTTAATCCTATAATCAAAAAGCTATATATTAAAGTTTTTAACTTGTTATTCTTAAATATCATTCTTGATAATACAAATGAACTTGCAAAAGTAATACTTAATTCAATAGTCATAGTTACAAATACAATAAAGAATGTATTTTTATAAAGCTGAACAAAGTTCAATGTCTCTAGTGCTCTTTTATAATTGTCAAAATTTAAACTTTTAGGAATACTGAGTGCACTTCCGAAGATTTCAGCATTAGATTTAAATGATAATAATAACATCCACAAGAATGGTATTATAACTAACAAGGTTACAATTATTAATAATGAATAGTCAATTATCTTAGTTTGTGATTTTGTTCTTATTTTTACCTTTTCTTCCATACATTTTTCACCCCTGTTTCTTCTCTCTAGATAGTACCGAATAGATTCCTGTAATAATTAATGATATAATAAACGTAACTGTTGCCATTGACATACCATACCCATATTCCCCATTTGAAAATGTTGTTGAATAACTATATGTAACTAGTGTTTCAGACATATGATTTGGTCCACCATTAGTTAATTGTTGTACGACTTCAAATATCTTAAATGTCCCTGTTATAATTAAGATTGCAACAGTTGACATTGTAGTTTTCATCATAGGAATTGTTACATATATTAATCGTTGCCATGACTTTGCGCCATCAACATGTGCGGCTTCAAAAATTTCTTCTGGAATCATCTTTAAGCCTGCAACAAATATAGTAGCTAAGTACCCGAGTTGTTGCCAAAAATAAATGAATGCTACAGAATATGGAGTTAATGTATCACCACCAATCCAAGTTTGTTTAAAAATTTCTAATCCTAGCATATCCAATAATGAATTAATCAAACCTATCTTTGGATCAAAGATAAATACCCATATTATACCTACTATAATAGGTGCAATAATTGCTGGTGAAAAAATGAATGCTTTTGCTGTTCCGTTGAAACGCAATTTTTTATTTATTAGTAAAGCTACTAGAAACGAGCCGACCATTAGTAATATGAATACTACTACAAATATAATAAATGTGTTTTTCAAAGAGATTATAAATGTTGAATCATTAAATAATCTTGTATAATTATTTAAACCTACAAATTTAGCTTTTCCGATTCCTGTATACTTTGTAAAACTGTATCCAACTGCTATTGCTATAGGTGCTACCATATAAACAATATAAATTACCAGTGTTGGTATAAGCATTAATAACATATATCTTTTCTTACTGAGCCAGTACATTTCGTATCCCCCTTTTTATTTTATGTCTACGTTATTTTATATAATTCAAAATCTATTAAATTATTTTTATATTAAAGAGAATTATAAGAGAGTGAATTATATTTAAATCCTTATTAAGAAACTCTATATAACTTAAAGTCTTATTGATGTTTTAAAACGTCATCGATTTTATTTAGAGCTTCTTCTGGGGTATAATTTCCACTCATTGTTCCATACATAGAATCATATAATTGTGCTTGCACTGCTTCATTTAATACTAAATCTGGTTGTGCTTTAGGACTTGTCCACGAATCGTCTTCTAAAGCTTTCATTATTGCTGCAAAGGCTGGCTTTTTACTCATATCAACATCAACTTTATAATTTGTACACGGAACAACAGAACCTTCATATGAGATCTTTGCTGCATCTTTACCATAATAGAATGCTAAGAATTTATAAACTGCATCTTTTTTAACTTTATCGTCTTCGACTTTCTTACTTACACAAATTGGTGCTGAAGAAACTTTCATTTTAACTGTCTGTTTAGAAGTAGTATCACTAAACGTAGGTCCCCACCAAAAACCTGCATTTTCTCCGAGAGCAGTATCTATCTCTGCTGCATCCCACATACCAGAATCAAACATTGCTGCTTTTTGACCATCAAATTGTTCTTTTGCTTGGAAGTAAGTCATAGTTGACATATTACTTGGAAATGTTCCATTCTTACCTAATTCTTGTAGCTTACTGAAGTACTTAACAAATTCAGCATTATTGAATTTTTCTTTCCCTGCTAAAATATTATCAATCTTATCGAAATATCCATATCTTTCAAATCCAATTAAGAATGCCCAAACACTGTATGGATCTTTTGCTCCTTTTGCAATAGGTATTATACCGTTTTCATTAAACTTCTTAGCATCTGCTAATAATTCTTCATAAGTTGTTCCATTCTTAGGAACGTTTACACCATACTGATTAAAAATAGCCTTATTATACCAAATACCTGTAACTAAAGATTGATAAGGTAAACCATATTGAACATTATTAACTTTTGATGCTTCCTTCATATTATCTGGAATTGCTTTTGATACATCTGGATTTGCATTTAGAAACTCATTTAAATCTAATAATAGCCCTGCTTCATTTAGTTGTGGCGCCACACTAGAATCCATCCAGAAAACATCTGGTAATTCACCTGATTGTGCTAACATTTTCATCTTTTTCACATGTTCGTCTTTGTCGCTTCCCTGTATATTGATTTTAACATTTGGATTTTGCTTCATAAATTCTTGTATAATTGAATAAGTTACTGGTTCTTGTTTTTCTACATTGGCTACATGCATACCTAATGTAATTGTTACCTCCTTATTGCTTGATGAATCAGTTTTACCTGAATTTGAGCTGCTGCCACATCCTACTAAGAAAGACATTGTAGTTGATAGCACCGCTACTACTGATAATAATTTTTTGACTCTTTTCATAAATACTCCCCTTTCATGGAACGCGTTCCACATAATCTAAAATTCATGTAGATTCATTTCAGAAATGAATCTACATGATATGAGACCCGTTTCATATGATTTAAATAAAAAATCTTTTATACATAGATTTTATGGAACCTGTTTCCTAGCTTTAATATCGTTTTCATCTTTATTATACTACATAACTTTAATAAGTCAATACTTTAAAGTTGTTTCTCCTTCGTATAGTTGTACATCTAAAACAACCCTTTTATTTTTGTATAACTTTCCATTAGCTAGCTTTAAGATTAATCTAACACTTTCTTTTGCAAGCTTGTCAATTGGTTGCACTATTGCTGTAATGCTAGGATTCATTAATTTTGTTACATATGTTCCGTCATATGCTATTATTTTAATATCTTCTGGTACTTTCTTATTATGTTTTAATGCTTCTTTTAGATAAAAAATCGCTAATAAATCTGCTCCGAACATCCCATCAACATCAGGATATTTTTCAAAAATATCATGAACTACTTTTTCAAAATATATATTGTCAAATATATTCCATTTCAATTCATATGAGTGAACTAAAATATTATTTTCTTGTAATATTCTCGCAAATTCCTCATGTCTTTCATGTGAAGGTGTTTTTACTGCACGTGAACCTTGAAATTGAACCACTTCTTTACAACCACATGAAATCAATTTTTCAGCTGCTAATGCTCCACCCTTTTTGTGATCAACGCCAATCACTGGTATAGATTCTCCAAGATACCTATCTAATGCAACTATTGGTTTTTCTATTTTTAAATACTCTTCTACCGATAATGAGTGTACACCAGTAATGATTCCATCTACAATATGTCTTTTCAACATATCAAGATATTCCACTTCATAGTTCTGTTCCTTTACCGTGTCACAGATCATGGTTTTATACCCATATTCATATAATTCAGCTTCTACATGTTTTACAAACTCTGAAAAAAATGGATGTGCAATATCTGGGACTAATACTGCAATAATCTTTGTTTTTTTATGAAATAGATTTCTTGCTAATTCATTTGGAGTATAATCCAGCTCAATCATGGCCTTAATTATTTTAGACTTAGCCTCCTCCGAAACATATCCACTTCCATTCAATGCTCTAGAAACACTAGCTGGACTTACATTTGCTCTTTTCGCTACATCTCTTATACTAGCCATTCCATAATCTCCTTCTATTTTCTAATACTAAAATTCCTTAAATCCTCCTTTCTATCTATATACAACTTAGGCGTTTGCGAAACGCCGCAACCCGCATAAATGCGGGATATTTTTTTGCAAAATAAAATAACTCTTCACTGATTTATGGTAAAATTGAATTGTTCAAGTAACAAAATCACCATATACATATGATAACATATAAACAGCTTTCTTTGGCAGATACTTTTTCTGATTGCAAAGAAAAATTTGAAAACGACAAATACCAGTTTCTTTCTTTACTCCAAAATACTATTGATCTTGATGATTTAGTTCCTGCTTCTTTCATTAACCATTTTTACGCTTCCACGGGAAGGCCGCGAAAATATCAGCTTTATGCTATGATTAGTGCTTTAATTTTACAACGTATTGTTTCCATTCCTACAGATGCTCTTTTAATTATTTTTCTTAAATATTCACAAGAACTAAGAGACTTCTGTGGCTTTTTAAAAGTTCCTGATTCCTCTAAGTTTACTCGTTTTAAACAAGACTTCCTTTTGGACTTACAATCTATGTTCGACAATCTTGTTGATATGACTGAACCGATATGCCAACAAATTGATGCTAATCTTGCTTCTATGACTATTTTTGATACTTCAGGCATTGAAGCTTTTGTCACTGAAAATAATCCTAAATATGCTAATCGTATTATCAAACAGCTTAAAAATTTTAAGAAGGCATGCGGTTTAGATGATTCCTATGATCCTTATAAAGCTGCCTATGGTTCTATGCCTTCGCATGCTTTTGCAAATCCGGCCATCCAACAAATGATTAGCATCACTATCTTCATTTTCAATCCATATTTTAAAATATGGAATAATAAGCTTTAATTGGCTTTTCAAACCTAAACAAACTTCTTCTTGAGTGTGGACTAGCTCAAATTCATTTTGTCTCAATAATTTTACTTTAAAGTACTTTAATAATTTTTCTAGGTTAGGATTTTGTCTGTTTTCAGCACTAATCATTATAAAACAATACTGATCTTGAAAAATAACTTCGTTGACCATCTAAGAAATATTTGAGAGTATTGCATTCTGTAAATTTATTTTTCGTATTTAACAAAAATCCAGTATCTGCCCATTCTTCAACTTTTGAAATTTCATCAGTACTCCAATTAGCACATTGAGCTAATAACGCGGAGTAAATAGATTGAATTTTTTTGTACGTGTCATTCTTTATGATTCCTTTGTCGTCGATATCTAATGATATTTTACTGAATAATTCTAAGTAGTCTGGCAATTCTAAGCTTGTTCGAAAATTAAAGAAAGCTTTCCAATCTGGAGATAATTCAGGGCCATTGAATACAGGTAAATACTTCCCAGCAACAGCTTTTATTTCTTCTGTGTTAATAAGTACAGAGGCTACAGTTTCACATTTTCCTGAAAGAGTAGGAATACATTGTATGTTTTTAACAAACCATGGAACAAAGTTTTCGACTTCATTACCGTTTGTCCGTCCAGGTCTATTCTCATGCCCCCAATATGCAATTGCTGGTGCTTTAATAATACTTGGCGAATAGTTTTCAATATAATCAGCCCAAAATTTAAAAGCAAACTTAGGGCTATTTTCTGTAAGTTGAATATAATTCATAGTTGTTATATCTCTGAAAAAATCCGCTGTAAAAGTAGTTTGAAAAGGAGTAAACTTTTTATCCTTAGTTTCAAAATATTCGCATTTAAATTCAGCATTGATCAATTCCAATTTAGAATATTTATTTTGGTATGATAATGCTGAAATTCCTTGATTAACTCCAAGCATCTTAAAAAAGCGTTTCCATTCATCCTTCTCAAGGGTGTCTACACAATAAGTTTCACTTACAAAAATATCTTCCTCTATTATTTTTTCAATTTCTAGCCTTGGTTTATAATAATCTGAAAGAAAACAATCTTTGGCTGGACACAAGGATCCTTTTTTAGTAAGAAGTTTTATTCTAGATAGCTGTTTTATCAAATCTTCTTTAAGATTTCCCTTTCTATACAAACTAAACAAATCCCGAATTGTTTGTATAGCATTATGGTTTGTTATATAACTATCGATATTGGGTATAATAGTCTGGGTTATATAGGTTATATCTGTTTTTTCTTTTACTCCTAAACTTTCTAACCAATGTCTACTTTCTGGATCTTCGAGAAGCCAACTCTGTAATTCTTTATGCACAAAAGATAAGTCACTATTAGGATTATCCCAATTTTCATCATCTGCTGTAGGAAAACATATCTGATAAGGGTAATTAATACAATTCTTATGATCCCAAATAAATGGGAACTCCCTAAGTACTTTTTCAGAAATATCTTTAACCTTATCTGATTCACAGAGTCTCTTAAAATATTTTATAAGCTCAATATTATAAGCTATCGTATGTGAATAAGTAAAATGTGTTGAAGATAGAAATGATTTTATATGTTTCCACTCAAAGCATGAGGAACCTAGTTCCTTAAGTTTATGGAAAAAATTAGAATCCTTGGCAAATTGCTTAGAACAACCAAACTCTTTTGCCCTATCCCTATCAATAAATTTCTTAATAGGATCTTCACCTATGAATTTTTTCTCAGATAAATACGTAAAATCAACTATTGTGTCTTCAATTTTAATTGAAAGTCCTTCTCTAGAAATAACAAATGGAATATTTTTTAGTGCATCTCTAATTCCCTCATTAAATTTTCGCCCTAACTCGTCAGAAATGGTTTCCTTAGGTATTAATTGATATGCTTGAAAATTAAACTCAGTTTTCACTAGTTCTGAGATCCACTTAAAAATTTCAATGGCAATTATTTTAAAAAGCCATTGGTTCCATTTTGAATCAGCATGAAGTGATTCACGATTAGCGGCAGTTAAAAAGCTTGTATTAACAAGTACTGGCAAAGAATACTTTGTTTCATCAGTTGGTAAATATGAGTATAGGAGTTTTTCTTGATTAGAAAGCTCTGTAATCCCATCACTCCCAACTTTAGCAGCTAAAGACAACTCTATAGAATCAGCATTGAGTAACTTCTCTGGAATATTTCTTTCATCTTGCAGTACAGCCCTTACATCTTTAGGGACTGTTAAATTAATTGTTTTTATTAACCAGTCAACTTTTGAGCTGCTGCCTTTCTGTAAAGTAATTCTATCCTTTCTTGTTCGATCTATTTTAACAGTGACTGCTTCTGTTATATCAAAATTAATTTCACAGATATTTTTAAGAAATAAAAACATATTTAAGTTTTGAGATAAAATTTGAGCAGCCTGACTCGTCTCATTCACATTCTTCATTTGAATTATTGTCGCAACATTTGCGTTATTTTTTCTAAGAAATTGATCAATAGCCTCCAAAACTTCTTCTACTTCTATATATATGGGTATTATCTGCCAAGGAAATTGGAATTTTCGGTCGTTATTTTCCTCCCAAACTACCTTTGTTTCTTCCTTCCATTTCCATTCAAATGGATATGAATCATCAAATTCTTTTTCTAATGCTTCAAGCATTACTGGGTTTTCTAAAATTTTTTCTAAGTGCTCATTGCTGTTCATCTAATACCACCTTTAGTTTTTGATTTTCCCCCTTACTTACTAGCACTGAAAAAAATTGATTTTGGCTGAGAAATTGAAGCTTTTTTAGAAAGAAACATTTTTATCACTAGTTGCCACTTTTAAAACACCCGTACCAATCACGCTTTGAGGTGCTAAAAATAAGAAAAGCCCCCTATCTACGATTGATAGGGGGCTTTAGGTCGAGAAAATATATCTATTTAATTTTTTTCTTATATTTCGATGTTACATTCGAAAAATATAAAATGTAATAATCTAAAATTAAAGAAAGCCAGAAACAGGAGCACACTCCATTTTCTGGCTATATTTTTTCTTTGAACGGTCATGAATAATTCGGGATTATTTATGCTCCTGGCGTTGGAGTGGCTCTGAATGCATTTACAGTCTTATCCATAACAACCTGTGCATCACTTCCCGAATCAAGAATCGTATTTTTAAGCGATTCTTTTTCTGCCAATACTGTTGTTACAGTAAGCGGCTTTGATGCTTCGGTACTCAACAAAGCATCGACTTGCGCAGAGAAACAAGAATCACTCATCTCGGCATGAACTTCCGTGGCAACAACATGATTATTAGAAATATAATTTTCATTACCCGAAACAATACGGATGATAACAGGTGTTGCTCCTACTGGCTTAATACTCTCAGTATTAATAACTTCAGAAAAGTGATTCCCAATAACAGAGTTATGATTACCATTAATATGAAGGAGACCATATAGATCATCTAACCCATTGTCTATTCCTAGGAAAGGAGTCCAAGGTTCATGATCGCGTAAGAAATGATTAGAAGCGACCAAGTTTTCCGAACAATTTCCTTTGAATACTACCATTCCTGGATAAAAGGCATGAAGTCTATTATTTGCGATACTCGAACGGGTCACATCCTCAAAACAAATACTGCTCTCACCTCGTGGGAAAATATTATTCGATGTGATTAAAAGTCCTCCAAAGTTTTGAGCGTAAATTGAATATCCTTTGAAACCGGCCCCTATTAAATTATCGGTTATTTTTGAAGCCTGTCCCCAACCTCGTAATTCTATACAGTTACCACATTCAGCGATGAAATTATCATGTATCGTCAGTGCATCTGCATGATAAATCGTCATTCCGTGCTCTAAGTACACAAACCCCATCTCTGAAATCCTAAATGAGTCACAAGCACTTGCCACATAAATCCCTGTTTTCCCATTAACGTATGTATTTTCCGGATTTGTTTTATCTGAACCATCTTCAACAAAATGTAACCCATCGATACAAAAGTTAGAAAACTCCACCGAACTTATTCGAGGATTTCCACTTCGCTCGACATAAAAGGCAGCTCTTTTATATTGGGCGTCATTTCGTTCTAAAGGAATATCGACAAGAATGCGACTTCCTCCCGGCCACAATTCATGCAAATCCGCCCATTCATTCTCAGGAACATTAAAGCGAATACTCGAAGATGTAAACCCGTGTCCAGACCCCATAATTTTAAGAAAACTGATGTCGATAACGACTTGACTGACTAGGCGATAATCACCAGGTGGAATATAGATAACCGCACCCGGCTTCCCGCCTTTATTCACATCACTGTCCGCTTGTCTTTTTTTAATGTCTGCAATCATGCTATTGATGACCTCTCCGATATCCTCATACGGATTACCGATAGGCCACTCTGTTACGTCATAATAATTTTTACTAGCCATAAATAAATTCCCCTATCTGTTTAGTGTATTTGTTCATAAAGCTTTAGTACCGCACTAAATTTTTATCTTAATGAACCATTAATTCCATATCCCTTTTAAATCATAAATTTCAAATGAATGAATCTTTGTTTCACCCCCATGATATGAGAAGGCTACTTTGTTTATTTTATCTTTTGGAAAAACTAAATACGTCAAAGATTTTTCTCCCTCATTGACAAGCACCTCAACCGTTGAGATATCTACAAAGATTCTTAAGTTAAGCGTATGGCTCCTACTTTCCAATTGAACTTCATCTTTCCCTGGAAAAGCGGGGCTAAAATCATGCTCTCCCGAATGAGATCGATCCACAAACACACTATTCTTTTCCCCATTATAACCAATACGTGTATAGTGTTCGTTCCCTTCTTCCGCTAAGTTTAAATAAAATTCACTTTCATTATCTACCTCAAGTGAAACCAAGATTTCTACTGAATCCGTTTCCAAATGCTTCTCAAACGTTTTATCTGGTTCAATCACTACATTTTTCCATTCATGATGTTTTTCTCTTAGTTTCTCTATTTCCTTAATCGGTTGTTGCTTGATTCGCACCCCTTCTTCTGTAGAAATAAGCGTTAACTCCCGTGGCAAAGTCATCGCACCTCTCCAGTTCTCAGTCGGTACAACGTTGGCATAGCACCAATTGTTCATCCATGCAATGTAGATTCGTCTATTATCTTCTTCAGGCATATCAGACCACGTTACACCTGCATAGTTATCACGTCCATAATCCAACCAAAGAACCGTTTCTTCACTATTATCATTAACAAATGTCTTACCATCAAATTCACCAATAAAATATTGTGTTCGAGAACCTTCTTCCCAATTCGGATCGATACCCAGACTAAGAATTAGAACCCACTTCAACTCACCCGTTCCCTCTACAGGTAGTTGGAATAAATCAGGACATTCCCATACCCCTTGATGTGACATCTCTTTTTTAAACTCACTCATGAATTCCCAGTCCTTCAAGTTCGCTGAAGCGTAAAAATGAAGAGACTTTCCACAAGCCAACGTCATAATCCATTTCTTCGATTCCTCATGCCAAAATACTTTTGGATCACGAAAATCTGGATAATTTTCATTAGATAAGACAGGATTACCTTCATACTTTTCCCAAGTTCGCCCTTTATCTTTACTATAAGCAAGGCTTTGAGTCTGGACTACGCGCTTCATATCTGGACATTCATCATGATGAGTGAAAATAGCGACTAAACCATGACCTCTATCAAAGAATCCTGTCGTATCATTCAAATCTACGACTGCACTTCCTGAAAAAATAGTTCCATGTTCATCAGGTTTTAATGCGATAGGCATTTGTTTCCAGCTCACTAAATCTTCACTGATAACATGTCCCCAATGCATAGGTCCCCATACTGTACTTCCTGGATGATATTGATAAAATAAGTGATATTCACCTTCATAATAAACCATTCCATTTGGATCATTCATCCATTTTTCACTCGGTGTAAAATGATATTGTGGTCGATATTGTTCTTCATATAGCTTCATTTTTTCCCCCTTCATTTAAATAAATTTTTCAACTTGTTCCCGAGTCGGCAAAGCACCGATTGCACCTCTACCCGAAGTCGTTAAAGCACCACCTGCATTGGAAAAAGAAAGCACATCATGCGCATTTTCATGAATGAATGAAATAAGCTGTTCTTTCGTTACCTTATGACTAATCAATTTATATAAGAAACTTCCTATAAATGCATCACCTGCCCCTGTTGTATCTTCAACCTCTACACGATAGCCGGGATGTTGAAAACTTTTTTCTTTCGTAAGAACCATTGCACCATTTGCTCCTTTTGTATACACGACGATTTTAACATCTCCGACAAAAAGACTTTCTAATGCTTTCTCTTCACTTTCTTCACCTGTAATAAACGTTAACTCTTCATCAGAAATCTTAACAATATCTGCAAAAGGTAAAAATTCTTGAATCGCTTCTTTACAAGCATTTGGATCATCCCATAAAGATAAACGAACATTAGGATCAAAACTAATCAATCCATTTTTCTCCTTCACATAACGAATAGTTTGTTTATGAGCTTCTTTCATTGGACTTTCCACTAAATCAACTGAGCAAAAATGTAAATAGTCCCCTCTTTCAAACCAGTCTTTTTTGATATCAGTTGGTTTTAATAATAAATCCGCTGACGGGTTACGAAAGAAGGAAAAATCCCTTTCGCCATTCGCTTGAACAGAAACAAATGCTAATCCAGTATTCGCTTCAGTTGTTCGCTTAATGTACGAAGTATTTACACCGTTGGAAGCTAATGTCTCGATTAAGAAGTCGCCAAATGCATCTTCTCCTACCTGTGTAATCATAGAAGCATCACCACCATACCTAGCAACCGCTATCGCAACATTTGCTGGCGCTCCTCCGAATGCTTTTTCAAACATTGCTACATCTTTTAACTTACACTGTTTCTGATTAGAAATAAAATCAATTAAAACTTCACCAATTGCATATAATTTTGCCATCCTCACACCTCTGAAATTTTCTTTTCATAAATCTTTAACACATGATTTCTTCTCGTATTGCTCGCTCATTCAGTTGCGAATTTTCTATTTTTATTTCATCCTCACTCCTTCAAATTAGATTACGTTCTAATCATACCACTTGAAAAAAATAATGTCAAACGTTTTCAATCATTTTTTTCATTTTTTTGTCACCGTTTACAAAAAGCGAAAAAAATCTTCATAAGACTCATCTCATGAAGTGATAACTCATCAGACCCGCCGCCTGTAGAGGCGGCGGGTCATTTTCAGTGCTATTTACTTATTCGTCTCTTCTTTTGGAACTCCAAATAAAAGCGTTAAGATAAGTGAGATGATAAATGCCACTCCTAACGATGCGACAAACCCAATGAATGAACGATTTAGGCCTTCACTCGAAATAAACAATGGAATACCAAATACCCCACCTTGGGCAAGACCACCAAACATTTTTGCTCCAGATGATCCTGCTATGGCCCCACCAAATGCTGCTCCAATTAATCCCATTATGAACGGCTTTTTTAACGGCAATGTTACACCATAGATAATAGGCTCAGTGATTCCTAAAAACCCAGAAATAGTCGCAGAATACGCTAGCGTTTTCATCTTTGGCGATTTTGTTTTTAATGCAACGGCCAACGATGCTCCAGTTTGGGCAAAAATTGTACAGTAAACGATGGCATTAATAGGGTCAAAGCCTTGAATCGCAATATTATTAAGAAAGATTGGAATAAACGCCCAGTGGAGTCCAAAAAGAACAAGACATTGCCAAAGACCTGCTAGGACAAATCCACTTACTAAAGGACTAATGTTATGTAACGCCATCATCGCGTCTGCTACCCCTTGACTTGCATAAGTAGAAATTGGTCCTACAACAATTAAAGTTAACGGAACGATGATGACTAAAGACAGTAATGGAACAAAAAACATCTCAATCGTACTCGGAATAATTTTCTTTAATTGCTTTTCTACGTTAGAAAGTATCCATACGGCAATAACAATTGGAATAAGAGACGATGTGTAATTCATGAGTTCGACTGTAATTCGCAAAAATGTTAAACTAGTACCGACATCATATGCTGAAACAATTGATGGATAAACAAGGGTTGCTCCTATGGTTGCAGCCAGATACGGATTCGCCTTAAATACTTTCCCCGCTGAGAAACCTAACATAATAGGTAAAAAGTAAAACATGGCATCTGCCGCAGCAGATAAGATTTCATAAGTCCCATCACTCGCAGATAAAATCCCATTTGTTGTTGCTATCACTAGTAAACCTTTTAACATTCCAGAGGCAGCTAAAACGCCGAGAATGGGCATAAACAAGCTGGATAATAGAGAAACAAATCGGGAGAAGAGAGATTCATACTCTTCAACTTGAGTCATCTCTAATTCCTCTAATATTGCCTCATAAACAGGTTTAACGTTGTCTTCTCCAACGACAACTTGATATTGACCTCCACTTTGAATAACTGTCATAACTCCCTCAAGGTTTTTAATAACATCTGTATTTGCTAACTCTTCGTCTTTTAACTTAAATCGAAGTCGGGTCACACAATGCACAACACTTATGACATTTTCTTTTCCGCCGATATACTTACTTATTTTCTTTACAAGTTTACTATAATCCATACTTTTTTCCTCCTTATTTACGTTTTTAATAATACCATTCGAAAAAAATATTGTCAAACGTTTTCATTCATTTTTTACATTTTCTTGTTAGCGTTTTAAAAAAGAGAAACAAAATCCTTATGGGACTTATATAACACAATTCCTTGCGAAAAAACTTTTATTTCAAAGCAAAACGATTTAAAAATCCTTTATAAAAGCAAAACCACTTCATAAAAAGATTATGGTTTAAAAATAAATGAAATTAAATTGAAATTTTTTTTTGCAAATATGAAACTAAATGAATATTGCAGCGAAAGTGAGCCGCCTTCACGTGGTAAATTGAGCCACTTTCTCGCTAACCAATTAAAAGCTGTTACCGAGTCAAACTTTAGTTTTTTTGATGTCAAATGTTCAGTTAATAACCTGATGCATCATCATACTATTGACAATTTCATTGAGTTTTGATTACATTGGCAATTACATCCTATTGTGTTTGTCTAAACATAATAGGAAATGCCGATTTTTCACAAGAAAAGTATTGTTTTTGCCTATCAGATAAAAAATATCGGTATAAGGTCAATTGAGGTTTTTTTCAAGATATGCAAACAACATCTTCATTTGACAAAATATCAAGGCCTTTCATATGGCGGAATTACAGTAATGGTCAGTTATATGATTCTCTCAGTCCAACACATCATGAGGAAACAGATAAGCGAACGATCGGAGAATTATTTTATCTGATGGTTTCAGAATTAAACGACCTAACATTTGCCGAAGCAATCGCTTACTTAGTAAATATTTTTAAAGGTGCTTTTGAAAAAAAGGTATGATTGACGAGAATCTAATTGAAAAAATTTTAGTCCAATTTATCGAGAAATTGCCGAGTACCTATAAAAATAGATTCTTAGGCACAGCGTAAAGGCAGTTGAAAGCTCATATTGTCGCTAAAGACGCTTTTTTTCAGGTATTTCTTGTACTTCAAGTTTTAGTTTAAAAGTGTTTTAGCAACAAAAATATGTTATAATTTTAATAAAAGAAATGAGTGTGAAAAAAGATGAGTAAAATTAAAACTGAAGATATCGCGGAAAAAAGTGGTTGCTCTTTAGCTACAGTTTCAAGATATTTTAATAAGCCAGAACTACTCTCAGATCGTACTAAAGAGAAAATAGAAACTGTTATCAAAGAATTAAACTACAATCAAAATAATCTAGCTAGAATGCTTAAAACAGGAAAATCGGAATTTGTCGGTATTATTTTCCCACATCTCCAACTAGGATTTTATTCCGAACTACTTAATCAATTAATCGAGCAAGGAAAATCATTAGGTTATAAATTTATTGTGTATACTTCTAATGATTCTAAAGATTCTGAATTGCAATTAATTAATGATTTAATTTCTTATAATATCAAGGGATTAATCCTTTTAAGTCATTTATTAGATAGTAGCGAGATTGAAGAATTGTCTATTCCTGTCATTACCATTGAACGTGCTGGGGGAAATTTTATGCAAATTGAGAGCGATAATTTTACAGGAGGAAAATTAGCTGGAGAACTTTTAATAAAAAAAACTTGTGATGTATTTATTCATATTAACAATGATTATCTTGAAGAGTTACCATCATTTAATCGTATTCTAGGTTTTGAGTTCATTGTTAAAAATTACCCTTATGAACTTATTATTGAAAAGAAACTCTCATTACCTCATAGTATAGAGGCTGAAAAAGCCATGAATTTATTGCTTACTAATCTCTTAGAAAAATACCCCGATAAAAAGATTGGTATTTTCTGCTCCAACGATGATATTGCGAATTTAGTCCTAAAATATTCAATAAAAAATAGTATTGCTATTCCCGAAAGAATTGAAATAATAGGTTATGACAACTCCCCAGTTTCGGATTATGCCCCTTTTCCTATCACTTCCATCGAACAGAATATCCCACTTATGGCACAAATTGCTTTGGAATCTTTAGATAATTACAAAGCCTACAAAAGCATTGTTCCAGCTAAACTAATCGAAAAAGAAACCACATCTTAGAATTTTCCATTAATTTTGACAACCAAAATAGCCCTATTCGATTTTCTACGAATAGGGCTATTTTATTTGATAAAAGGGCGTTATTTATTAACACCCTAACAAAAAGGGATACAGTGAATACATCTCGAGAACAGACAGAAAAAATGATTGATAATCTTCATGAACACTTATTATCTTAACTCCTTTGTACTGCTCTATGCCTAACACTATACGCCACCCGAATAACCTAAGATGCCAGAGCGGGAAACAAAGTAGTGCTTGTTTCACACTCTTTTATTAATGTCAAGATTTTTTTGAACAATTATGCCAATATTTTTATGTACAAATCTACTAATTATTTTTGTCAGAAATCCTTGAGAGAGCAGTTGCCGTCCTATAAGAATTTCCTAATATATTCACAATATTAGAATGGTGGACTAATCTGTCTAGAATAGCACTAGCTAACATATTATCAACAAATATTTGATTCCAGTCGGATAGATTTATGTTACTTGTAACTATAGTGCTTTTCTTTTCATATCGTTTATCGATTAGTTGAAAAAACATTTTAGCCTCATGTTCTCCGATAGGCAAATAGCCTATCTCATCAATTATTAACAGCTTATATTTGCTAAAATGTTTTATCCTACTATCTAATTTATTTTCTAAATAAGCTTTTTTTAATTGCTCCATAAGATCTTGGCATTTTATAAAATATGTGCTTACTCTTTTTTTAGCAGCCGCAATGCCAATGGATGTTGCTAAATGAGTTTTCCCAACACCACTATTTCCAATTAGAATTATATTACTATTACTTTCTAAAAATCTTAAACTTTGAAAATCTAAAAATTGTTGTTTATTTATTTTAGGTTGAAATTCAAAATCAAAGTCTTTCATTTCCTTCAAATGTGGAAATCCAGCTACTTTTACCATGGCATTAGTTGCATTAAAGTTTTTTACTTCTAATTCCTTTGTAGTAAGCTCATATAAGGCATCTACGATACTTATCTTTTCTTCATTTACTTTCGCTATATAATCATCAATTTTCAAGCTTATTTGTGTTAATTTTAAATCATGTAGATTTTGTTGTAACTGTTGATAATTGTTCATTAAATTTCTCCAATTCCTTAAAATGCTTATCAGCATATTCTTTAACATCATCTTTATTCTTAAAAGTTAATCCAAGCATTTCTAAATGATGCGTATTTTTATAATTTATTTTAGTATCAGAAATATTATGTATTGTAACTAATTTTTTGTTATAATACACATTGAGGTTAGTTTCGATAATCTCAGCAGTAATATTTTTACCAATTAAATCAGGTGGAACAGAATACATATTGCCTTTATAGTTAAATAAGCCATTTGTATTCACTTTCGCATGAACAGTAATATTTTTGTAAGAAGATCATACTTTGGCATGTGGTAGTGGTAAAAGATGCTCTTTTTCTTTATTAAAAACTAATATAGGTGGTAATCCGGTAGCCTGACATACCCTTGAATTTGCTTCGTTGGTTATAATACTCATCTTTTCGTATAATTCTTCAATATTTTCTAGCATGCCGTTATAAATCATAATTTCATCAATAACTCTCATTGGATTTTCAACTTTTGCTTTAGTATTTGGCCTCGCTCTAACACATGGAACTATTTTAAATCCAAAATCATCAGCTAATTGCTGAAATTTAGTGTTTATTTTACCGTCAGAACGTTCAGTTCTAGCTTTATCCATCATGGTTGATGCATTATCAATTAAAATTTCATTTGGAACTCCTCCTAACGTTTCGAATGCGTTAGCCAAGAAATCAAATAAATGGCTCTGATTGGTAGATGGACAAATTGTCCATACCTTAAACCTAGATGCAGATAATACTAGACTTCCTACATTAAACAGTATTTCACTATTATCCTTGAAAGTAAATTTCAATTTTTCTTTCCAATCAAACTGTGCTTGCTACCCAAATGGTGTTTCTGATTTTATGGCATCTCTTTTAGCTTTAGGTTTAAAATAATCTGCAAATTCACTATTTTTTAGAATAAAATAGTTGAAATTACTTCTAGAACATTCTAGATTATGTTCTCTAACTAAATATCTATATAGATGTGATTTGTAATAGAATATTTGTTTATTTTCTGCTGAAAGCAGGGACGAAATTAGATTATAGTAATCATCTAGTTTAGATTTTTTCTGTTTTCTTGATTTTTCTATGTTTCCTTCATAATATTTTTTTACTGTTCTTCTATCAATTCCTAATTGCCTTGCTAATTCACTAAAATTAGGCTTATCCAAATTATTGACCTCCACAAGTACCTTCAATTTATTTAAGTCTTTTACTGATTCTAATTTTATTTCAGTATTAATATTTACTTTAAAAATCATATTCATCACCAATTAATACTTTATAAAATTTTATCAATATTGTACATTAAAATATTAGCAACTTAGTACATTTTTATCTTAGCATTAATACAGTTAATTGATTATACGGTAATGAACTATATGTAGTATCTTAAATGGAACATATATATATAAAACAAAATCCCAACTAGATAAATTTCTAATTAGGATTTCTATTACTGCATTTAATGCTTATTTTTTTATTAATTTTACTACATTTTCAACATGAGAAGTTTGAGGGAACATATCTACTGGTTGAATTTCAACAACTGAATATCCTTTTTCATTTAAAATCTTTAAGTCTCTAGCTAATGTACTTGGATCGCATGAAACATAAACTACTTTTTTAGGCTTTACTTCTCCAATAGCTTCTAATAACTTAATATCGCAACCTTTTCTTGGAGGATCTACAACTACTACATCAGCTTTTATTCCATCATTTATAAGAGTTGGTATTACTTCTTCAGATTTACCCACAAAAAATTCTACATTATCCACATTATTAAGCTTAGCATTTTCTTTAGCGTTAATAATTGCTGGCTCTATTATCTCAACACCGTACACTTTTTTTGCTTTTTGAGATAAAAATAAAGTTATTGTTCCAGTTCCACAATACGCATCAAAAACAGTTTCATTTCCTGTTAACTCTGCATATTCTAATGCTTTATTATACAATATCTCAGTTTGAATTGGATTAACCTGAAAAAATGATAATGGAGATATATTAAATTTAAATTCCCCTATGTAATCTTTAATAGCATCTTCTCCATATAATGTTATACATTCATCACCTAAAATAACATTTGTATTTTTAGGGTTTATATTTAATACTATACTTTTTATTCCTTTTATATTTTCTAATATAATATGTTTAAATTCATCTAATTGAGGAATATTTGAAGTGGTAGCAACAAGAACAACCATTACTTCATCTGTTTCAAATCCTCTTCTTATCATTAAATGTTTCAGAATTCCATTAGGATTAAACTGTCCGTCTAATGTTGCTGGTTCAATATTATTTCTTTTTATCCATTGTTTTGTAAGATTTGCTACATCATCTGCAACTTTATCTTGAATTAAACAATAATCTAAATCTATTATGTCATGACTTCTTGGTGCATAAAATCCAATGACAACCTCATCATTCACTTTTCCAATTGGAAGTTGAACTTTATTTCTATATCTATATGGATTAGAATCCATTCCTAATGGATAATTAACTAAATCCTTTGATAATCCACCAATTTTTTCTATACAATCTTTTACTCTTTCCCATTTAAAATCTAATTGTTTTTTATAATTCATATGTTGAATTGAACATCCACCACATCTTTTATAATTTGAACACTTAGGCTCTTCTCTATATTCTGATGCGTTAATTATTTCTTCAATCTTACCATATGCATAGTTCTTTTTAACTTTTATAATTTTAGTTTTAATTCTTTCACCTTGTAAAGCACCTTGAATAAATACAGGATACCCCTCTATTTTAGCTACTCCTTCGCCTTCATATCCTTGTGATAATATATCTAAAATGTATTCTTTATTTTTTTCTATCAACTTAAAATCCACCTTTATTTAATTATAACTTCTCTAAATTATATCACATTATAAGTTTTATATAATAGCTTAATTAACAAACCTTTGAGTTTTCTAAACTTAATAAGTATATATTTATTTAATCATTAATAATAAATATGTATTAGAATAAAATCTCTAAGGCTAACATGTAGTAGTAGATTTTTTATGCTTCTAATTTTAAATATGTATGAAAAAATTCTAGCAAAAAATATTATTTTACAAAAGTCTCACACATAACTTTAAACTGATCATTTTTATCAACAGAAATAGCTACATTTCTTGATTCACATCTTCCAGAAGAATTAAAAAAACAATTTACTGCCTGACAATTAATTTGGGGATTCATCTTTACTTCATCTATAGAAGAAAATAACTGCATTACTTCTCCAACATAATTAGTATTAGCAATGGCCTTTACTTGGTTTATAAATTTATTTGGCTTATAACTTGAACAACTTGTTTCTGCTGTTGTTGTTGAGCCCTTTCCTTCAATTAATATATATCCCGCTTGGCACATTTCAGCTTCATTATGTACGCAACTCATAGCTGCACAATTTAATATAGTCATAATTATCACTCTTTCTTATATTTTCCTTATGACTTATTTTGCTCCATTATAATAAAACTTATTCTTTACTCAGTCCACTTTACTTATTCACATATCAACGCACTAAAAAGACATAAAAAAAGGCACCCCTAAGGGTGCAAATAGAGAATCAGTTGCCAATTAATTCCTTATTATCATTATGGTCTAATACAGTAAATAATATACATTCTATCATAACATAACATAATTATTTTGTAAATTATTTGTAAATAATTTTTATATTTAATTATTAAACTTAATAATTAATAAAAAGAATAAAAAAGCTCTCGAATAAAATCGAAAGCTTTTTTATTATAAATTTATTATTCGCCTACTACGCTAACTTTTAATAGGTTAGTTGTTCCTGTTTTATCAACTGGAACTCCAGCAGCTAAAACTACTGTATCACCATTTATAACATAGTTATGTTCTTTTGCTATTTCAACTGATTTTGTCATCATTTCGTCAGTTGAAGACATTTTATCAGCAACTATTGCATAAACTCCCCATGAGAATGCTAATTGTTTTGCTACTACTTCATCTGGAGTAACAGCTATGATTGTACAATCTGGTCTAGACTTAGATATTCTCTTAGCAGTAGCTCCTGTTTGAGTTGAAGAAATTATAGCAGTTGCTTCTAATTCATTAGCTGCATTACATGCTGCTCTTGAAATTACTTCTGACATTGATGATTTATCATTTGAGTAAGCAACTTTATGAGCTAATTGCTTTTCAGTTTCTTCAGCAATTTTAGCCATAGTTCTAACAGCTTCTACTGGGTAAGTTCCGTTAGCACTTTCTCCTGATAACATTATTGCATCAGTACCATCTAAAATAGCGTTAGCTACGTCTGAAACTTCAGCTCTTGTTGGTCTTGGATTTCTAATCATAGAATCTAACATTTGAGTTGCAGTAATAACTGGTTTTCCAGCTGCATTACATTTTTGAATGATCATTTTTTGAACTGCTGGTACTTGTTCTATTGGAATTTCAACACCTAAATCTCCTCTAGCTACCATTACAGCATCTGAGATTTCTAATATTGAATCGATGTTATCAACACCTTCTTGGTTTTCGATTTTAGGGCAGATTAAGATGTTCTTTCCACCATTTTCATCAAGAACTTTTCTTATAGCTACTACGTCAGCTGCTTTTCTTACGAATGAAGCTGCTATCATAGTAACTCCCATTTCACAACCAAATATTAAATCTGATTTATCTTTTTCTGTAAGAGCTGGTAATTGGATTGAAACTCCTGGTACATTAACACCCTTATGAGTTCCAACTAATCCAGTATTTTGAACTTCACAGATAACTGCGTTTCCTTCTACTGATTTAACTGTTAATCCTACTAAACCGTCATCTATTAAGATTGTATTTCCTGGTTTAACATCATTAGCTAATCCTTCGTAAGTAACTGCACACTTTGTAGTGTCTCCAACTACTGACATATCTCCTGCATATACTGTGAATTCTGTACCCTTAACTAATTCAACTTTGTTTGGTTCGAATTTTCCAGTTCTTATTTCTGGTCCTTTTGTATCAAGGATGATAGCTATTTCTTTATCAAGTTTCTTTGATAATTCTTTAACTTTTTCTATTCTTCCTTTATGTTCTTCGTGATCACCATGTGAAAAGTTATGTCTTGAAGCATTCATTCCTGCTAACATTACTTGTTCTAATATTTCTCTGTCTTCACTTGCTGGTCCAATAGTACAAATCATTTTAGTCTTTCTCATGTAAGTACACTCCTCTTTATTCTAATTAGTTTATAAAAATTTATATAAATAAAAATTTATTAGCGTGATAATACTTCTGCTACATTATATAGATCTAAATCAAATTTACTTTCCATAGCTAATGCTTCATCTATATCTTGGTCTATAATTTCATTGTCTCTAATTCCTATTACTCTTGAAGTTTCTCCTTGTAGAAGAACTTCTACTGCTCTAGATCCTAATCTTGAAGCTAAAACTCTATCTGAAGCCGATGGTGCTCCACCTCTTTGAATATGACCTAATATTGTAGCTCTTGCTTCTACTCCTGTTAACTCTTCAACATATTTTGATAGTTCTTCTGCTCCACCAATTCCTTCTGCAAGAATAACTATGCTATGAGTTTTTCCATGGTTTTTACCTTCTAATATAGTTCTGCAAAGCGCATCTCTATCAAATTCACCCATTTCTGGAACTATTATAGCTTCTGCTCCACTTGAGATACCAGCATGAAGAGCTAAATCTCCACAATCTCTTCCCATAACTTCAATTATTGAAACTCTTTCATGAGAAGTTGATGTATCTCTTATTTTATTTATTGCATCAACAATAGTATTTAATGCTGTATCAAATCCTATTGTGAAATCAGTATAAGCTAAATCATTATCTATTGTTCCTGGTAATCCTATAGTTTTAATTCCTAGTTTTGATAGTAACTTGGCTCCCATAAAAGATCCATCTCCACCAATAACAACTAAAGCATCTACACCATAAGCATTTAATATTTTAACTGCTCTTTTTCTTACCTCTTCATCTTTGAACTCTGGGCATCTAGCAGTTCTTAGGATTGTTCCACCTCTTTGAATAATATCAGATACTGATGTTCTATTCATTGCAAATAGTTCACCATTAAGTAATCCACTGTAGCCTCTTTGAACTCCCATAACTTCAAGTCCCTTATCAATGGCTGTTCTTACTACTGCTCTTATAGCTGCGTTCATTCCTGGGGCATCTCCACCACTTGTTAAAATAGCTATTTTCTTCATAATATATTCCTCCTTAAACAACAACTAGGACACCCAAAGTCCTACCTGCGCATAGTTTATGCATGTCTTATTAACCACTAATAATTGTACATAAAAATGTAATATTTATCAATCATATTTAGATAAGTTTTGATATTAATATATTTTTATCTAAAAAATCTACTATATATTCAGTGATTTTTTAGACAATATTCTATATAATTCTTTATTTATCATGATAATTATTGCGTAAAGTAGTGTTAACATATTAGATTATATACTAATTTCATATATTTTTAAATAACACTCAACTTATATTATAACCAAGTAGTATTAAAATCATATCATATTATAATTTTTTTCTTGATTTTTAGAACAAAAATAGTCTATGCCAACCTTTTTAGTTTAAAGTAAAGAGATGACAGTTGAAAGTTTTGGTTGAAAGTCTTTTTGACTCTACAATTTCCGCTCTCAATTCTCAACAAATGTTTACTTATCCATAGATTTTATCAACTACTTTTATATTTCATATGATTAATATATAGTCACAATAACTATAATTCTATCACTTTTACATTTTCTTCTCCAACAAACTTTCTTAGCAAACCTAAAGATTCTTCATTCATATCTATCCATCTATCTCTTGGAACTCTAAACTGTTGTCTTTGCTCATCTGCGAAAATATAGATAGGTGTATCACCTTTATGCTCTTTTATTAAGTCTTTTAAATTTAAACTTAATTCTTTTGCTTTAATAGTATTTTGTACTCTTAAATATATTTTAGAAGAATTTATTTTTTCCAAAGGTTCTATACTTTCACATATTAATTTAGGTAATTCATCTGTTTTTAAACTTACTCTACCTTTAATTATTACCAAATCATCCTCATTGCATAGTTCTCTAACTCTATCTAAAACCTTTGGGAAAACTATAACCTCTATTGTTCCAGTCAAATCTTCTAACTGCAAAAATGCCATAATTGTGTTATTTCTTGTAACTTTTTTATTCACTTGTGTTAATATTCCACCAAGAATCACTCTATCATTGTCATTAATTCCAGATTCATTATTATTAATAATAACATCATCTAGCATTGGAATTTCTAAAGTATCATCTAATAACTCATGATGTGAAAATATTTTTCCTATTTCATTTGAAGTTTGAAATTTTAAACTTTGTGCATAATCATCTAATGGATGACCTGATATATATAATCCCGTCATCTCTTTTTCCATTGTTAATAATGAACGTTTATCAAATTCATTTATATTTGGATATTCTATTTCTGGTACATAAATATCATTTGATGCAAACAAACTTATTTGCCCATCTATATTTCTTTTTCTATCACTTGAAATACTATCAACCATTTTTTCATATACAGCCAATAATTTTGATCTATATATCTTAAAGCTATCAAATGTCCCTGATTTTATTAAACTTTCAATAGTTCTTTTATTTATAGCAGATAAATCTATTTTACTAATAAAATCAAATAACGAATCAAATTTACCTTTATTTTCTCTTGTTTTCACAACACTATTTATTAAATTCATACCAACATTTTTTATAGCTGCCAAACCAAATCTGATAGTTTCTCCTTTAACAGTAAATTTAGCAAAACTTTCATTTATATCTGGCGGAAGTACTTGTATACCCAATTCTTCAGCTTTCGAAATATAATATACTACTTTTTCACTACTTCCCATAAATGAATTTAACATAGCTGCTATCATTTCTACAGGATAATATTTCATTAAATATGCAGTTTGATATCCAACTACTGCATATGCTGCCGCATGGGATTTATTAAATGCATACGAAGCAAAATCCATCATATTATCAAAGATCTTATTTGCCGCGTCTTCACTAATTCCATTTCTAATGCATCCTGGAACTACTACTTCACCATCTTCGATAATTCCATGAATGAAATTCTTTCTTTCTTCTTCCATAACTTTATGTTTCTTCTTTGACATGGCTCTTCTAACCATGTCACTTCGTCCCATAGAATATCCTGCTAGCTTTCTAACTATCTCCATAACTTGCTCTTGATATACCATTACTCCATAGGTTACATCTAGTATTTCTTCTAGTTCTGGTGCATCATATTTGACTTTCTCAGGATTTCTCTTACATTCTATATATCTTGGTATTTCAGCCATCGGACCTGGTCTATATAATGAAATTCCGGCAATTATATCCTCTAAAGAATCAGGCTTTAATTCTTTCATAAAGGATACCATTCCAGGAGACTCTAATTGGAATACTCCCGCAGTCTTCCCTTCCCCTATCATCTTATAAACTTCTTTATCATCAAAATCAATTTTATCTAAATCTATCTCTATATTTCTATTTTCTTTTATAATCTTAAGTGCCTCATTCATTACAGTTAACGTCCTAAGACCTAAGAAATCCATTTTTAGCAATCCTAGTTCTTCTAACGTAGTCATCCCAAATTGAGTTACTATCATTTCATCATTTTTTTGCAGAGGCACATATTGAACTAATGGAGTTGATGCAATAACTACGCCAGCTGCATGAGTTGACGAATGTCTTGGAAGTCCTTCTAAGTCCTTTGACATATCTATTAATGACTTAACTCTTTCGTCTTTATCATATATCTCTTTAAGCTCTGGATTAAAATCAAGTGCCTTTTCTATAGTTATACCAAGCATTGTAGGTATCATTTTGCATATTTTATCTACTTCACTATAACTATAATTCATAGCCCTACCAACGTCTCTAATACATGCTCTAGCTGCCATTGTTCCAAAAGTTATAATTTGCGATACGTTATCTTCTCCGTACTTTTCTACTACATAATCTATTACTTCTTGTCTTCTTTCATAGCAAAAATCGCTATCAATATCAGGCATAGATACTCTTTCAGGATTTAAGAATCTTTCGAATATCAGACTATACTTTATCGGATCTATCTTAGTTATTCCTAAGGTATATGCAATTATTGAACCCGCTGCGCTCCCACGCCCTGGACCTGTTGGTATTCCATTATCATTGGCAAATTTAATAAAATCCCAAACAATTAAGAAATAATCAATATATCCCATTTGCTTTATTATTTGAAGCTCATATTCAAGTCTATCTATAAGATCTTTTGCAAAATCATTTTTGGATTTTAAATCCTCTAACTTATCATAATCTAAATCCTTACCCCTAAAATCTTCAAATTCCTCATATCTCTCTATTAATCCCATATAACAAGTATTTTTCAAATAATTATATGGTTCTTCACCTTCTGGCAATGGAAATTTAGGTAACTTAGATTCATGAAATTTATATTCATAATTACACTGCTTAGAAATTTTCACAGTATTTTCTAACGCTTCAGGTATGTAAGAAAACATTTCCCACATTTCTTCAGGAGATTTTAAATAGAACTGGTCTGAAGGATATCTTCTTCTATTAACATCATCCACAGTTTTTCCTGTTTGAATGCACATTAATATGTCATGTGATTTATAACCATCTTTTTTTATGTAATGAACATCATTAGTTGCTACTAATGGTATTCCTAATTCTTTAGATAACTTTATATTTTCTTCATTTACTTTTCTTTGTTCATCCATCCCATGATTTTGAATTTCTAAATAGAAATCCTCTTTAAATATGTCCTTATATAAAAGTGCTGTTTCTTTAGCTTTTTCATAATTTCCTTTTAACTCATAAGATTGAACTTCTCCGCCTAAACAAGCACTAAGAGCTATTATCCCTTCACTATGTGCCTTTAAATACTCATGATCCACTCTAGGCTTATAATAGAACCCTTCTATTGATGCTGTAGATACTATCTTCATTAAGTTTCTATAACCAATCTCATTTTTTACTAATAAAACTAAATGATATGTTGAATTCTCTTTGTCAGGCTGCTTTATTTTCATAGACTTTCCTGCAACATATACTTCACATCCAAGTATTGGTTTAATTCCATATTCAATGGCTGCTTTATAAAAATCTACAAGTCCATACAAAACTCCATGGTCAGTTATAGCTATACTATCCATTCCAAGTTCTTTGGTTTTGGCCATGATTTCTTTTATTTTTCCCGATCCATCTAATAAGCTATATCCAGTGTGAAGATGAAGATGAACAAAGTCTTTTTTCTTATTCTGAATTGTATCTCTTTTTATATTATTATCATTTTTAGTTAACATAATAAAATATGCGCCTCCTTTCATAAGATGCAAAATGCCTAATTATTTTTGCTATTATCCTTATATTTTAATATCACGTGCTCTTTACTTTCCTCTAAAAATATTTCTAAGTAAGCTAATTTTTGAAATTTATTATTACTATCTACTGCAATCCTTGCAAATTTACTTTCAAATTCTTTAAATAATATAAATGTAAGATGAATTTTATCATAATTATAGTATTCACTTGCTAACTTTGTAAGTTCATCTTCAATATCTAATGTATCTAGAAAACTAACTTTTTGTTTTACAATCACAGCTAAATCAATATCACTTCTATCCTTTATCCAATATTCTGTTCCGTAGCTTTCAAATTCAACTATGCACACAACAATATTAATTTCATTAAGCCTATTTAAAAATCCAACCTTTTCAAAAAAGCAATCACCACCTATATATCTATCTATAATTATAGACTAATAATAATATTTCTTAAACCTAAACACTAATATTAATGCAATTCTTTCATCATACAATACACGTAAAATAAGTATATTGTATGATTAAATTAATAGGTGTTAAATATGCGTAAATTTATTTCTATTATTATTATAGCCATACTAATAATTTCATATATCAATTACAATCAAGTTGATAGGTCCTCAGAATATCTATTTAAAATTAAAGTTAAAGATGGGTAAAGCTACGTTAGATACAAAGCATCTAACGTAGCTTTTATTAAATTAATCCTAGAAATCTAATGACTTACTACATTCCACATAAGGTCCAATAACCTTTTTAACTTTTTCAACATGATATTCATTAACATCATAAGCTAAACAGTCTTCCTTAGAGTCGAATCTAGTTATAATTCCAACATCAAAGCTTCTTTCACTTCTTATAACATCAACACCAACCTCTAGTTCCTTAAGCTCTTCAATATTTCCATTCATACTTAATAAAGCTTCCTCAACAAACTTTACATTTTCCTTAGTTGGGTCCTTTAATTTAAAAAATACTATGTGTGTAAACATAAATTAATCCTCCCTTTTAATAATATAATTATTTTTATTTTAGCTATGTTTTAAGTGAATTTGATATTTTAGTATAATGGCGTAGTGGCATTGGAATTTGCTTTTTAGAACTCTTAATAGATATTTGTTGAATTAATTGCTTGTCAAAAGTGAGCGTCCAAATTTTATATTTGGTTCCACGAACTTTCACACAGTACAATTTTACATTGGGAGCATGCATTAATTGGACTAGTATCTATTTTAGAGTTCTTAAAGTAAATTCCTCAGTCCACGAGCTTTATACTAAAATATCAACACACCTTTAAATCATAGCATTCTTTTAGTTTCCAGTTCTTAATTCTTCTGCTATTTTTTCAATTTTTCTTAGCCTATGATTTATTCCAGACTTTCCAACTGGAGGATCAAGCATTTGTCCTAATTCCTTTAATGACTCATCTGGATAATTTAATCTTAGTTCTGCCACTTCTCTAAGATTTTGTGGTAATCTTTGTAATCCTATTTCATTTTGAATTAATCTAATACTTTCAACTTGCCTAACTGCCGCGTTAACTGTTTTAGACAAATTAGCAGTTTCACAATTAACAAGTCTATTTACATTATTTCTCATTTCCTTCATTATACGTATATTTTCAAGTTCTAATAAAGATGCATGAGCACCAATTATATTAAGTAAGTCTACAATTTGTTCTCCCTCTTTAATGTAAATTATATGACTACTTTTTCTTTGAATAACTTTAGAATTTAATCCAAAAGTATTTATAATATCCTTTAAATCTATAGCATATTCTTCACTATGAGTAACAAATTCTAAATGATATGTTCTTTCTGGATTACTTATACTTCCACCACCAATGAAAGCACCCCTTATATAGGCTCTTTTATTTTCTTCTGTTTCAATCATGCTCTTATTAATTCGGTAATTTAAGTTCATTATACCATCTATATCTTGCAGTATTCCTGTCTCGTATAATAGCTCTCTAACACCCATATCTTCTGAAATAACAACCATATAAATATTATTCTTTTTCAAAGAATTACTTTTCTTAACCATAAGTTTTGAGTGTATATTAAAATGTTCTTTTAAGAGAGTAAATATTAGTCTTGCACTTGCTGGGTTTTCTGTGGTCATTTTGAAGCTTAAACCACTTCCACTAAAAGCTATGGTTCCACTCACTTTCATTATTGCAGATATTTCTGCTAATGCATCTTCTTTACACAT
Source organism: uncultured Clostridium sp. (assembly GCF_963527835.1). GTDB lineage: Bacteria > Bacillota > Clostridia > Clostridiales > Clostridiaceae > Clostridium. Next base: position 2,735 of record NZ_CAURTC010000005.1, on the reverse strand, counting down.
ATCCACATATCTACATATTTCGCCTTTAACTTTAGATGAAAATGACATCCTATTTCCCCTTATCTATAATTTTTTTAGAATTGATTTAGTTTTCTCTTCTTTTACTCTTTCTTTAATACGCTGAGATAAATACATATATTCTATTATCTTTTTCTTATCATATAACAATTTCTTTTCCATGATAGTATCAACTAAAACTTGAGCTAATTTATCAGCATCATGCTTTATAAATCCCTTACTTACTTTCACTAAATTGTCACCAATTATTTTTATTCCTAAGTTATTTACAGCTTCACTATCTAGTTTAACTAACTCAGCATCTTCTAATTTATACTTTTCTTTTAATTCATTTTCCACTTCACCAACATTAGCAATAACATAATTTACTATATCTTTACCACCATACTTTTGTAAAACCTTTAAGTGATCTGATACTTTAAACTTTGTAGTTTCACCTGGTTGTGTCATTATATTAGATATATAAAACTTTAATGCATCGCTTTTTCTTACTTCTTTTGCTATATCTTTTACTAATAAATTAGGTATTATACTTGTATAAAGGCTTCCTGGTCCCATAACTATGGCATCAGCTTCTCTTATAGCTTCTATAGCTTCTTTTAATGGCTTTGCATCTTCAGGTATAATCCTAAAACTTCTTATTTTTGAATTTTGTTTTATAGCTTCTTCCGGTATTTGAGATTCTCCCCTAATTACTTTTCCATTTTTAAGGGTTGCTTCAAGTTCCATATTATCTAAAGTTACCGGAACAACTTTTCCTGTAACTGCTAATACAGAACTCATTTTTTGTACCGCTTCTTCAAAATTATCAGATATACCATCCATTGCTGCTAAAAATAAATTACCAAAGCTTTGGTTTTTCAGTTTTCCTTCTTTAAATCTATATTGAAGTAAATTTTCCATTATAGGCTCTGTATCTGCTAAAGCTAATATACAGTTTCTTATATCTCCTGGTGGAAGCATTCCTAAGTCTTCTCTTAAATCTCCAGATCCTCCACCATCATCAGCAACTGTTACTATTGCAGTTATATTAGATGTATAGTACTTAAGTCCCCTAAGCATAGTAGAAAGGCCTGTTCCGCCTCCTATAACTACTATCTTAGGCCCCTTTATTAATAATCTCTTTTCTTCTATGAAACTTTCTATCTTTTTGCTATCAAAAGATACCTTTATATATCCTCTATTTACTAATGCTATTATTGATTTCATAGTCTCACTTACTGAAATATATATAACAAAAATTCCTGTAATATTTAAAAGTACGTAAAATATTCTATAATATAAGTCATATACCCTATGAGTCACCAATTCCGTAAATCCAAATGCAATTAATAATATCCCAAATATACCAAAGAAAAGCCACCTCTTAACTTTGATTCCTGGTTTAATTAATTCCTTTATCCTCATAGTTTCTTTTCTCCTCTATGAAGATCTTCACCAACATCTCTATGCTCTATCTTTGCTTTGTAATTTCCTTTATTTAATCTTTCATAAATCTCATTAGCAATTGCTACAGAACGATGTCTTCCTCCTGTACATCCTATTGAAATTATAAGTTGTCTTTTTCCCTCTTTTATATAATTAGGTACCAAATATTCAAGCATATCCTGTAACTTTTCTACGAAAGTAATAGTTTCTTCTTGCTTTAATACATAATCTTTTACTGATTTATCATTACCTGAATATTGTTTAAGTTCAGGTATATAAAATGGATTTGGTATAAACCTTACATCAAATACTAAATCCGAATCCACTGGTATACCATATTTAAATCCAAAGCTTAATACAGTAATTGATAATTGCTTTTCTGATTCAATATTTTCACCATAATACTCATTCATCTTTTCTCTTAAATCTCTTATAGCATATTTTGATGTATCAATTATTATATCTGCTCTGTCTTTAATCTCTCTTAACTTACTTCTTTCTTGGATTATTCCATTTAAAACTCTACCATCTGGTGATAATGGATGACTTCTTCTTGATTCTTTAAATCTCTTTATAAGAACTTCATCTGAGGCATCTAAAAATAATATTTCATATTTAAATTCATTTTCCTTTAAGTAATTTAAAGTTTCAAATAAATCGTCAAAGAAGACTCCTCCTCTTATATCAATTACTAATGCAACTTTATCAATTTTCCCATCACTTTGAGAACATAACTCTGCAAATTTATTTATTAATTTAGGTGGTAAGTTATCTACACAAAAGTATCCTAAGTCCTCTAAACTTCTAGTTGCCTGTGTTTTACCTGCACCTGATAATCCTGTAACTATTACAAATCTCATATAATAAGACCTCCTTATCTATAAACGATAATGTATTTAATAACTATCATCTTAAAATTATAACATATTATAGAGTATACATTGTAATAAAAAAAGTTCTATAACTGTTTTTAATTAAATGTTTTATTAATATTATAAGAACAAAGTGGCTGCGCCACGCTTTTTAGTTTAAAATAGAAAGATAAGAATTAAAAGTTATGGATTAAAACTTCAAGTTTTCTAAAATATATATATTTTGAAATTCCAGCATGGAATTTCTTCCTTCACTTTGCACTTTCGACTATCAATTTTCAACTAAATATTTTAAACTTAACTTTTATCAATTTTTCAATCTTTAAAAATTCTACACTTTCCTATATATTAAAAATAGATCCTAAAATCGAGTAGGAGCTAAATAATTATTTTATTTAGCGTCCTCTCACACCACCG
>NZ_CAURTC010000004.1:0-190263 GCF_963527835.1 uncultured Clostridium sp. | reverse complement strand
ACCCGGGACACCATGATTAAAAGTCATGTGCTCTACCGACTGAGCTAGTGAACCACATTTTTTTACTCGCTTATTAAGTTTTATTACTTCGTCAACTACAGAATTTATTCATTCCTGTACATAAGTACTACTCATTTCATAAATTCATTGTTTCCTCGTACTAAACCTTACTAATTTAGTAAAAGTAATTGGCTGGGATGGCAGGATTCGAACCTACGCATAATGGAGTCAAAGTCCATTGCCTTACCGCTTGGCGACATCCCATTACATGGGGTGAACGATGGGACTTGAACCCACGACAACCAGTGCCACAAACTGGCGCTCTACCAACTGAACTACATTCACCATAATGGTGCGTCTTAAGGGATTCGAACCCCTGGCCCACGCCTTAGAAGGGCGTTGCTCTATCCAGCTGAGCTAAAGACGCATATTTTATTTTAGTGGAGCGGGTGATGAGAATCGAACTCACGTAACTAGCTTGGAAGGCTAGGGCTCTACCATTGAGCTACACCCGCATATTTAATTTTATGTTGTAATTGGTCGGGGTGACAGGGATCGAACCTGCGACCTCATGGTCCCAAACCACGCGCGCTCCCATCTGCGCCACACCCCGAGATAATGGTGCGTCTTAAGGGATTCGAACCCCTGGCCCACGCCTTAGAAGGGCGTTGCTCTATCCAGCTGAGCTAAAGACGCATATTTTATTTTTCGTATCTCTTGTTACAACGTTTATTATTTTAATTCATAAGGTTTATTCTGTCAAGTTTTTAAAAAATTCTTTTTTGAATCTTTTAAAATCCCTTTGAAGCTTTTAACCCAAGAACCTTTATCATTATAAGTTATTCTTTAAGTTATGTCAAGTAACTTTTTCATTCTCATGTTTAAATTACTTTTAACATTCATCAAGGATTATTAGTTATTAATGTTAATGGAGCGGGTGATGAGAATCGAACTCACGTAACTAGCTTGGAAGGCTAGGGCTCTACCATTGAGCTACACCCGCATATTTAATTTTATGTTGTAATTGGTCGGGGTGACAGGGATCGAACCTGCGACCTCATGGTCCCAAACCACGCGCGCTCCCATCTGCGCCACACCCCGGAGTCATTGTTGTTATCTCCTGACGACAATGACTATTCTACAATATCCAAATTAATTCGTCAATACTTTTTTGAAAAATTATTATATTTTTTTATATATGCAACTAAATTTATATTCTATATTTTATTTTATATATTCATTTCTTTTAGATAAACACTGGGGTTTACTCCTTTTTCTACCTCTATAAACCCTATATATCTCCCCCTATTTCTTGGTAATGATAAACTTCCCGGATTTATTAATATTACATCATCATATTTTTCTATCATTGAAATATGCGTATGTCCAAAAAGAGCTATATCTGCTTTTATCTCTTTTGCTTTATAATAAATATTATTTAAACCATATTTAACACCATACAAATCACCATGAGTAAAAAATATTCTAATACCCTCTATCTCTATAATTCCTTCTTTAGGATATTTATCTTTATAATCGCAATTTCCACTTACAATATAAACCTCACCATTAAATTCTTTTGATATTTCTTCTGCATCTTCAACATTGTCTCCTAAATGTATAACAATATCAGCATCTTTTATATATTCATTAGCCATTTTTATATAATTGCTCATTCTATGAGTATCACTTATTACTGCAATTAACATGATTTGCTCCCCTATTCGCTTATAAGATTTAATATTGTGCTTTTTAATTTTTTTAAAGCCATTCCTCTATGACTTATATTATTCTTTTCTTCTAGAGTTAACTCTGCAAAAGTTTTATTTAATGGATCATAGAAAAATAAAGGATCATATCCAAAGCCATCATCTCCCTGCGGCTTTTCTAAAATATATCCATTTACATCTCCAGTTATTGAATAATACTTTCCGTCTTCATCAAACATAGCTATTTGACACACAAATTTAGCAGTCCTTTTATTAGTCGGAACATTTGATAATTCCAATAATAGTTTTTCATTATTCTTTTTATCATTGCCATGTTCTCCTGCATATCTAGCTGAGTATATTCCTGGTGCACCATTCAAGTAATCAACTTGTAATCCTGAGTCATCACTCAAAACTAAAAAGTCCTTTTCATTCCTTAATTTTAATAAATCATATATCTCTTTAGCTTTTTTCTTTGCATTTTCTTCAAATGTATTACCATCTTCTTCTACATCTATATCTATATTTTCTTCATTTAAAGATTTTATTTCAATATTTAAATCTTTTAATAATTCTTTCATTTCTTTTATTTTATTTGTATTATTACTAGCTAAAATAAATTTTTTCATACTCTAATTATTACCTCCAGTACCAATCCAAAGAGAATCCATCTTTAATGATTCTTTTTGAACATTAATCATTTGTTTTATTCCCTTTTCTCCTAAATCTAATAATTCATTTAACTCATTTCTAGTATATGGACTCTCTTCTCCAGTACCTTGAACTTCAACAAAGCTACCTTCATCAGTCATAATTATATTCATATCTACTTTTGCTTTTGAATCTTCTTGATAACATAAATCTAATATTTTCTCATCATTAACTATACCAACACTCACAGCTGCAACAAAATTTCTAATAGGATATATCTTAAAAGGCTTTATTTTATGCAATTTATTAACAGCATCAACTAATGCTATAAATGCTCCTGAAATAGCTGTAGTTCTCGTACCGCCATCAGCTTGAATAACATCACAATCAATCCATAATGTCTTTTCTCCTAAAGCCTTTAAATCTACAACGGATCTTAATGCTCTTCCTATAAGTCTTTGTATCTCCATTGTTCTTCCATCTATTTTTAATCTTGCAATATCTCTTATTTTTCTTGTTTCTGTTGATCTTGGAAGCATATTATATTCTGCTGTAATCCATCCTGATCCTGTTCCCTTCATAAATGGTGGAACTTTATCTTCAATAGAAACATTACATAAAACTTTTGTATCGCCTACTTCTATATATACTGAACCTTCTGCATACTTTGTATAATGTCTTGTCACTTTAACATGTCTTATTTGCTCATTTTTTCTTCCATCAATTCTCAACGAAATCACACTCCAAACATATATATTTCAAAATTTATTATATTTTTATATTGTATATATTTTTAAAATTAATTATTATTTTTACTTAATTTATTAATATTAACATATATAAATAATAGATTGCTTTAAAGACCTTTTTAATACCTTTATTAAAAAATTTCACCTTTTATTTAGATTTTATGCACTATTTTTGAATTAAACTCATATTAATTAATAGTATGAGAATTTTTAGAGAGGTGAATATAATTGAGATATATAGGGCCATTTTTTAGAATGAATAGTCTTTCTCAAAAGGAAATTAGTAATCAGCTTTTTTATTTATCAAAGGAATCAGTAAAAACTATTGTTCTTAATTCAAAATGTGGTCTTCTAATTCCTATTAGAGTTTCAAAAAAATCTTCTTCTACAAATGATATTAGCATATTAAATGACTTTTCTCCACTAATATGTATATATAAGAAATCATCACCTATGTTTATACACAATAAAACTTCACATGGGTTTGATGAATCCACTTTTAAAAAGGAAATAAACCCTTCAACAAACGCTTTAATGACCTTGTGTCTATTAGAGTTAAGTGACTATTATTCTAATTACGATAAAGATAATAGAAACATTATATCTTTCGAAAAGTCATTTAAATATATAGCAAAACAACAGCTAAAATTCTATTCAAAAAACCTTCGAAATAATGAAGGAGTTTTTGTTGATAAAAAAAATACGTCTGATGGAAATTCTAAAGGTTTTAATCTAATAGATAAAAATGATAAGTTTAACTTCTGTGACCAATCTTTTATGATGGCAGCTTATTATCTATATTCTTTCTATAATAAATCTGATGTTGATGGTAATGATTATGAAAGATTTTCTAATGAAATTTTATGTGTATTAAGAGATTATAAAGAATCTCTTTACGACTTATCATTTGAAGAAGATTTAAATATTTTATTATGCTTGAATATTTTTTACAAGTATTCAAAAAATCCTATAGCTAAAGACTTAATATTAGACTTAAGTGATTTTTTAATAAATAGATTCATGGTAAAAGACTATTATGTAAATTCATTAGAAAATTGTTGTTTATTAGCTATATGCTTAATAGAATCTTACAAACATACAAATATAATTTCTTTTAAAGAAACTAGTAAAGAAATTAATGATAAATTATTGAGTCTATATGATAATGATAAAAATATTTTTATTAAACTTACAGATAAAAAAGAAACTAAGTATTCTTGTTTAGAAATTAATTTTTATTTGTTATCTTTAATGATTCATGCAAAAGAAGAAGATAAAATTTCAGAATTAAAACCTATTATATCTAACATATATAGAAAACTTTACGTGAATAACAATCTGTTAACAAGTTGGCCTGAAGCTCCAACTTTAGATGAAGTAGAACGATATAAAAATTTAAGCTTAAAATCTGAAGATATGCTAGATGAAACTTATTTCAGAATGCCTAACTTACCTACTCCAGGAAGTAATGGATTAGCTCCTATATTTGTTAAAAACTTAAGTTATTCTAGAAAAAAAGATTGTTTTACAGTACCTAAAGTATCTTTTGATTCAAATAAAAATATGTTTTCTTTTTTATTATTTATATATTTTCTTAAAGATGATATTGAAAAAGAAATGGGATTTAGTAAAAATAAAACATCTATAACTGATTGCAGAACTACAGCAGATATTAATGATAAAGTTAATAATGAAGTTAATAATAAAGTCATTAATTCATCAGAACTAAATAACATTGAAATAGAAGATGTTGATGTTAGTACAAACTTAAATTTAAAGGTTCCTGATTCTCCAAAATTAACAACTAATCTAAATAAAACACCATCTAATTCAAATACTAAATCGAAAAAGTATTCTAAATACAAATCTAATAATAAAAAAAATTAATACTGTATTGTAAAATATATAAGGCTATATCATTGACGTATTACCAATGATATAGCCTTAATCTATAATGAATCATTGTATAGATGAAAAATCCATATTTCCATTACCATCCATTTTAATATTTGATATTTTTTTAGAAAAAGCTATGTTTTCATTATAAAACATCAATGGTACTATTTTATATTCTTCAAAAATCTTATTTTCTAAATTTAGATATATATCATCATTGCAATTATTAGATAACAAAATCTCTTTTTCACTGTCACTCATATAATTAATAAATTTTTTATAAAATTTATCTTTATCTAAAATATTTGCTTCATTGTTAACTAATATCATATCATATCTTTTTTGTAATTCTTCATCATTAAACTCATCTTCTTTTAATAAACTATACTTTATAGATATGTCTGTGTTTTCGTCAAACCATTTTTCTATAACCCTACATAACTCTCTGTTAATGCTATTATCTCTGCATAATATAGTAAGTACTTTGGGTGGAGACCACTCCTCTTCCTTATTACTTATTACTTTTCTTGTTTGTAATTTAGTTAAATCTTCTTTATTTTCTCTAAAATAACTACCTTCAGCCAACTCAAATGATTTATCATTTGAAGAAGAATAGTCTTCCATAGATTCTGATATATACTTATATATTTCTCTTCTACCTTGTAAAGAAATATTATTTTTATCATTTATATATAAATACACACCTGTATCTTTAGGCATTGTTATTAAGCTTCCATTATTACTTAATTTATTTAATTGGCTTTGTGGTGGATTTATAACAATATCTCTTTCTCCTATTTCAAATGATGCCATAGATAACTCTACATTGCTATCATTTATTAAATTTATGACCTTCTTATTTCCATCATTATTATTAGATTCTAACGTTATTTTGTCATTCATAAATGATGTTATTTTATAATCTCCACTATAAATTACTTCATTGTAATTCTTTTTTATATTTTCCCACATAACCAAATACTTTCTTAATCTATATTGTGGCTTAGTTAATTCACTTAAAAATTTATCATTTTTAGCATTAAGTCTTATAACTACACTGTTGTCTTTAGATTTTATTGCAACTCCTTTTTCAAAAGTAGTTTCTCCATCTTTAAATCCTCTAGCACCATAAACATCTAATAATGCTTGTATGTTTTCTTCATCATCCTCTTTTAATAGTTCTCTGAAAAACACAATTACATCATCTGAAGTTATTTTACTTCCATCATTCCAATATATATTATCATCTATCTTAAATTCATATTCTATTCCATCTTCACTTTTAATTATTTCTTTAGCTAAAGAAGGTAATATATTATTATCTATATCCTTTGAAACCAAACCTCTACTAACTGCACAAATTATATCTTCATCTCGCTTAGATAAATTAGTAACATTCTTTAAATTATCTGGTATATCTTCTACTCCATAATTAATAACATCATCACCTTTTTTATCTGATGAAACATTATCAATCTGAATAAATCCTAATAAAAAAGCACCTATGATAAAAATTAAAGATATAGGTAACAAGTATTTTTTCAATGTTAATACCCTCCTTACTCTCATAATATACATAATTAGATTATTAACATTTTATTTTATTTATAATCATTAATATTTATAATTAATTTTATTACTCCGTCTACCTTCGCTTATACCTACATCAACGCTATACTAAAACAAAACATTATGTTTAAATACCTGTTTTTATTATTTTTACTTTATTTAACCATAAATATATGTTTAAAATAAATATTCTCTTATGGTATAATATTACCATATTTTATTGGAGGTTTTTAAAATGAAATTTTTAACGGCTACATTTCTAATAGTTGCAATACTATTTATGTTGGTCTTTTTGTTTATAGGAATATGGTTATTTATAGTAGCAATAAAATCACATAAACAATTAAGATATCAAAACTATATATTAGAAAAGATATGTCAAAAGCTTAATGCATTATCTAATAAAATGTATTTTAATGAAGCACTAAAAGATAATCCAAATTACTCAACAGATGATTTTGATTTAAATGAATCTACTGAAGATAGTGATTGTGATGATATATCTAATTTTGATAAATCTGAAGAATTAGAATAAGAAAAACCTACTATGAAACTTTTTAATTTCATAGTAGGTTTTTTACTTCTGATAGTTTTTTCTATCTTTTCTCTACTTCTTCAGTAACTAATTTATTAACAATTCCCGGGTTTGCTTGACCTTTAGTTTCTTTCATTACTTGACCAACAGCAAATCCAAGTATTCTAGTTCTTCCACTCTTGTATTGTTCAATAACTTGTGGATTTTCATCAAGAACTTTATTAACTAATTGACGAATAGCATCTTCATCATTATTTTGTTTTAAGCCTTTTTCATCAATTATAGTCTTTGGTGATTTCCCCGCTGCAAACATATCCTCAAGTACTTTTTTACCTATAGCACTTGATATAATTCCATCCTTTATTATTTCTATTAATTCTGCTAAATCTTTAGGAGAGAATTTTAAGTCTTCTACCCAAGTACTTTCTTCTTTCATAAGTCTTGAGATATCTCCCATGATCCAATTTGATGCTGCTTTAGGATCCCCTGATAACTTAGCACATTCATCAAAGTAATCTGCCATTGCATCTGTAAGTGTTAATACATGAGCATCATATTTAGGTAGATCATATTCTTTTACAAATCTGTCCGCCTTTTGATATGGAAGTTCTGGAATTGTCTCTCTTATTTCTTCAATCCATTCATCAGAAACATTTAAAGTAACTAGATCTCCTTCTGGGAAATATCTATAATCATTTGCTTGTTCCTTACTTCTCATAACTATAGTTTTATTGTTTGTTTCATCCCATCTTCTAGTTTCAACACTTAAAGCTTCTCCATTAGTTACAGCCTCAACTTGTCTGTCAAATTCGTAATTTAATGCCTTTTCTAATGCTTTAAATGAATTCATATTCTTAATTTCTGATCTTATACCAAATGGTTCTGTTCCCTTTTCTCTAATAGAAATATTTCCATCACATCTTAAAGAACCTTCTTCCATCTTACAATCTGATATTTCAGCAGAACTTAATATGCTTCTAAGCTTTGTAAGATATAGTGTAGCTTCTTCTGGAGTTCTAATATCAGGTTTAGATACTACTTCTATTAATGGCACACCTGCTCTATTAAAATCAACTAATGTACCTCTTTTAGTATGTAATAACTTACCTGCATCTTCTTCTATATGAATTCTTTCAATTCCGATTCTCTTAACTTCTCCACTTTCAAGTTCAATATCAATATATCCATTTCTACATATTGGTAATTCATCTTGTGTTATTTGATAATTCTTAGGACAATCTGGGTAGAAGTAATTCTTTCTATCCATTCTTCCAACTTTAGTTATTTCACAATTTAAAGCTAATCCTGCTTTTATTCCTAGCTCTAAAACTCTTTTATTTAATTGTGGTAATGATCCCGGAAGACCTAAGCATACAGGACAAACATGAGTATTAGGTTTTCCTCCGAATTCTGTTGTACAACCACAGTATATTTTAGTATTAGTTAAAAGTTCAGCATGAACTTCTAATCCTATGACTGATTCAAATTCCATTGTTTCTTCACTCCTTACCCCTATAGATTTGGATGCATTTCATGCCATTTAGTTGATTGTTCATAGCTATATGCAAGATTAAATAATGTGTCTTCTTTAAAATAATTACCCATTATTTGAAGTCCTACTGGAAGACCATCAGCAACTCCGCATGGAAGTGATATTGCTGGAATACCTGCTATATTTACAGGAACAGTATAAATATCTCCTAAATACATTTCTAATGCATTTTCTGTTTTTTCTCCAATTTTATAAGCTGGAGTTGGTGCTGTTGGTGATATTATAGCATCAAAATCTTTGAATATATTTTCAAACTCACCTTTTATAAGATTTCTAACTTTTAATGCTTTCTTATAATATGCATCATAATATCCTGCTGATAATGCATAAGTACCTAGCATTATTCTCTTTTTAACTTCTTTTCCAAAGGCTTCACTTCTTGATTTAAAATACATATCAACTGCATCTTCAACGCTTTCACTTCTATGACCATATCTTACTCCATCAAATCTAGCTAAATTTGATGATGCTTCTGCACATGCTAATAAATAATAAGCTGATATAGCATAGTCTGCTAATGGAAGTGATACTTCTGTAATTTCTGCACCATTAGCTTTAAATACTTCTAATGCATCATACATAGCCTTTTGAACCTTAGGATCTAATCCATCTTTGAAAAATTCCTTTGGTAATGCTATTTTCTTGCCTTTAATATTTTCTGATAAAGAGTCTTCGTAATTAGGTACATTTATATTAGCTGTAGTAAAATCCCTGTGATCAACTCCTGATATTACTTGAGTTAATAAAGCACAGTCTTTAACATCTCTTCCTAATGTACCAACTTGATCTAAAGTAGAACCATAAGCTACAACTCCACTTCTTGAAACTCTTCCATATGTAGGTTTTAATCCAACTATTCCACAGAAAGATGCTGGTTGTCTTACTGATCCACCAGTATCAGTTCCTAATGCTAATGGAACCTCTTTTGCAGCAACAGCAGCAGCAGAACCACCTGATGATCCACCTGGTACTCTATCTAAATCCCATGGATTTCTAGTTATTTTATAAGCAGAATTTTCAGTTGATGAACCCATTGCAAATTCATCCATATTTAATTTACCTAATATAACTCCACCTTGTGACTTTACACTTTCAGAAACTGTAGCATCGTATGGCGATATATATCCTTCTAATATCTTAGATGCGCAAGTGTTTTGCATATTCTTAACACTTATATTATCTTTAATTCCTAAAGGTGCTCCCCCTAGTAATCCAATATCTTCACCTTTTCTTAACTTCTCATCTAATAATTTAGCATCATTTAATGCTTCTTCTTCTGCAATATATAAAAATGCATTTACTTTTTCATCTATATTCTTTACTTTTTCTAAATGAGCTTTAGTAACTTCTTCTACTGAAGCTTCTTTTTTAGAAATTAAATTCTTTAATTCATGAGCTTTATAATTTGTAAAATCCATATTTCACCCTCCAATCTTCTATTGTTCTCTTATAATTGTTGGAACTAAAACATACTCTTCTAATGTTTTAGGCGCGTTTTCTAAAACCTCTTCTAATTTAATTGAAGGGGTAATTTCATCTTCTCTAAATTTGTTTTCAATATAATAAGGGTTTACTATTATATCTTCCTTTTCAGTATCCAATTCTTGAAGCTTTTCAACATAATTTAAAATTTGATTTAAATCAGATGCTAAGCTTTCTTTTTCATCTTCATTAAAACTTAATCTTGCAAGTTCTGCAACATATTCAACGTCTTTTTTAGTAACAGACATAGTTAACCTCCCTTTCAAACTAAAGACATTTTAAAATTAAAATGCCTTATATTTTATAAGTATCTTATTTAATACATTAAATTTTATCATAAAATCTTCTATTTTACTAAATTAACTATAAAAAATATTAGAGAAATAGATATTGTAAAACTAAACATAGAGTATATTATTCTTTTTCTACCAGTTTCATTAATCATAAACCTGATTGTAAGAACAAGCATAGTTATAAATATTCCCAATTGAACTGGTAAATATGAATTGAAAACCTGATTAACATAATAAAATTGATAACTAGTCAAAAAGGTACATACTATTAAAATGCTAGTTATAAATCCACATATTAAAGTCAACCAATTTACTAGTGTTTTCATTAGCTTTCACTTCCTAACATTTTTTCAAATTCCTCTTCTGAAATAACCTTAACTCCAAGTTCTTCTGCTTTCGTTAATTTTGATCCTGCTGATTCACCAGCTATTACATAATCAGTCTTTTTACTTACACTACCTGAAACTTTAGCGCCCAATTTTTCTAGCTTAATTTTTATCTCAGTTCTAGAATAATTTTGTAATGCACCAGTAGCAACTATAGTTTTATCTTTAAAAATACTTTCTACTATTTTAACTTCATCAAATATAGGATTTACTCCTAAATTTAATAATTCATCAATAGTATTTATTACTTTTTCTTCTTTAAAGAATTCAATTATATCCTGAGCAACTATATCACCAACATCCTGAACTGATACTAACTCTTCAAATGTAGCATTTTTCAATCCATCAATTGATTTAAATTTCTTTACAATATCCTTAGCTGTTTTTACGCCTACATTAGGAATACCTAAAGCATATATAAATGAATATAATTTACACTCTTTGCTGGATTCAATTGCATTTAATAAGTTTTCAGCTTTCTTATCTCCAAACTTGTCTAAGTTTATTAAGTCTTCTTTTTCTAATTTATATAAATCTGATATAGACTTAATATTTAACTTTTCAAATAATTGTTCTGCTGTTTTTTCTGAGAATCCTGCTATATTCATAGCATCTCTTGAAGCATAATGAACTATAGTTTTAACTAATTGTGGCTTACAAGAAAGTGTATTTTCACAAAAATAATGTGCTCCATTTAAAACTACGTGACTACCACATGCTGGACATTCAACTGGTGGAACTATTTCCTCAGAATTCTCTAATGTATTCTCTAACGTTCCCATTATTTCTGGTATAACATCGTTAGATCTTCTAACAAATACATCAACGCCAATTCTTACACCTTTTCTTTTTATATCATCCATATTGTTAAGGGTTGCCCTTTTAACAGTTACCCCTGCTAATTCTACTGGCTCTAATATTGCTGTTGGCCCTATTCTTCCACTTCTTCCAACATTCCATTCAACATCCAAAAGTTTTGTTGTAGCCTCTTGTGCTTCAAACTTATAAGCTATTGCCCATTTAGGGAATTTAACTGTGTATCCCAATAATTCCCTTGTTCTAATATCATCTATAGCTACTACTAAACCATCAATATCATAATTTAAATCGAATCTTATTTTTTCTATATACTCTATTTCCTTCTTTATATCATCAATAGATGTACATACTTTTAAATAATCATCAACAGGCAATCCTTTTTCTTTGATGAAATCCATCATTTCTAAATAAGTTTTAAATTTATGTCCTTCTTTATATCCAACATCATAGAAAAATGCTGATAGGTCTCTTCTAGCAGTCTCTTTTACATTAAGATTTCTTAACGCTCCAGCTGCACCATTTCTTAAGTTCTTTAACGGAGTATCTGCACTAGAATTGTATTTTTCAAAAGCCTCTTGTGTCATAATCGCTTCACCATGCACCTCAAATAAGTCATGATTTTCTTGAAGTTTTAGAGGTATAGATTTAATAGTTTTTACTTGCGCAGTTACATTCTCTCCTATTTCTCCATTACCTCTTGTTGCACTAACTTCAAGCATGCCTTCCTTATTATAAGTTAAGTTAACTGTTAATCCATCAAACTTTTTAGTAGCTATATATTTTAAATCCGGTAAATCTTCACCTTGAGCTCTCATCTCATTAACAAATTTTACATTTCTATTATGCCAATCTTTTATTTCCTCTAAACTTTGAGCTTTATCTAAACTCCAAAGCTTACCCTTGTGTGTGTATTTATTGAATCCGTCTAAAACAACATCACCTATTCTTAATGTAGGTGAATATGGAAGCACAAGCCCCGTTTCCTTTTCTAATAATTTAAGTTCATCATATTCTTTATCATAATCCTTATCACTCACAGATGGATTATCAAGAACATAATAATCATATGAGTACTTATTTAATATTTCAACAAGCTCTTTTATTCTTTCTATTTTATCCACCATTATCTCCATCTCCTAAACCAAGAAAATTTATAAATTAATTTATTTATCTTATAATTAAAAGTAAATCTATAAAAGTCGACCTTTATTTTATATTGCTTTTAACTTAGCAAATGATAACATTAAATTTTTAACTCCTTGTTTGTCAAATGCAATAGTTAACTTTTTATCATCTCCTGAGCCCTGAACACTAACTATTGTACCTACTCCAAACTTTTCATGTTGCACTTTTCTACCTAAAGTAATTTCATTAGCATTTAAATATTCAGAATTATTATTATCATTAATAACAGTATTAGTCGGCTTAGAAAATTCTTTTCTTATTGTACTTCTTAAACTATGTGGATTATTATATGAATCATTTTTTTGAGTCTTAACATTAGAATTAGATCCATTTCCTGAGCCTATTCTATTTCCACTTACATATTCCTTAAGATCAGGTTTTATTTCATTTATAAAATCAGATTGAGAGTATGCAACAGTTCTACCAAATACTCTTCTAACTTCAGCTGATGTCATAAATAATGTTTCTTTTGCCCTTGTTATTCCTACATAGCATAATCTTCTTGACTCTTCCATCTCAGATTCTTTTTCAAACGACATATTTCCCGGGAAAATACCATTTTCCATTCCAACCATAAATACAACTGGAAACTCAAGTCCCTTTGCACTATGGACTGTCATCAATACTATTGTATCTTCTTGTTCTTCAATTTTATCTGTATCTTGAACTAACGATACTTTCTCTAAATATGCTGCTAAGGATTTATCTTCATTATTTTTTTCAAAGTCAACAGCATCGGAAACTAGTTCTTTTAAGTTTTCAATTCTACTTTTATCTTCTATTTCCTTAGACGCTTCTAACTGTTTTAAGTATCCTGTATCTTTAAGTATTGCCTCAATTAATACAGATATAGGTGCACTTTCACTAAGTGACATGAATTCTTCCATTAAATTTGTAAATACTTCTATATTATTAGCATTTCTAGGTGTTAATGTTGGTATTGTTCTAACTTCCATTAAAGCATCCCACATATCTAATTCGAAGTTATTCGCAAATTCTTGAATTTTTGATACTGTAGCATCACCTATACTTCTCTTAGGCACATTTACTATTCTCTTTAAACTAACATCATCTCTTGGATTAACTATAGCCTTAAGATAAGCTAAAATATCCTTTATTTCTTTTCTATCGTAAAATCTTGTTCCACCTACTATCTTATATGGAATTCCTCTTCTTCTTAAACTTTCTTCAAAAATACGTGACTGAGCATTAGTTCTGTATAGTATAGCAAAATCTTTGTATTCTTTATCTTCTTTAGACTTAATCTCTGTAATTTGCTTGCTAACAAAATCTCCTTCATCATTATCTGAAAAAGCTCTATATATTTTTATTTTTTCTCCAGCTTCTTGTTCTGTTCTAAGTACTTTACTTTTTCTATTTGCATTATTTACAATAACTACATTAGCAGCATTTAATATATTGCTCTTAGATCTATAATTTTGTTCTAATTTAATCACTTTAGCATTAGGATAATCTTTTTCAAAATCCAATATATTTTGAATATCTGCGCCTCTCCATTGATAAATACAATTATGAACTACAATATCATTTGCTATATAATTTCTAGCATTATCTACATTTAAATCATATACAAATCCATCATACATCTCTCTTTCAACAGATACTATAATGTCTTCCGTTATTAATCCATCCTTTTCTATTGCAATTGCCATTCCTTCTCTGAAGCTTCCAATTGGCATAAATAGAAAACTTTTATTTTCTGTTAAATTAGCTTTTTTTAATATATCAAAATCCTCTTCAACTTTACCTAAATTCTTAGCAAATTCTTCTGCATCATCATATAAAGCTCTTTCAGTTTCAACTCTATACGTGTTTCGTTCACCATTTCTAACATTAAATCCAGCTTCTATGAATTTATTTTTTGTTTCTTCTCCAGATGAATTAAGCCCAATTCTATGAGAATATAAACCTCTTTGTACTGATTTTTTTCCTCCAAAAAAAGTAATATTAATTGTTTTCCTTATTGAATCGCCTCTTATTACTGCGTTGCTTAAATGATGAGGATATTCTTTATATAAATGTTCTTCTTCCATTAATCTTTCAGCTGCACTTAATGTATCAATTTCATTAAACATCTTCTCTATTTGTTCTTGTGATACTGTTATATTTTTTCCTCTTGAATTAAATACAATAGTAGGTATTCCATATTTTACAGAATAATATTGTTCATAATAAGTTGCATCACCCTTTGAATTACAAACTTTTATAATCCATATCTTATCAGCCTGTTCTCCATTTAATCTAACAGCTAAACCGCTAGCTTTTCTTTCATCTCTAGATCTTATAGATGATGTTTGACCTATTCTATATCCAAATCCACTTTTATATATTAAATAAACATAATATTTATCTTTCTCTAATAATACTTTTCCAAATGAAATATGATTAGGTGTAGATTTTATTACTTTATTACTTTTTGTAGTAATTTTTATTATTTCTCCACAATACTTCTTTTTACTTATGTCATTTATAGATAATAAGCCTGTTTCTCCATTACCACATGCAACCTTAACTTTATCATTACAAGTTAATTTTTCTATTGCAACTTCTTTATCTTCAGTAGATATTAAAGTACCTTCAACTAAACATTGATCATCATCCCCGACAACGCATATATTCTTATATTTTGATGCTAATAATTTAATTAATTCATATTGAGCTCCATTAGTATCTTGATATTCATCTACCATTATATATTTGAATTTATTTTGGTAAAATTCTAATACTTCTGGATTAGATTTAAATAATTCAACAGCTTTAAATATTAAATCATCAAAATCCAATGCGTTATTTTCTTTTAGTCTTCTTTGATACATTTCATATGCTTCTGCAATTTTATTTTCTCTAAAATTAGATTCATTTTGTCTCATAAAACTTTGAGCAGTTTGCATAGTATCTTTTGCTTTTCCAATTTTACTTAATATCTCTTGATCAGATATATCTTTATCATTAATATTTAAAAGCTTCATACATTCTTTTATTAATACTTTTTGATCAGATGTATCATATATTGTAAAGTTACTATTGTAACCAATCTTATCTATTTCTCTTCTTAAAATTCTTACGCAAGTTGAATGGAAAGTAGATATCCACATATTTTCAGCTTTACTACCAATTAGTGATATAACTCTATCCTTCATTTCCTTTGCTGCTTTATTAGTAAATGTAATAGCTAATATATTATATGGTGCTATGCCCATGTCTTCTATCATATGTGCCATTCTATATGTTAATACTCTTGTCTTTCCTGATCCAGCTCCAGCTAATATTAACAATTGTCCATCTATGGTAATTGCACCTTCATATTGTTCTTTATTAAGCAATGATTTTAACTCCATTTAGTTAATCTGCTCCTTTCGTAATCTCTAAATATTATAACATAGTGAAAGTATTAATAATATTTCTCTTTATATGTTAATTTAATCTTTATATACATCTATTATATATAATTATTACCTTAAAAATTATATACCCTTTTATTATCTCCTATTTTAAAATATAAAAACAACTAAAAATGAAGGAATTAAATCATATAAAAATAAATATGATTTAATTCCTTCATTTGCTTTTTTCTATTCAATTTGCTTATTTATATCTATAAATAATGTACTATTTTTATGTTTTTTTATATATCAAATCAATTTTATCTCTAAGAAAACATTTTCATTTGTGAAAACAAAAAAAACGCAACCCTTGGGGCTAGGTTGCGCTTTAGCAATAAGCAATAAGCAATAAATAAAAAGGGGGCTATATAATTCCTTTTATTTATCCTTGCAAAATTATTATAGGCCATTCTATATTAAAATGCAAGTAATTTTACGAAAAATATTTACTTATGCATCTAAAATGAATTATTTTATTGCAAATTCTTATAACGTTCGTTAATTTTTATTTAAAACAGCCAATTCTTCATCTGATAATTCCCTATATTCGCCTTCTTCTAAATTTTCATCAAGAATTAAACCACCAAATTCTTCTCTTTTCAGATATATAACCTTTTTATCACGTGCTTCAAACATTCTTTTTACTTGATGATATTTTCCTTCTTGTATAGTAATTCTAACTTCTGATCCTTCTGGTGATGCTGATATAATATCTAATTTCGCTTCTAAACATTTATATCCATCATCTAATACTACACCTTTTTTAAATGCCTCTTGATCTTTTTCAGTTACTTCTTTATCTATCTTAGCATAATAAACTTTATCAACATGCCATTTAGGTGATATCATTCTATGATTAAAATCTCCATCATTAGTTAATAATAGTAGGCCTACAGTATCCTTATCTAATCTTCCTACTGGAAATGGATCAAAAATTTGATGATCTAATTCTAACAAATCAATAACAGTTTCATCTTTTGAATCATGAGTTGCTGATATTACTCCTGTTGGTTTATTCATCATTAAATATATGTATTTACGATAAAATATTTCTTCTCCATTTATCTTAACTATAGATTTTTCAGGATCTATGTTTACACTACTATCTTTAATTATCTTTCCATCTACTTCAATTAATCCTTTTTTTGCTAACACTTTAGCTTCTTTTCTACTTCCGTATCCTAAATTAGAAATTATTTTATCCAATCTCTCCATTTGCTTCACTCCACTCTATAATTCTATATGTCTTTCTACACAATAGTATCTTATCACATATGTCAAAATAAATATTCATATAAATAAAAAATTATATTTATATGAGAAAGTGTCTACGCCGCCTTTTTAGTGGAGAGTGGAGAGATGAGAGTTGAAAGTCTTACAGAATTTCTAAAATAATATATTTTTAAATTCAATATTGGAATTTTTTCCTTCACTCTCAATTTTCCACTATCAATTCTCAATTAATATTTACTCATAAATATAAGTTTTATCAGCTCTTCAAACTTATATTTTTCCATAATCTCTTATACGTAAAAAAATGAAGTCATTATTAAACAACTTCATTTTTCTTTGATTCATGCTAAATTCCACTTCTATAATATCCCATTACTTTTGGAATATAATTTTGAGTTTCTTTAGGCATTTTATATAAATGTTCAACAGAGGTAACGCCCCTTTTTTGCATTGTTCCTGGACCTGCATTATATGCCATAAGAGCCATTTCTACATTTCCATCATATCTATCAATATATCCTTTTAACTGCTTAACTCCACCATTAATGTTTTGTTCTATATTAAAAGGATCACTTACTCCATCTTCTTCACAATTTTCAGGCATAAGCTGCATAAGTCCCATAGCACCTGCACTTGAAACTACTTTAGGATTAAAATCTGATTCCTGCTTTATTATTCCTAAAATCAAATTAGAATCTACACCATATTTTCTTGATGCTTCTTCTACTGCTCTATATATTCTTTGCTTACTCTCGTCATCAATGTCTAAATTCACAGTTGATGTAGTACTAGAACCATTTAATTTAGAAGTTAAATTCTCATTTAAAACCATTTTCATATAATCTAATCTTTGCCCAGGCGTTGTATTAGTATTTTCCAATGATTTCATTGCTTCTAATGCATTTGAATCTTTATTTGATCCATTCGTTGATTCATTAGATTTATCTGTTAATGCCTGCATAACTAAAGCAAATTCCAGTCCATTTGTTCCATTATTATTTTTATCATCACTACTATTATCACTATTATTAATTGCTGTTAATGCCATTAATTCATTTGAAAATGAATTTAAATTGTCTATACTCATAACTGCCCTCCAATTTTATTATACTCTATTTTAAATAATTGTTGATATATGCAATAGGTAAAGTGGCATTGTAATTGGACTTTGAGAATTGTTAAGTGAAAATCAAAATTTTACATTTTGCTTTTTGAACTTACTCAGCGAAGTCGAGTTTCCTTTTAATATTCACATTTATTGCTTGTCTCAATTTTATATTGGGAACAAGCTAAAATGGGACTATATTCATTTTAGCATTCCGAAGTTCAATTACTCAGTCCACTTTGCTTATTCATATATCAATGATTTGTTTAAACAGAGTCTTTTATTAAAATCACAAACTTAAATTAATCTACTATATTTATTTTCGTAATAAGTTTATAAATCTTAATCTAATACCTTAAAAGATATTTCCGCATAATCCTCATAGTTAATATTCTTGTAATAGCTTTTAGATAATACTAAAATTTTATATTTTCCTTTAATAAATGGCATAAAGCTATAATAATTTTTCTTACTATATGATTGAACTTTATTCCAATTGCCATGTTCCATTAAATAAAATTCATAACAAACATCTTTTCCACCTGTACTCTTTACTTCAAATGTTAGTTCATGATTAATTCTAACTTTCTTTTTATTTATAATTATTTCTGTATTTATAATAGGTGATGCTTCATTTATATATAAACTAACTTCTTTTTTAGAATCATATTCATCCGTACACTTTATATTCTTAGCATACACTTCTATTGTATATTTTCCTGAAGTTTTAGGAATAAATCTTAATTTTTTATTTTTAATAAACTCAGTTTCTTCAACTAAATGTCCATTAATTTTAGTTACATATTTAACTAAAACACTTTTTGTATTTTGAATTATTGATTCAAATTCTATTGTATCTCCAACTACATAATTATTCTTTAAAGGTAACATTATATAATCGATTTCTCCAGGTATATATTCATTTGCTTTTAAATAAACAAAAGTATGAGCATCAAATTCTTTATCAGAATATCTATCTTTAACAATAATCTCTATCTCATAATCGCCTTTTTCTTCTGGAGTAAAATTAACCCAATTTCGATTACTATTTTCTATTTTTTCTACCTTTATTTTATTTCTATATACTATAAATGAATAATTTAATCTAGTTCCGCCTTCTGCATTAACCATTATATTAACAGGTTGTTTAATCAAAACACTTTTTTCTTTGTCTATAACAACATCAACTATTTTTACTGGCTTATTACCCTTTTTCTCTATTTCAAATTCAATTTCTTCACAAGCTTCATATTCACATTGAGATGATACATCTTTAACAAAAACCGATATTCCATATCTTCCTGATTCTCTCGGTTTCCATATATATTCAGAATTTCTTATGAATCCAGTATCTTCTTCATATGAACCTTTTACTTTGTATCTATATAGAAGATTTAGGCCTCCTTCTACCTCTGCTTTAAATTTTATATCAGTTTCTATAGTTTGAGGTGAACTTAAATCTGCTGAAAATCCTTTAATTAATACATCTTTATATGGCTTTATATTATATAAAAGAACTGCTCTATCATCATATTCCTTATTCGAAAATATATCTTTTGCGCATGCTAAAAGTCTATAGCTACCTTGAGTATATTCTTTGAAAGCAACATAATTTTTTGTAGAATAATCTTGTACACAAGTTGCTTTT
Source organism: uncultured Clostridium sp. (assembly GCF_963527835.1). Classification (GTDB taxonomy): domain Bacteria; phylum Bacillota; class Clostridia; order Clostridiales; family Clostridiaceae; genus Clostridium. The sequence continues at coordinate 170,047 of NZ_CAURTC010000004.1, read as the reverse complement.
CCATCCTTAGAAATCTTATAAAATTTATATAAAATTGTTCTGTTGTTTTCATTCTTAGTTTCTAATGTAAATTTAAGCTCTTGTCCAACTATAAATTCTGTATTATGACATATAAAATTAGTTATCTCTACATCTTCAATATCATCTACATTTATTTTAACAGTAGTATAATCATCAAAATTATCATCAGAATTAACTCTTTTACATTCTATTAAAAATTCTTTTTTACCTGCATTATTTGCAGTATATAATAATGTATTATCAGTTGTATAATCTATAATAAGTTCCCAGCCTTGTTCACCCTTTACATAAAATCTGTAAAGTAACTCTTCTTCAACTGCCTTTACCTCTATAGAACACTTTTCTCCAACATTTAAACTAGTTTTATCAATTTTCACCTCATCTATAAGACTTACTAAATCTTTATTGCTAATTAAATAATCTTCTTTAGCTAAATAATCGAATGATTTTCTTCCTTCCTTATTCCTTGCTTGAACCATAACCGTATATTCCCCTTCATAAACTGGCTTCCAACAGCAATTATCTTTTTCTGAATAATCTTGTATAGTTGTCCATATACCATTTAAACCAATAATAAATTTATATTCTATATCATCCTTAGGATTATTAACCTGACTTTTTATATTTATTTCCGTTCCTCTTGTTTGCGGTTTTTCTTTATTAAATATGAGTTCTATATTCTTTAACTGAAGCTCTTGCATCCTTCTCAAAACCCCTCTCTATATTACTCCTTAATTATATTATACGATTATTCCATTTTTTGTAAATAACTTCAGCTAATTTTATTTAAATTATATCATATTTATATAATTCTTCTCATATACTGAAAAAAAAATAGAGGTATTCTCCTCTATATATTTTTATTAACTAATTCAATTAGTCTTATTAAGTTTTTTTCTAATCTTAAATTATCCTCATTAGTTCTTTTTTTAGGGTTGGAAGTTTTACCTCCACCTCGCCTAATTTTTTGCGATAAATGTCTTTCTTCTAATAATCGATCTATATTGTTTTCATCATAAATAAAACCTTTTGGATTTATCACTCTTGCTTTTTTAGGTAAACATATAGCTGCTACCCCATAATCTTGAGATACAACTATATCATTGGCTTTAGTTTCATTAATCACAAACATATCAACACTTTGAAAACCACTATCCACAATTTTAACTTCTGAGTAATTGCTTTGTATAAAATGATTTATATCACAATAGATTATTACTGGTATATTTCTATCTTTAGCCACTTTTTCAATAATGGAGATACCTGGGCAGGCATCTCCATCAATTATAATTTTCATAAATTAAAGTCTCTTCTCTAATTCATCTTTCATATCTTCATATCCTGGTTTTCCAAGAAGAGCAAACATATTTTTCTTGTATGCTTCAACTCCTGGTTGATCGAATGGATTTATTCCTAAAAGATATCCACTTAATCCACAAGCTTTTTCAAAGAAATATACCATGTGACCAAAATAGTAAGGTGAAAGTTCTGGTACATTTAATACCATGTTAGGTACTTCACCATCATTATGCGCTAATAAAGTTCCTTGGAATGCTTTATTATTTACAAAATCCATAGTTTTTCCAGTTAAGAAGTTTAATCCATCTAAGTCACCTTCGCTAAATTCTATAGTAATTTCTTTTCTAGCTTTTTCAACATTAATAACTGTTTCAAAAAGATTTCTTCTACCATCTTGAATATATTGTCCCATAGAGTGAAGATCAGTACTAAAATCAACTGCTGCTGGGAATAATCCTTTTTTATCTTTTCCTTCAGATTCTCCATATAATTGCTTCCACCATTCATTAAAATAATGAATACATGGTTCATAGTTAACTAATACTTCTATTTCTTTACCTTTATTATATAAAGCATTTCTTGTAACAGCATACTTATAGCAATCATTTTCCTTAAGTGAAGGATTTGAATATGCTTCTCTTGCATCTGCTGCACCTTGCATCATTTCATCTATATCTATTCCAGCTACAGCTATTGGTAATAATCCTACTGGTGTTAAAACTGTAAATCTTCCACCAACATCATCAGGAATTACAAATGTTTCATATCCTTCTGCATCAGCTAAGCTTTTTAATGCACCTCTAGCTTTGTCTGTTGTTGCATATATTCTCTTTCTTGCTTCTTCTACACCATATTTCTTTTCTAAATATGATTTAAATATTCTAAATGCAATAGCTGGTTCTGTAGTAGTACCTGATTTTGAAATTACATTTACACTAACATCTTTTCCTTCTATAGCTTCTAATAATTCTGCCATATAAGTTGAACTTATGTTATTACCTGCATAAAATATTTTTGGTACTTTTCTCTTATTGTCATCTAAAACATTATGGAAATTACTTGTTAACATTTCTATTGCAGCTCTAGCTCCAAGGTAAGATCCACCTATTCCTATAACTATTAATACATCTGAATCAGATTGTATTTTTTCTGCTGATTTCTTAATTCTAGCAAATTCTTCTTTATCATAATCTACTGGAAGATCTATCCAACCTAAAAAGTCATTTCCTTGACCTGTTTTACTATGAAGTCTATCATGTGAATCTTTTACCATTCCTTCCATGTAATCTAGTTCATAGTCTTTTACAAATGCTTGTGTTTTACTTAAATCTAATGTTAATCCTTTTTTCACAACCATACCTCCATATATTAATTACGTAAATTTCACTTTTCAATTATATCACACTTTTCTTAAACATTTATGATATTATTCAAACTTTGGAATTTCATACTAAAAACAATAATTCTTAATTATTAAAGTAGACAGATTATATAAATCTATCTACTTTATAATTAAAAATAACTTTACTCTTTTACTTTATTATAATACTGTAACCCTATTATATGCATTTTCCCAATCATTAATGAATTGTTTTACACTTAATTCTGTTAATGGGTGCTCTATAAGCTTATCCATTATGTCACTTCCTACTGTTACAGATTGACATCCTCTTAAGGCAACTTCATTAACTTGTTGAACATTTTTAAAAGATGCTGCTAAAACTTTAGTATTTAAATTGTTAAATTCTAATAATTCAATAATTTCTCCAACAACCTCTACTCCATTTCCGCTAATATTATCAATTCTATTAACATATGGTGCAACAAATTTCGCACCTGCTTTTGCTGCTATTAAAGCTTGTTGTGCTGTAAATATTGCAGTAGCTGTTATTTTATATCCTTCTTTACTTAATATTTTTATAGCCTTTATACCATCTGGAGTAACAGGTATTTTAATATATATGTTACCACCAACTTGCTCTGCTATATACTTAGCTTCTTCAATCATTGCTTCAGCTTTTAATGATAATATTTGTGCATGTAACATACTGTCATTGCCTATTATTTCTCTAATATTTTTTAATATTTTTATAAAATCTTCTTTTTCTTTGCTTATTATAGATGGATTTGTTGTAACACCTTCCATAGGATAAAATTCATAAGCCCTTTTTATTTCTTGTAAATTTGCAGTATCTAATATATATATCATTTTTTCCTCACACCCCTATTAATATTATTGAAATTTATTTTTATAGCATTAAAAGTCCCTGATAATGTTAGGAACTTTTAATGTTTATATTTATTTGAAATTTATGAGAAAGTACTAATTGATTTAAAATACATTTTTTACTAAATAAAATTAACCTCTAGTTTTTCCACCAGCTACATTGTAAGTTACTCCATGGATGTAACTTCCTCTTTCTGATCCTAAGTAACAAACTAAGTCAGCAACTTCTGATAATTTTCCTGATCTTCCAAGTGGAGTAGTTGATGTTTTGCTATATCCAGCTCTTAAATCTTCAACTGTAATTCCTCTAGTATATGATAATGCTGTTTCATATTCTATAGTTCTTAATCCTGTAGCTTCTAATATTCCTGGTGCTACACCTACAACTCTAACGCCTTGCTTTCCTAATTCTTTAGACCAAGATCTTGTAAATGAATTTACTGCATTTTTAGTTGCTGCATAAATACTTTGACCTTCTGATCCTTCTAATCCACTTTCAGAAGACATATTCACTATAACTCCAGATCCTGCTTTAACCATTTCTCTAGCAACTGCTTGTGCACAGAAAAATACACCTTTAATATTAACATTAACTATTTTGTCAAAAACAGCTTCATCTAATTCATATTTACTATTTTCTTCTTTTGGATCTACTAATAATCTAGGTATATTTATACCTGCGTTATTTACTAATATATCTATTTTCCCAAATGTTTCTTTAGTTTTTGAAACCATTTCTTTAACGCTATCATAACTTGTTACATCTGTATTTACATATAACATTTTTCCGCTTTTTTCATTCATATCTAATTCTGGTGCATTAGGATTCATATCACATACAACCACATTTGAACCATTATTTAAAAATTCTTGTGCTACTGCTTTACCTATTCCTGATGCTCCACCTGTAACTATTACTGTTTTTTCTTCTAAATTTAACCATGACTTTGTCATTTTTTATCCCTCCATTATTAAATTAACTCATTAACTTATATGAAGATTGTTCCTCTAAATCTAATAAACAAAACAGGTTTGATTATCTTTACTTATTTCCGATATAAGTACACTCATAATCAAACCTATTTAAAATTCAAAGAACAATTAATCCTATAAATTATTTAATTATTTATATATAAGTTTGAAAATACTTTAATCTCTTCATCAAATTGACTTATTGTACAAATTGACTTATAATTTTCTTAAATATTATTTTTTAACTATTTAAAATTAATTTCTTATTATTTTTAAGATTGTACCAACGGCAATTGGTGCAATTTCTTTTTTTTCTAGATATAAAGTTCCACCTATTTTTGCTTCTTCTTCTCCTAGAAAATTATATGTTATATGTCCTAATTCTTTTAAATTTTTATTTACTAATTCTCCTACTGCTTTTATCTCATAAGTAACATCATCTATAGAAAGTATGTCTTCTGGCATTATCTCTTCTAGCAAGTTATTTTCATTATGAATAAAGCAATAATCAACTAATTCTTGAGGAGCATTGTCCTTAAAAGTTATAAACATATTTGCTGTAAAAAATTCTTCAGCATTTTCACCAATTTTCTCTATTTTAGTGCTATAAATCGTCTTCATAAAATTGTTCCCTTCTCTAACAATTAGATTCTTTAGTTAATACAATTTAGCTGTATAATCCAAAACTTACAAGCCAAGCTACTACAACTGTTGGAGCTCCTGTTAAGAATCTTGAGTATAGAACAGATGGAACACCGACTTGTACAGTGTCTGGTTCTGCTTCAGCTAATCCTAATCCTACTGGTATAAAGTCTGCTGCTGCTTGTGCATTGATAGCAAATAATGCTGGTAATGCTAAGTGCGGTGGTATAGTTCCCTTACCAATTTCAGTACCTATTAAAACACCAACTATTTGTGCTATAACTGCACCTGGTCCTAAAAATGGTGAAAGTAATGGGAATGAGCATATAAGTGCTAATACAACTAACCCACCTACATTTCCTATTAATGGTGTAAGTAAGTTTGCAATAAAGCTTCCTACTCCTGATTCGTTTATAATACCTATCATTACTGCAACGAAAGCCATAAATGGTAATATTGTGTGAATTACTGTATCAATAGTATCTCTTCCTGCTTGGAATAATGTACTACTAAAGTTTCCTATCGCTATACCAATCTTTCCAACAAGTCCTCCTGTTTGTTGACTAATTTTTTTACTAGTATCGTAACTCATTAAGTCTTCCTCCTTTAAATCGTATTCTTTATATCTTAGAAAATAAACCTATTCTATTACTTCTACATTTACTGGTTTTACTGCTGAAACATAAATATCTTCTTTTATAAACATCGCTAAAGGTCCACTTCTACCTGTTTTCATAATATTAACTGTTGGTATCTTCTTTTGAGGATAGATTCCACATCTTAATGTTCCACCACAATTTATTATTACACAAGCAATTTCATCATCTTTAACTCCTGTTGTAAATCCATCGATTAATTCACATCCTGTTAATTCTGCTATTGTAACTGCTGTTTCTGGTTGAGCTCCTCCAGTAATATATACTACCTTGTTTCTTTTTTCTGTAGGTTCTATTAATAATGGGCCACCCCATCCGCCTGATCCTTTGTTTATCTTAACTTTTTTGTATCCCATAATTGCCAACTCCTTAATCTTTTATTTATCTTATTTAACTTTATGTTCTAATAATTCTTATTTAAGTAATTTTTATTTCTATCTAATTATCCTAATTTTACTTCTGTGTTTAATTTAACACCTTGTTGTTTTTCTACATATGAAGTTGTGAAATCTGTTATCCAACCTCTAAAGAAGTTTGTTATTATACCTACGAATAAGTATCTAATTGCTAAATCTGTAGTTGAAAAACCTAATGTAGTAATTCCTGCTGCTATTCCTAAGAATACAAATAATTCACCTGGATTTATATGTGGGAATAGTCCATTCATTGTGTGGCAAGAGAAACTTGCTGCTGCATAATAACTTGGTTTATACTTTTCTGGCATAAATTTACCTAATGATAATGTCATCGGATTCGCAAATACGAATGTTCCTATAACTGGTAATAGTAAATATCTAGTTATTGGGTTTTTTGCACACTTCATAGCTAATTTTTCTACTTTCTCATCCCCAATAAATTTTATAATTGCATTCATTGTAACTAGTAATGCTATTAGTAGTGGTATTATGCCTGTTACAAAGTCCATAAATTGATTACCACCTGCTCTAAATAGATTCATAAATGAATCTGCACCTCTAGCTAATAATTCTAACATTTGTGTCATAAGAAAACCTCCTCATTATATATTACAATTTTTAAACAACCACTTCTAAGTCTGCTTCTTTTTTACTTCCCTCCTCATGTCTAAACTTTTTGTAGTTTTTAACAGCATCTAAGATTGCTCTTTTAAGTGGTTTGTTAAATTCTTTTAAATCGTTTTCTTCAATACTATCTATGTACATATTTTCAAGACCTTTAAATTGTTTAACTCTTGCTACTACCGTTACGCCTTGCATTTTTCTAGATTCTAAAATTAATCCATCATCTTGAATTCTTATAAGAACTATAGTGCCTGAGTTAATCATTCCTTTTTTTCTTCCTATTGCTACTTTTCCTAATCTTCTTAGTTCTATATAATTTTTATTAAAATCCTTAATTTGCATTAATCCAAAGATAAAATTAAGTACCCAAACAGTAATTCCTATAATTATTAAAAATACAACTGAATTCATAATTTATCTCCTTCCTAAAACTTCTTTAAATTCTTTATAATTTTTACTCTTTATCAGATTTTGAACTATCTTATTGTCACTTGATAAATCTATAATCTCTTGATATGTTTTCACTATAATCTCTTGACTATTTTGGCTTTCTGAAGGTATTACAAGTAATATTATTAATCCAACTTCCTTATCATCAACCATAATCAATTTATCTAGTATTCCATATGAAACTATTACATTGTTTACCTTTTCATCTACTGCATGTGGTAGTGCTATATATCCACCAAATGCTGTTCCTGCTTTCTTTTCTCTTGCTATAACTCTTTTCTTATATTCATTTGATACAATATTTGATTTTATTAAACTATCCAACATATCTTCTAAGTTATCCATGAAATTGTTTTTATTTAAGTAAAATACTAATTTTTTATCTAACATTCCATTTAAAATATATTGTTCTGTATCATTTCTTTTCTCATTAGTCTTATTTAAAAATATTTGACTTTCTATTTCTCCTTTTAATTGACTTTCATCAAAAATCGAAGTAATTTTTACTATTTGTGTTTCAGTATTTATATCCAAATTTACAAGAGTAAATATCATATCATAATTGCTTGCTATTTCTTCTGTAAAATCTAAATCAGAAAATGATTTGAAATTAATTTCTTCTCCAAGTATTTTCTTTAATTTTATAATTAGTAACTTTGCTGTTCCTAAGCCTGTTCCGCAAACAATTGCTGCATTTTCTATTTTAATAAAAGATTTTCCTGCTCTTTCAATATAAGTTCCAAAATGTAATGCTAAGTATCCAATTTCATCATCTTCTACTTGTACCTGATACTTATCTTCAATTACTGAAGTAGCTATTTTAGCAACTTCATAAGGCAATTTGTATTTTTCTTTTATTTCTTTTAACATAGGATTTTTATATCTTATATTTAGTACTATTCTATTTAGTGCATAGTATAAATGATATTCTAATCCTTGTATTAATTGTTCATCTTCTTCTAAGCTTAATCCAGTAAATTCAAAAACCTTTTTGAATATTTGTTTTCTTAATAAAGTTACATTTTCACCTATTGTTAAGTTTCTTAATACTTCATGATACAAAGGTGCATTTCTCCCAAGTAAAGGCATTACTATAAAAATTATTTCTAAATCATCAATTTTTTCATCTTTTAATGCTTCAATCGTACTTTTTATAGTTTTTCCTATTTCATACTCTTCTGATTCCTTTATTATTTTATATTGTGATTGTAGTGAAATTATATTTTTATTATTATTTAGTCTTATTAGCATTACTGCTATATATCTTATTAAGTTATTTATTAAAGCTTCAGTTATACTAAATTTATTTTCTTTTAGATTCATTACTATTTGTTCTTGAAGTTTAATAATCTCTTTCTTAGTAAGAATATTATTGTTTTCTAATAAAATTATTGAATCATTATATGTTTTGCATATATGTTCAAGTATAATTAGTCTTAAATTAATTTCATCGCCTTCAATTTTTATTCCTGAATTTGTTTTTCTCTTTAATACTAATCCATACTCTTCTAATTTCTGATCCACTTTTTTTAAATCTTTAACTAAAGTAGTTCTTCCTACATTCATCTCCTCTGCTAAATCATCAATTGTCACAATCTCATTAAGTCCTACTAACTTGTTTATTAAATAATCAATTCTTTCTTCTGGATTATTTAATTGACAAAATTTTTGTTTTTGTCTTCTATTTAGCTCTAGCAATTGCTTAAAATTTTCATCATCTTTTACATTTAGCTTATACTCAGAATTATTAGTCTTTACTATTTCCACAATATCCTCAGGTATTTCTTCCTGCAATTGCTTTAAGTAAGTTCTAATACTTCTAGTACTAACACCAAGTTCATCCGAAAAATCTTTTAAAGTATTTCCTTTGCTATCAGCTAGCATTTCAAGTATGGTAAATAACTTTCTTTCTAATGATTGTGTAATCATTTTCAACCCCTCATTCCATGTTACAACTATATATTAATACATTAATTTAGTTTATTTAATATATACTTTTTCATTACATGTTGGAAAAAATATATACTAATTAAAAAAATATAGATAAATATCTTATAAGACTAGTTTTGCAAACAATTTCATATTTATTATAACATATTTGTATATATTTATACTCGTTTATACACATTTATACACATTTTTTAAATTTTGCATCTTACATAATACATTTTTTTGAATTTCTTTATTTAAATTTAAAAGAGGGATTTATATTGCTATAAATCCCTCTGTAAATTACGATATTAAATTATCTACAAAAGTTTAACGACATGAGTTTCTTCTGTTTGCGCATTCCATAAATTCTCTTCTTGCTTTTTCGCGTCCTTCTCTAATGCCTGCTTCGAAACCTTCTCTACGACCTTTTTCGCAACCCTCTCTAAATCCTTCTCTACGACCTTTTTCGCAACCCTCTCTAAATCCTTCTCTACGGCCTTCTCTTAAACCATTTTCACGTCCTTCTTTACAACCTTTTTTAAATCCTTCTTTAAATCCTTTTTCGCAACCCTCTCTAAATCCTTCTCTACGGCCTTCTCTACGGCATCTTCTGCATTCTGCATCATTGTCACTTCTTTCTCTATCAGAACGACATGGTCTGTCACTTCTTTCTCTATCAGAACGACATGATGTGTCACTTCTTTCTCTATCAGAACGACATGATGTGTCACTTCTTTCTCTATCGGAACGACATGATTGTTCACTATTTCTAGATTCATTATTTCTAAATTCATTATTTATAAATTCATTATTTCTAAATTCATTATTTCTAAATTCATTATTTCTAAATTCATTTCCTCTAAATTCATTTTCATTACGATAATAGTTCATATTTTTCTCTCCTTTTGTAAAATAATTATATTATATAGTATGTTAGAAGTAGAATATTTGTTAATCTAATAAGCTAAAAATTAACTATATTTTTATAAATAAAAAAATAGTTAAATTTTGCGATAATTAAATACACAAAATTCAACTATTTTTTAATACTTGTATTCTAAACTTTATAAATAATATTAATTTACCTTATAACTAATATTATTTGTAATCACCTTTTATTTTAAATCTCTTTTTATATGTCTTGGTTTATAAGTATAATCAACTAATACTCTATTTATTTCATATTGATTATCATCTTTATGTGCTTGACCCTTTTTAACAGTAAATGCCATACTGTATCCTGCCTCTTTAACAGCTTTTAAAGTTTCACTATTATAACTACCAGAAGGATATGCAATAAAGTTAATATTTTTGCCTGTTATATTTTCAAGCTTAATTTTAGATTCTTTAACTTCTTTTAATTGTTCATCATAATTTAAAGTTGAAAGCTCTCTATGAGTAAGTGTATGATCCTCAATATCAATTCCATAATCACTCATCTCCTTCACTTGTGAAGGTAATACATATACATCACCATCTAAATAATCAGCTATTATAAACATAGTTGCATTCATTTTAAATTCTTTAAGAATTGGAAATGCATTTGTATAATTATCCTTATATCCATCATCTAATGTTATAACTACACTTTTTTTAGGAATTTCAAGTCCATTATATAAGTAATCATATAATTGTTGTAATGTTATAGTTGTGTAACCTTCATCTTTTATTGCTTGTAGATGTGTTCTAAATAAATCTTTAGATACAACTAATGGATCTTTCTTGAATTCATCACCAATAGAATGATATCCTAAAACAGTAACACCCATATCATCATTTGTAATATCTATACCTTCAAAAGGATTCTTATTATCTTTATTTTCCACTATATTAGAATTTTCATTAGTTGTTAATTGAACATTCTTTTCTTTAGTATTATTCTTAATTTGAAATGTAGATAAAGAAACAATTACTAATAATATTAATACTAATAATCCCTTCAAAATTGTATTATTTTTATTTTTCAAAATCTGCCTCCTAAAATATAAAGTTAAACTATTCCTTTTGTTATTTTATATCTTTTAACTTCTAAAATATATACATTTTATATTATCTTTTTATTAATTTACTCTTAAAATTTATAATATGTTTACCATTATATCTAATCTTAAAGCATTTATTATATTTCTAATTTAAACAAATTAACATTATATAAATACACTCTTGTACAGTTAATAAAAATAAACTTAAATATTATCTTATTTAAATAACAACTAAGCTACTATATTTTTCACTTAATTCATTAACATAATCATAAAATTTTCTAAGCTAAAAACTTTATTTGTTTCAAATATTTCTGCTAATTCTTCTAAATTTTTCTCTGAATGTTCGATATCTTTAGAATACATATGCATTATATCTACTTGATCATCCTTATTAAGCTTATATCCGTTATCACACCATCTTACCACATCTAATTCTTTAATAATTAGATAACTAATAATTGATAACTTCACTTTTGCAATTATATCATAGTCATAGACAGATTTCATAAAATATCTAAATATAAAATACACCATTAAATGTTCATATTCATATGTTTTGTCCACATAATATGTATTAAATTCTGCATACTTATCTACATAAAATTCACTTTTAATTTTTGGTCCATGAAAATATTCCATAGTATGTTTTAATACTTTGGGCCAGTTTTCATTAATATGATCAAGATTTTTATATACTTTAAAATAGTTAAACATATTATCATATTTAACTGTTTTATTATCTTTATATTGGTTTAAATCTAAAATAGATTTTTCTGTAAATTCCTTATCTAAATATCTATTTCTAATTTTTGATATTTCAGATAGTTTATTTTCATCTACCTTGTCTTGAATGTCCTTAGCAAAATTAAGAACTAATGCAATTCTTTTATTTAAATCAATAGAACGATCCTGCAATATTTTCATAACTATTTTTCTTGAATTAATTAGCTGAATAAAGATTTCATAACTAATATCATTATATTTGCTAACCATTTCATCATTTTCTTCAAGTTTAAAGTTAACTTGCTTGGAATCATTCAAAATTATTCTTGCTGCTTCTGGACATGATAAAGAAATTCCGATTTCACGTATACCGCCATACTCTTCTATAAATCTTGGATATTGCTTGCATGTATTACATAATCTATCTTCTCCCAGTTCAATGTATATATCACACATTTTATTTTTATTTAAAAATGAGCAATTCTCACCTTTAAGCATAAAAATATTTTCATCATCATCATCTAATGTTATTTCACATTTTAGTCTTTCACCAAAATCTCCTGATACTGTATTATAATATTTATATGCTTCATCATCAATTACAATTTCCCATCCAGCACAACAGGTGTCTTCACATTTTGAAGATATACATTTAAAATCTTTATAATAATCTGGTACTCGTATTTTCATTTTTTACCTCATGTTATTGTATTAATAAAATTTATTATATATAATTTTATCATTTACTTCCAATAATAACTACTAGTTATTCAACTGTCTCATGTCTAAATTTTCTATGCTTAATTTTATTATGTATTTTGAATTTATAAAAATGAAAAAAATATCCCAACAAACCAATTTAAATTAGGATCTGTTGGGATATTTAATATCTATTCGAACTCTATAGTTGCTGGTGGTTTTCCTGTACAATCATACATTACACGATTTACACCTTTTACTTCATTTATAATTCTAGTTGTTACTTTTCCAAGTACTTCCCATGGAAGATCTGCACTTTCAGCTGTCATGAAATCACTTGTGGTTACTGCTCTAAGAGCAACTGCATAATCATAAGTTCTTTCATCTCCCATAACCCCTACTGAACGCATATTAGTAAGAGCCGCAAAATATTGACCAATTTCCTTATCAATTCCCGCCTTTGCAATTTCTTCTCTATATATTGCATCTGCATCTTGAACTATTTTAACTTTTTCAGCTGTTACTTCTCCAATAATACGTATTCCAAGACCTGGACCTGGGAAAGGTTGTCTGAACACTAACTTTTCAGGTATTCCAAGTTCTAAACCTGCTTTACGAACTTCGTCTTTAAACAATAATCTAAGAGGTTCTATTATTTCTTTAAAATCAACATAATCAGGAAGTCCTCCAACATTATGATGTGATTTTATAACTGCTGATTTTCCAAGTCCACTTTCAATTACATCTGGATAAATGGTTCCTTGTACAAGATAATCAACTGTTCCTATTTTTTTAGCTTCTTCTTCGAACACTCTTATGAATTCTTCACCAATGATTTTTCTTTTTTGTTCTGGTTCTTCTATTCCAGCTAACTTTTTATAAAATCTTTCTTGTGCATTTACTCGAATAAAGTTTAAATCATACTGCCCATTAGCTCCAAATATTTCTTCAACTTCATCACCTTCATTTTTACGAAGCAAACCATGATCAACAAATACACAAGTTAATTGCTTTCCAACAGCTCTTGAAAGTAATACTGCTGCTACTGATGAGTCAACTCCACCTGATAATGCACATAATACTTTACCATTTCCAACTTTTTCACGAACTTCTTCAATGGTCTTCTCAACAAATGAATCCATTTTCCAATCTCCAGTACATCCGCATATATTATATACAAAATTTGAAAGCATCTTTGTACCTTCTATTGTATGCATAACTTCTGGATGAAATTGGACTGCGTATAAATTCTTATCTTCACATTCCATAGCTGCAACAGGACAAACAGGAGTATTACCTATTATTTTAAATCCTTCTGGTGCTTTTTCTATGTAATCAGTATGACTCATCCAACAAATTGTTGAAGGTGATATCCCCTCAAAAAGTTTAGATTCTACATTTACATCAACTTTTGTTTTTCCATATTCACTTACAGGCGCAGTTTCCACTTTTCCTCCAAGCATATGAGACATAAGTTGAGAACCATAGCATATACCAAAAATAGGTATACCTAATTCAAATATAGCTTTATCACATAAAGGAGAATTTTCACCATATACACTGTTTGGTCCACCTGTAAAAATTATTCCTTTTGGGTTCATTTCTTTTATTTCTTCAATACTTAAATTATAAGGATGAACTTCACAATATACATTACATTCTCTTACTCTTCTTGCAATTAATTGATTATATTGTCCACCAAAATCTATAACTAAAACTAAATCTCTCTTCATCATTTCCTCCTAAATTGTTCTTTATAAATTTAATTATCTAGCAACTAAGAACATTACTCAATAAAAATTAATAATTATATCTATTTTTTATTGTCCTACACTATAATTTGGAGCTTCCTTAGTTATGTTTATATCATGTGGATGACTTTCTCTATATCCTGATGCTGTTTGAACAACAAATCTAGCAGTTTCATATAAAGTCTCTAAATCCTTTGAACCTAAATATCCCATTCCTGATTTTATTCCACCTATTAATTGGAATATAGTGTCTGAAACATATCCCTTATATGCTACTCTACCTTCAACACCTTCTGGTACTAACTTTTTATTTCCATCTTGGAAGTATCTATCTTTTGATCCACAAGCCATAGCGGCTAATGAACCCATTCCTCTATATACTTTATAACTTCTTCCTTGATATATTTCCATTTCTCCTGGCGCTTCTTCACAACCTGCAAATAATGATCCCATCATTGCTACAGATGCACCTGCTGCTAAAGCTTTTACTATATCTCCAGAATACTTTAATCCACCATCAGCAATTACTGGTATTCCATATTTTTTACCAACTTCTGCACAATCCATAACAGCAGTTAATTGTGGTACTCCAACACCTGCAACTACTCTTGTAGTACATATTGATCCTGGTCCTATACCTACTTTAACACAATCTGCTCCGGCTTTTATTAAATCTTCTGTTGCTTCTGCTGTAGCAACATTACCAGCTATAACTTGTAATTCTGGATGTTTATTTTTTATTTGCTTAACAGCTTCCATAACTCCTCTTGAATGACCATGAGCAGTATCCACTGTAATAACATCAACTTTAGCTTTTACTAATGCATCAACTCTATCCATCATATCCGCTGTAACTCCAACAGTAGCTCCACATAATAGTCTACCATTTAAATCTTTTGCAGCATTAGGAAATTGTTTAGCTTTATCAATATCCTTAATTGTAATTAATCCTTTTAGATTTCCTTCTCCATCAACTAAAGGTAATTTTTCTATTTTATGTTTCTTTAAAATTTCCTTTGCTTCATCAATAGAAGTATTTTCTGGAGCAGTAATTAAATTTTCTTTTGTCATAACTTCAGATATTTTTTTATTAAAATCTGTTTCAAAAGTTACATCTCTATTTGTAAGTATACCCACTAGTTTACCATTTTCCGTTATAGGTACGCCAGATATTCTATATTGACCCATTAAGTTTTCAGCATCTTGAAGTGTATTTTCTTTTGATAAAAATATTGGATCAGTTATAATTCCGTTTTCTTGTCTTTTTACTTTATCTACTTCTTTTGCTTGCTGCTCGATACTCATGTTTTTATGGATAATTCCGATTCCACCTTCTCTTGCCATAGCGATAGCCATTTTAGATTGTGTTACTGTATCCATTGCAGCACTCATTAAAGGTATATTTAAAGATATTTTTTTAGTTAATTTTGTTTTTACACTTACCTCTCTAGGTAATATTTCTGATTTATTAGGTACTAATAATACATCATCAAATGTATAAGCTGTTTTTATTATTGTAGCCATAATTATCCCCCCGATTTTTTTATTTCATCTTTTCACTTTTTTGAATCTTTTCTTGCATTTTTCCCATATTTTTATGTATAAAAAAAAACGCATTAACTCCGTAAGTGAAGTTAATACGTTAATATATTTCAAATATACTAATGTATTAATATCACTCATAGTCAGAAATTTAAGGTTTCTGGTAGATACTCCTTGCCATATCCAAGGTATATACGAGTTTTTAAATATTTTCTTTGTTTGATTAAAAATATTATAATGTATGCTATGAGCAAAGTCAATAAAATTGAAATTAAAATTGCAAAAATTGCAAATTTATTTAATTTAATCGGTTTCGCTAATTAATTGTAGATAAATCTAGCATTTCACTGTCTGCTTTTAATTTGAATTCTTTTCCATTTAATACATCATAACAATTTTGAATCGTTGTACTTAAGTCTAAATTATTAAATTCAACACCTTCTAAATATTTATTTACACTTTTATCTTCTTTTATATTAGATATGTTTTTATTTTTTTCATAATTAGAAGAGTGTGTTAAATTGTAAGATTCTACTGCCATCACAACTTTTCTACATTGATCTAATACTTTAGTTTTTTTAGCTTCATTTATATATCCAGTTACTTTAGGTAAAATAGCAGTTGCTAATATTGTTATAATAGCCATTACCGCTATAAGTTCTAATAAAGTAAACCCCTTATTCTTCTTATACTTATTATTTAAACCAAACTCGTTATTCACAATATTATCCTCCAATAATTAAAATATGATTATTTTAATTATTGCTATCTAAGTTAGTTAATATACAAATATTGTTAATATATATTTAAATAAAGCTGTTTTCTAAATAAATATTTAACTCAAACTAGCTTTTATCAACTTTTCAATCTTCAAAAGTTATATAATTTCCTAAAAAATAAAAAAGACCACCTAATCAGTAGTCTTTTTTAATATATTAATACATTCCGTCCATTCCCATTCCTGGTGCTGGCATTGCTGGTTCTTTTTGAGGAATTTCAGCAACTGCAGCTTCTGTTGTTAAGAATGTTGCTGATACTGATGCTGCATTTTGTAAAGCTGATCTTGTAACCTTAGTTGGGTCAACAATACCACTCTTTATCATATTTACATATTTTCCATATAAAGCATCGTATCCTGTTCCTACTTCACTATTTTTAACTTTTTCTATAATAACAGATCCTTCAACACCAGCATTACTAGCTATTTGTCTTAATGGCTCTTCTAATGATTTTACAATTATTTTTATACCAAGTTCTGTATCTTGAACATCAGATGTTAATTTTTCAACTTCATTTATTACATTAATATATGCAGTTCCACCACCTGGCACTATACCTTCTTCAACTGCAGCTTTTGTAGCAGCTAAAGCATCTTCTATTCTAAGCTTTCTTTCTTTTAATTCTGTTTCAGTTGCAGCACCAACTTTGATTACAGCAACTCCACCAGCAAGCTTAGCTAATCTTTCTTGTAATTTTTCTTTATCAAATTCAGAAGAAGTTTCTTCTATTTGAGCTTTTATTTGTGATATCCTATCTTTTATGTTTTCATGATTACCTTTACCATTAACAACAACAGTATTGTCTTTACCTACTTTAACACTCTCTGCTTGACCAAGCATATCAAGAGTAACTTCTTTTAAATCTCTTCCTAATTCTTCAGCAATTACTGTTCCACCTGTTAATATAGCTATATCTTGAAGCATTTCTTTCCTTCTATCACCAAAGCCCGGTGCTTTTACAGCTACACAAGTAAATGTTCCTCTTAATTTATTAACAACTAATGTTGCCACAGCTTCGCCTTCAACATCTTCAGCTATAATTAATAATTTCTTACCACATTGAACTATTTGTTCTAATATAGGTAATATTTCTTGTATATTAGCAATCTTCTTATCAGTTATTAGAATATATGGATTATCTAATATAGCTTCCATCTTTTCCGTATCTGTAGACATATAAGCTGATACATACCCTCTATCAAATTGCATACCTTCAACTACATCTAATTCTGTTCCCATAGATTTAGATTCTTCTATTGTAATAACGCCTTCATTACCTACTTTTTCCATAGCATCAGCTATTAACTTACCAATTTCTTCATCTGCTGCTGAAATAGCTGCAACTCTTGCTATATCTTCTTTTCCTTCTACTGGCTTAGAAATTTTCTTGATTTCTTCTACTGCTTTTTCAACAGCCATTCTTATACCGTTTCTAATTAGCATAGGATTAGCCCCTGCAGTAACATTCTTTAAACCTTCTCTAATAATAGCTTGAGCTAATAAAGTCGCTGTTGTTGTACCATCTCCTGCAACATCATTAGTTTTTGTTGCTACTTCTTTAACTAGTTGAGCTCCCATATTTTCGTATGGATCTTCTAATTCTATTTCTCTTGCAATAGAAACCCCATCATTAGTTATTAATGGTGAACCAAATTTCTTATCTAAAACAACGTTTCTTCCTTTTGGTCCTAATGTTACCTTAACTGTATCAGCAAGTTTATCAACTCCAACTTGCATAGATCTTCTTGCATCTTCTCCAAATTTCAACATCTTTGCCATTTATACCACTCTCCTATTCAACTATTGCTAATATATCATCTTGTTTTAATATCATATATTCTTCACTATCTAATTTTACCTCAGTGCCAGAATATTTAGAATATAAAACTTTATCTCCTACCGTAACTTCCATTTCTATTTTTGTACCATCAACAATACTTCCTGGACCTACTGCTACAACTTCTGCTTCTTGTGGTACTTCTTTAGCACTTCCAGTTAAAACTATACCGCTCTTTGTCTTTTCTTCTGCTTCTAATCTCTTGATTACTACTCTATTTCCAAGTGGTTTTATTCTCATAATAAGTCCCTCCTATATTTTAAATATTAAATATTTTTTAATTAACTATTAGCACTCGATAGCATCGAGTGCTAATATAATTATTATAATATCCTTTATCACCATATAATTCAAATATTTTTTATAATATTATATAGCTTT
Source organism: uncultured Clostridium sp. (assembly GCF_963527835.1). Classification (GTDB taxonomy): domain Bacteria; phylum Bacillota; class Clostridia; order Clostridiales; family Clostridiaceae; genus Clostridium. The sequence continues at coordinate 151,111 of NZ_CAURTC010000004.1, read as the reverse complement.
ATAGGTTTAAAAATCGCGATTATATCTATATTGCTCCTATTTACTTATATTTTCTCTTATTTTATTTTTTAATTTTAATAATATATTTTTATATATTATTTCCATTTATGTATTTTATTATTTAATTTTTATTTCTATAATAAAACTAGCCACTAATTAGTTTTTACTTCCAATAATTAATATATACATTAATATTTAACTTATCATTAACGTAAGCTAATTTAGGATATTAAATATAGCAATTACTTTATTTAATATCCTAATTTTATTATTACATTATTTCTTCTAAATCTTCTAATAGTTCTTTTCTATCCTTGGCGGCTTTTTTAAAATCATATTCTTTACTTAACTTATATGAAGTAAAATCTTTTTCTATATTAGGATAATTAACACCTGGTATTGTTGAAAATCCCATTGAAAAATCTTTAAGAGATATTCCTGCTTCTTTAGTTACACAGTAATTCATAAATGCTTCAGAAGCTTTCTTGTTCTTTCCATCCTTTATTTTGGCTATAGGACATATTGTCCACCCTGTATTTTCTGGAACAATAGATTCTATATTAAATCCTGAATTTCTAACTATAAGTTGTTGATTTATAAAATTTACTGTTATCAAATACTCTCCCATTCCAACTTTTTTAGCTGGAGTAAATCCACTATCAGTAAATTGCCCTACATTATTTTTTAACTTCTTAAAAAATTCCAATGCCTCATCTTTTCCCATAGTTTGTACTAGATAAGATAAAAAAGTATATCCAGTTCCTGATGTTCTTGGATCTGCAAGAACTATCTCACCTTTAAATTTAGGATTTATTAGTTCTTCTATTGTTTTAGGTTTTTCCATATCTTTGAATTCTTTATCCCATCTATCTTCATTTATAGCTATTGATAAAGCCTCCACATATAGTCCTATCCAATACCCATCACTATCCATATATTCTACAGGGATTTCACTTGAACTATTTATAGTATATTTCTCTAAGCAATCATTCATTTTTAATAGTTCAACGGCATCAGCTGTCCCCCCTAAAAATATATCTGCTTCTCCTAAAGTTTCTTGACTATTAATCTTATCAGCTAGTTCTTCTGTTGGATATCTTAAAAATGTATAATTACACCCTGTTTTTTCTTTAAACCCATCAAGCAAAACTTTAGCTTCATCCTCATTAAATGCAACATAAACTACTAAATTCTCATTTTTAAGATTTGGTATTTCTTTACTACTAGACATATTGCTAGAACACCCATTAAGAATACAAATCATAAGTAAAATAAATATTAATAAAATACCCCTTCTTTTATTTAACATATTTTTACCTCCAATAAATATTACTGATTAAATAAATTGTCACATATATTATTTAAATCTCCCTCCATATAGAAAGAATTTACTATTTCATCACCATAATCTCTAACGATTACATAATCATTATCATAAATATCAAGACTTATTACATCATAACTATTTATATCATCTTCTATTTTATTATCATAAAATTCCTCTGATTCTTCTCTATAAATTCTTATGTGATAGTTCAGAGCACCTTTATTAGCTACAGCCCATTCTAATTTTTTATTATCTGTAATTCTTTTTAAATCCATTACCTCATCTTTTATTAAAATTTTATCATTACTACCACATTTTTTAGTATTATTATAAATATCAACAATAGTTATTTTATTTTTATCATTTATAAGTTCTGACAATACTGATGGTGTACAGAAAATATCATTAATATAGTTTTTAATTCTATTTATATATGCGGAGCTTTCATTGCCACCATAATAAATATCATCTATTCTAAGAGTATTATTTAAATACAAAGTACCTTTTTCACCATCTAAATAATAAATGGTTCCTGTTATCTCATTAAATGAATTTTCTATTTTTGAATTATAAAAATTATTACTTTTAGGCATAGCCTCAACAATATTCCAAAATTCTTTTATTTCATCATTAGAATTTATAATTAATTTACCCCATCTCTTACTATAAAGTTCTACTTTAACAGGTATTGAATGGCTTGAATACTGCATAACTTGTTCTTTATCGTCTAAAACAATCAAATTATTATAAATGCTACTTTTTAAATATACATATATACTAGCTAATAATATAACTAGTATAACAAATAGGTTTATCACTATCTTATAGTTAAAATTTATCATAAATTTGTTTCACCCTACTCTATATCAGTTTGAAATCCCATGTTTGAAACTTAATTTTACAGTAGTTCCATTTAAGCTACTTATCTCAATTTTTCCAGATTGCTTCTCCATAAATTCTTTACATATTGCTAATCCTAGTCCACTTCCACCATATTTTTTTTGCAATGCTTTATGAGCAGTATAAAAATTCTGAAATATATTTTTTAAATCTTCTTTTGGTATGCCTTGTCCATTATCTGCAATATATATTATTACATATTTTTCATCATATTCTATATATATATCTATTTCAGTACATTCACTATATTTAATCGCATTATCTAATAGATTAAGTATAACTTGTTCTGTTTTTTCTTTATCTGCATAAACATTTTTACTAACTAAATTCATATTAAGTTTAATACCAAATTTATTCATTCTAGGGTTTAACATCATTGTAGCAGTTTCAATTACAGACTTTATATCAACATTTTCATTTTTAACTTCTACTTCATTTTTATTAAGTCTTGATAAATCAAGAAGTTGTTCAACAAGTTTTAATAATCTATTACTACTTTGTACTATGTATTTTACACATTGTTCAATATCTTTTTTTTCTTTTACCCTTAATAATAAATCTGAATATCCTAAAATTGCTGCCAATGGAGTTTTAAATTCATGAGTAACATTATCCAAGAATCTTTTTTGAGTTTCTTTTTCTTCTTTCAAATTTTCAATCATTATTTCTATATTATTAGACATTATATTAAAAGAATTTGATAAATCTTCTATCTCATCTTTACTATTTATACTAATTTTTTTAGAAAAATCTCCAAAAGATACTTTTCTTGCAATATTTTTAAGACTAACTATTGGCTTAACTATTCTATTAGAAAATGAATTACTCATCATACTAGAAAATATTATTGCTACTATAGCAAATAAAATCATACTAAAAATAGTATTAGTTATAATTGTATTTTCATTGTCAAGATCATATACATATCTTATACAACCTATAGTACCATCTGAATAATAAATTGGGCTTGAAAATAATATATAAGACGATTCTTCAATTCTTCTTATAATATACGATTTATTGCCTTTTAATGCCGTTACTACATCATCATCTTTGCTTATATTAGGATAATTATCTGAATCTCCAATTAAAGATGAATTATTATAAATTTGAACTCTGAATTTACAATTATTAGATAAATATGTTGCTATAAAAGGGCTCATTTCATTTAAAACGTTTTCTACATGAAAATCATCTTCTGTTTCCAAATATTTAATAACAAATGATTGACTTGTATAACTTTCTTTCTTTAGCATATCTATTGAACTATTTATTACTCTACTATATAGTGTATAAATTGTTACTACATATATACTTAATATAGCTATTATTAGAATAAATATATTCATCATTACTATTTTTCCCTTAATACCCAAATTCATATATTATACCTCTAACCTATATCCTACTCCATATATTGTCTTTATAACGTCTTCATTTCCTGCTAACTTTTGTCTAATTCTCTTTATATGAATATCTACAGCTCTAGTATTTCCTACAAAACTATATCCCCATATCTTGTCCAACAGTTCTTCTCTTGTAAAAACTTTAAATGGATTTTGTATCATTAATAAAATTATTTCAAATTCTATATGTGTAAATATAACTTCTTTTTCTTCAATGAATACCCTTCTTTCTGGAACAATTATTTTTATAAATCCTTTTTCTATAATATCATCTGTCTTATTTTTGACTTCATTTTTTCCAATAGCTTTAGCTTTATTTATCCTTCTAGATATAGCTCTGATTCTCAATATAAGTTCCCTACTATCAAATGGCTTTGTTATATAATCATCAGCTCCAAGCTGAAGACCTAATAATTTATTGTTTAATTGATCTCTTGCACTAAGTATAATAATTGGAACTTCACTATTTATACCTTGAAATTCATGTATAACTTCAAACCCATCTTTGTCAGGAAGCATTAGATCTAATACAATTAAATCAGGAGATTCGCTTTTAAATAGGTTTATGGCTTCTATTCCGCATTCTGCAGTTATTACTTCATAATTTTCAAATATAAGATTCATTTTTATTAAATTCAATATTGATTCTTCATCATCAACCAACAAAATTTTCATAAATCTACCCCCTAAACATACCTATAATTTATATAATACACCTTTTAATAATTATATAGTAAACTTTTTTTACTTAATAAGCACTTTTTAGTATTTTAGTTTAAAAACCATATAATTTCATTTTTTACCCGCATATAATTATTAATTCATTTGCAAAAAAAGAAGTCCTAAAAGGGCTTCTTTTTTTGCAATTTAAAATTATCTTTCTAAATCTATATCCTTGTAGTCATCTAACTTAGAATTTTCCAATACATTTTTCATACTAGCTTGCTGATTTACTTTATTAAATGATGCTTTTGCTTTCATTGGTGATAGTATTTTTCCTGATCCATTAATACATCCACCCTCGCACATCATTCCTTCTATAAAGTTTCCAGATAATCTACCCATTTTAGCCATCATCATAGTTTTCTTTATCTCAGCTCCACCTGAAGCTTTAACTGGTTTAAACTCGCACTCTATACCCTTATCTTTTATATAATTTTCAATAGCAGCAGTTAAGCCACCACCAGCTCCGAATCCTCGACCAAAGATTGAAGCTTCATCTACAACAATATCATAAAAATTAGCTGGATCTATATTGAATCCTTCAAATAATGCTAATAATTCTTCAAACGTTAATACATAGTCAACAGCATCTTTTATCGAATCTCTTAAAATTTCAGATTTCTTAGCAGTACATGGTCCAATAAACACAACTTTTGCATCTTTATCGTTAGCTTTTATAAATCTTCCTGCTGCAACCATTGGAGAAACTGTTCCAGATATTCTATCTACTTGATCTGGCATCATTTTTTCTATATAACTTAAAAATCCCGGACAACATGAATTAGTCATGTATGGATCGCCATTTTCCATTCTTTCGACAAATTCATTACTTTCATGTACAGTTACTGCATCAGCACCACATGCTGCTTCTACCATATCTGTAAATCCTAATTTCTTTATTGCATTTTTAACTTGTCCATAACCAGTCTTAGGGCCTAACTGTCCTGTTATTGCTGGGGCCACAACAGCATAAATATTAGAATTGTTAGTTAATTCTTTAACAATTTTAACTAAAAGACTTCTATCTTCTAATGCTCCGAAAGGACATGCAGCCATGCAAGCACCACAGTTAACGCATTTTTCTTGTTTTATCATAGCTCTTTTGTCGCTATTAATATCTAATGCTCCAGTTGGACAAGATCTTTTACAAGGTCTCATATCCTCTGCAATAGCATCATAAGGACATGCTTTTTTACACATTCCGCATTCTTTACATTTATCAGGATCTATATACGCCTTACCTTCTACATAAGTAATAGCCCCAAAATTACAAACACTTTGACATTTATGTGCTATACAATTTCTACATGCATCAGTTACTTCAAATTTCTTAGTTGGACACATATCGCATGCATTCTTTATAACATATAATATTTGTTTTTCATCTTCTATGTTTACTAATTCATCTGTACCTTTTCCATTTGGAATAAATCCAGATGCTAATTTTAATCTTTCTAATAATACTTCTCTTTCATGTACTACACTTTCTCTGTATTTAGGTTCATCCCCTGGTAACATTTCATAAGGTATTTTATCTAAATTTTCTTTATTAATATTATCTTCTTTAGCTAACCTTACAATATTACTTAATACATCATGTTTTAACTTTATAAGTTGATTTTCAAATTTGAACATATTACGCACACACTCTCCCAACAAATTATTATATTAATGTAATGATACGGTAATTATACCATAATAATAATTAGATAGATGTCATAATCATATTATTCAAATTTTTCTGAATTTGCCATAAAATTTACTAAATACAACTTTTTTTTGTAAATATTTATAAGTTTTTATACTTTTATATTATTTTCTCTTGCATAATAAAATAAATATTGTTGTGCAAATCCTGATAATTTTCCAAATTTATTTCTTGCAAATACTCTAATTTTATTTAATGAGCCTTCTTCTGCATTATAAAAATGCATCATTGCACGTTTAACCCATACATCTACTGGGAACGCAGATGTTTTTCCCATTGAAAACAACATTATGCAATCAGCCACCTTTGCACCAACACCTTTAAATTCTTGAAGGGCTACATGACAGTCGTCATCACTCAAACTTTTTATATAATTTAAATTATATTTCTTTAATGAATCTTTTTCATCATCTGATAAATTTACTTCATTATTAATAGACTTATATACATTTTCAATGGTATCTAATAAATACTTGCTTCTAAAAGATGCTCCTGTTTCTTTTATTTCATCTAATGTAGCATCCTTTATTTGTTCTATTGTAGGAAATGCATAATATACTTTTCCTTTGTATTCAATTTTATTTCCCCATTTTTCTGATATTCTATTTACTGTCTTTCTTATAGATGGGATACTATTTCTAGCTGAAATTATAAAACTAATAAGCATTTCAAATGGATCTTGATTTAAAACTCTAACTCCACTTCCAAATTCTATACTTTGTTTTAATAATTCATCTTTAGACAATTCTTCTTTTATAAGAGAATAATCTCTTTCTAAATCCAAATAATTTAACCATATTTTTTGAAATTCTTTTTCATTTGTATTATATATGAATACGTCATTATTTCTTTGAATTAATTCTATTAATTTACCGAATGCAATAACTATAAAATTATTCTCTTCAATTTCTTCAAATCTAAAAACTTGACCACATTCAAAAATATGTTTTAGCTTAAAATTTTTAACCTCTCTTATAATTACACCATTTTCACTAGTCTCTATACTTTTATAATCCATTAATTAAAATTCTCCTCTCTATTTTTTATAATATAATAAAAATTTTATCTAGAAGAAATAACTCTTTTATAATATAAATAAATTTTCACATTAATATTTATTAGAATCTAATTTAGAATTATCATCTCTCTTTACAATACTTTCAAGAATATCAGCTGCAGTTTCAACTATAACTATACAAGTTCCTTCTTTTTTAGACTTTCTATATTCTTTCCTTAATTCAATACAATTATTACTTCCAAGTTTATATTTAAATTTACTTATAAATTCTGTAGTCATTTTTTTAACAATTGGACTCTTATGTCCACTTATATCTGTAAACATTATTCCAATTACAGCTATAGCTCCAGAAATAACCCCACACACATCCCCTATAGCCATTCCACCACCAAAAGCAGCCATTGTCTTTAATGCATCTTTAGATAAGTTTAAATCATATTCTTCATTTGAAGCATATATTAAGCACTCTGCACAATTTAAATCATATTTATCATCCCAATATTTTATTGCTGTTTCTTTTAACATATGAAACTCTCCTTATAGAAAATAATTCTTTCTTAATATATTATATCACTCTACCGTGATCTTAAAAATATTATAAAGCAAAAAAATCCATATTAAAACAAAATTTTAATAATAAATAAAACAAAAAAAGACCCAAGCATAATGCTTGAGTCCAAAAATGTAATATTATCTTGAATAGTCGTAGAAACCTTTTCCAGTCTTTCTTCCTAACCATCCAGCTCTTACGTATTTTCTTAATAAGCTATGAGCTCTGTATTTAGTATCTCCTGTTTCATTATATAAAACATCCATGATAGCTAAACATACGTCTAATCCTATAAGATCTCCTAATGCTAAAGGTCCCATTGGATGATTTGCACCATATTTCATAGCTGTATCTATATCTTCAACTGAAGCGATACCTTCTGCTAATATTCCAATACCTTCGTTGATCATTGGAATTAATATTCTGTTTACAACAAATCCTGGAGCTTCTGCAACTTCTACTGGATTCTTTTCGATAGCTACTGTTAATTCTTTTATAGCATCGAAAGTTTCTTGTGAAGTAGCCATTCCTCTAATGATTTCAACAAGCTTCATTACTGGAGCTGGGTTAAAGAAATGCATTCCAATAACTTTATCAGCTCTCTTAGTTGCTGAAGCAACTTCAGTGATTGATAAAGAAGAAGTGTTAGATGCTAAAATAGTTTCTGGTTTACAGATTTCATCTAATTCAGCAAATATTTCTCTCTTTATTTTCATGTTTTCAATAGCAGCTTCTACTACTAAATCGCAGTCAGCAGCTAATTTCATATCAGTAGTTCCTGAAATTCTTGAAAGGATTTCTTCTTTAACTTCTTCAGTCATTCTTCCTTTAGCAACTTGCTTAGTTAAACCTTTGTTGATTCCAGCTATTCCTCTTTCAACAAATTCATCTTTTATATCTCTTACGATTACTTCATAACCATGTTGTGCGAATGCTTGAACTATTCCAGCACCCATTGTTCCAGCACCAAGTACAAAAACCTTTTTCATTGATAAATCCCCCTTAAATGTTTTATAATATCCTTCATTAAAAGAAATATCTTTTAATGAAGGATTTAAAATCTATAATAATTTTACACTATAATATTTTAATTATTCAGCACTCTTTACAGCTTTAGCTTGAGCTATTAATTCTGGTAAAACATTCTTAACATCTCCAACTATAGCGTAATCTGCAACTTGCATTATTGGTGCAGTTTCATCTTTATTGATAGCTATAATCATATCTGATTCTTGCATACCAGCAACGTGTTGAATTGCTCCTGAAATACCACAAGCAATGTAGATTGATGGTCTTACAGTCTTACCAGTTTGTCCAACTTGGTAATCTCTTTCTAACCAACCATTATCAACAGCAGCTCTTGATCCAGCTACAGTTCCATCTAAAACTTCTGCTAATTCTTGTAATAAAGTAAAGTTTTCTTTTGAACCTATTCCTCTACCACCAGCAACAAGTATTTTAGCTTCTGATATATCTACAACATCTTTATGTGCTTTAATGATTTCTACAACTTTAGTTCTAACATCACTATCAGCAAGTTTAACTTCTACTTTTTCTACAGTACATTTGCTTCCATCAGTATTTACTTTACCAAAAACTCCTGGTCTTACTGTAGCCATTTGTGGTCTATGTTCTGGACAAGCGATTGTAGCCATTAAGTTACCACCGAATGCTGGTCTAGTAGCTAATAAAGCTCCATCTTCAACTTCAACGTCTAATGATGTACAGTCAGCAGTTAATCCAGTTGATAATCTAGCTGCAACTCTAGGACCTAAATCTCTTCCGATGAAAGTAGCTCCTATAAATAATATTCCTGGTTTTCTTTCATTTGCTAAATCGCAAATAACTTTTGTGTAAGCATCAGTAGTGTAGTGTTCTAAGTTTTTGTCATCTGCAACTAAAACTTCATCTGCACCATGTTCTGCTAATGTTTTAGATAAGTTTTCAATATTATTACCTAATAATAATGCTGTTAACTTAACTCCTAGCTTATCAGCAATTTTTCTACCTTCGCCAAGTAATTCTAAAGATACTTTTTGTAATTCGCCTTCTCTTTGTTCTGCAAAGACCCAAACGCCTCTGTAATCTGCTATATTCATAATAAATTACCCTCCTATTATCCTAGATGTAGTGTTTTTCTTGTAATTTGCCTAAAACGTAAGTTACTGCTTCTTTAGCTGGCTTGTTAACAACTTCGCCTGCTCCCTTAACTTCTTTAGTCATTGACTTTTTAACCTTTGTAGGTGAACCCTTAAGTCCTAATTCAGCCTTATCTACATCTATATCGTCTGCACTCATAACTTTGATTTCATCATCGTTAGTTGAGAATATGTTTGCAACATTCATATATCTTGCTTCATTTAATTCTTCAATTGCAGTTAATAGACATGGAGTCTTTATTTCAATTTTTTCATATCCATCTTCTAATGCTCTGTTTACTAATAAAGTTCCTTCATTCTTAGCTTCAACGCCTTGAACATAAGTAACTTGAGGTATGTTTAAATGTTCAGCTATTTCTGGTCCAACTTGAGCAGTATCTCCATCGATAGCTTGTCTTCCTGCAAATACTAGATCATAATCTAATTTAGCTATAACTCCCGCTAATGCTTTTGAAGTAGCTAAAGTATCTGCTCCACCTAATGCTCTGTCTGTTAATAGGATAGCTTCGTCAGCTCCCATGCATAATGCTTCTCTTAATGTAGCCTTAGCCATTGGAAGACCCATGCTTATAACAGTTACCTTTGCACCTAAAGTTTCTTTTAATTGTAATGCACCTTCTAACGCGTGCTTATCTTCTGGATTCATAATTGATGGAACACCATCTCTTATTAATGTACCAGTTTTAGGATCAATCTTTACAGCTGTAGTATCTGGAACTTGTTTTACACAAACTACTATATTCATTATAAAAGTCCTCCCTCTATTATCTTAAAATGCTTCCTGCGATAACCATTTTTTGAACTTCTGAAGTTCCTTCATAAATTTCAGTTATCTTAGCATCTCTCATCATTCTTTCTACTGGATAATCTTTAGTGTAACCATATCCACCAAAGATTTGAACTGCTTTAGTTGTAACATCCATTGCAACTTCTGCAGCAAATAACTTAGCTCTTGCAGCATCTACTGAGTATGGTTGTCCATTTTGTTTCTTGCAAGCAGCTTTATATACTAAATGTCTTGCAGCTTCTATCTTAACGTCCATTTCAGCAATATACCATTGTAAACCTTGTTGTGCTGATAATGGTCTTCTGAATTGTTTTCTTTCTTTCATGTAGTTAACAGCTTCTTCAAAAGCACCTTCTGCGATACCTAAAGCTTGAGCAGCTATACCAATTCTTCCTCCATCAAGAGTCTTCATTGCTATACCAAATCCCTTACCTTCTTTACCGATTAGGTTTTCTTTTGGTACTATACATTCTTCCATTACAAGTTCAGTAGTAGAAGATCCTCTGATTCCCATTTTATCTTCTAATTTACCGATTGAGAATCCTGGGAAAGATTTTTCAACTATGAAAGCTGAAATTCCTTTAGTTCCTTGGCTCTTATCAGTCATAGCGAAGATTATGAAAGTTTCAGCAACTCCACCATTAGTTATGAAGATCTTTGATCCGTTTAATACGTAATGATCTCCATCTAATATAGCTGTTGTTTGTTGTCCAGCAGCATCTGTTCCAGCACCTGGTTCAGTTAAACCGAAAGCACCTATTTTCTTACCTTGACAAAGTTCTGGTAAGTATTTTGCTTTTTGGTCTGGAGTACCATGTTCGTTTATTACTGATGCGCATAATGAAGTATGAGCAGAAACTATAACTCCTGTTGTTGCACATACTTTTGATAATTCTTCAACTGTCATTATATATGAAAGAACATCTCCACCTGCTCCTCCAAATTCTTTAGCAAATGGTATACCCATCATACCTATTTTACCCATTTTTTCAACGTTTTCCATTGGGAATCTTTCAGTTTCATCCACTTCAGCAGCAATTGGTTTTACTTCGTTTTCAGCGAATTCTCTAACCATTTGTTGTACTAATTCTTGTTCTCTAGTTAATTGGAAATTCATTAAATTACCCTCCTTATTGATTACACTCTATTGATGATGAATATATATAAATCTGCAATAGATTTTTAACTTAAATTTCAATTATTTATTTTGGAAATTCTTTTCTCTTCTTTCTAAGAAAGCAGTCATACCTTCAGTTTGGTCTTCACTTGAGAAACATTTTCCAAAATCTTCAGCTTCAATTAGGACTGCTTTATCTATAGAAACTTGCATACCTCTATTGATTGCATCTTTACAAAGTTTAACAGCTATTGGAGCATTTGCTATTATTTTATTAGCCATAGCTTTTGCTTCATCCATTAAACTTTCTAATGAAACTACTTTATTAACTAATCCTATTCTATAAGCTTCTTCTGCTTTGATTATATCGCATGTATAAATCATTTCTTTAGCTTTTCCTAGTCCTACTATTCTAGATAATCTTTGAGTTCCACCAAATCCAGGTGTTATTCCAAGACCTGCTTCTGGTTGACCAAATTTTGCTTTTTCTGAAGCTATTCTTATATCACATGACATAGATAATTCACATCCGCCACCTAGAGCGAATCCTGAAATAGCTGCAATTACAGGCTTGTCTAAATTTTCTAATCTTAGGAATACTTTATTTCCCAATTCTCCAAATTCTCTACCTTGTTCCTCATTAAGATCTTTCATTTCTGATATATCTGCTCCAGCTACAAAAGACTTTTCTCCTGAGCCAGTTAAGATAACTGCATATATATTGCTATCGTTTTCCAAATTTTCTAAAACTGTGTCTAAATCTTTTAATGTTTCTGAGTTTAATGCATTTAAAGCTTTTGGTCTATTAATTGTCACAATTGCTAAATGACCTTCTTTTTCAAGAATTACATTTTTTAATTCCATCTTTATAATCCTCCCTTAAACTTATATATTTAAATTTATATTTTTTACTTAAATAAATTTGTATTTTTAGATTTTAGATATGGTAAAAATTAATTCTAAATAATTCTCAGCAATTTATTTTTAAATTAAAATTGTTATAATATTAACAATTGGATTTAAAAATAAAAGGCCTATAATAGTCTTATCATGTCAACAATTGTCACCAATTGTTATAATATTAACAATTGCTTGCAAAAAAATATGCAATCAATATCTTTCTTTTCTTAAATTATAATACTTATAAGTATTATTTGCAATAAAATATTGTATTATTAACATATTTTTTATATAACCCCTCAGATTCTCACTCTATCTTTGTTGATGCAATTGATAAATCAATGTCGATACACTTTCACTTAAATGAACATTTTCAACTTTTACATCTTTTGGAACCACCAAATCTATAGGCGCAAAATTCCAAATTCCCCTTATCCCCCCATTTACTAACTCATCACTAACCTTTTGTGCACTTTTTTTAGGAACACATATAACTCCTATATCTACTGAATCAGATTTAAGAAAACTTCCTAATTCATCAATATCTCTAATTTCAATATCTCTAATTTTTATTCCTATAAGTTTAGGATTTGCATCAAAAATAGCTGTTATCATAATTCCTAATTTATCAAATCTAGTATAATTAGCTATTGCCTGGCCTATATTACCTGCCCCAATCAAAACAGCATTGTATTCCTTATCTAATCCTAATATTGAATTAATTTGCGTATATAATTCTTTAACATTATACCCATATCCTTGTTGACCAAAATCACCAAAACAATTTAAATCTTGTCTGATTTGAGATGCTGTAAAACCTATCTTTTCTCCAAGTTCCTTTGACGATATTCTATCTACATCATTTTTCATAAGTTCATTAAGATACCTATGATATTTAGGCAATCTCTTTATAACTGCCATAGATATACTCTTATTTTTATCCATATCATTACTCCTTATTTTCATTTATATTTAATCTTTTCTCTAAAAGTTCAATTTATTACTATTTATTCTAACATATTCTGAATTTAAACTTTGAAATATTAGTAAAATATTATTTTAACATACTAATTACTAAAATGAATGTTATTTTAATAACTTACTAAAAACACCTATAAAATACTCTTAAACACCTATAAATCATGTTGCTTTAATATGAACTATAAGTGAATATAAAAATCATCTATATTTTATCATAATATAAAATTTTATTTTTTTCTAGGTTTATCTTTAATAATTTTATTTTATAAAAATTAAAAATGTTTACATAGAAATATTAAATTAAAATTCAAAAAATTTAAGAGCAGTATAATAAAACTGCTCTTATTATTATTTTATTATTTATAATAAAATATAACTCTTTTTTAATTTAATTAATTCTTTAAGCTTCTCATAGAATTTAATATAGCAATTAAAGTTACCCCTACATCAGCGAATACTGCTTCCCACATATTTGCAATTCCTAAAGCACCTAATACTAATACAAATATCTTTACTCCAAGAGCAAAAATTATATTTTGCCATAATATTGCATTAGTCTTCTTAGCTATCTTTATAGCATCAACTAATGCTAAAGGATTATCTTTCATTAGAACAACATCAGCTGCTTCTATTGCCACATCAGATCCTATTCCACCCATAGCTATTCCTATATCTGCTCTTGCAAGGACTGGTGCATCATTTATTCCATCACCAACAAACATTACTTTACCTTTTGAAGTACTATTAGATATTAATTTTTCAATTTCTAATACTTTATCGTTTGGTAAAAGCTCACTTTTTACTTCATCTACACCTACATTTTTTGCAATACTATTTGCTACAACTTTATTATCGCCAGTAAGCATTACTGTTTTCTTTATTCCAATCATTTTTAATTTCTTAATTGCTTCAATTGAATCTTCTTTTATTTCATCTGCTATTACTATATTCCCACTATATTTATTATTTATCACAACATATACTACAGTTCCTGGTTTTTCTACTTTTTCTATACTAATTTGATTATCCTCAAGTAACTTATAATTGCCTAATATAACATTTTTCCCTTCAATTATAGCTTTTACTCCATGCCCTGATAATTCTTGATAATTTTCTACATGTTTTTTTTCTAAAGTTCCATTAAATTCTCTTACGATAGATTGAGCAATTGGATGATTTGAAAAACTTTCACCTAAAGCTACAACTCTTAAAAAATCTTCTTTTTTCATATCTATAGAATTGATTTCTGTAACTTTAAATACTCCTTTTGTTAAAGTTCCTGTTTTATCAAATACAATAGTATCAACATTTTTTAGAACTTCAATATAATTTCCGCCCTTTATTAAGATACCCTTTTTAGATGCTCCTCCAATTCCTGCAAAAAGTCCTAATGGAACAGAAATAACTAATGCGCATGGACATGATATTACTAAAAAGATTAAGGCTCTATATATCCAATCTGAAAATACTTCGCTAGGAATTATAATTGGAGGGATTATTGCAACCACTATGGCTAAAAATACTACTATTGGAGTATATAGCCTTGAAAATTTAGTAATAAACTTCTCTGTCTTAGCTTTTTTACTGCTTGAATTTTCTACTAAATTTAATATTTTAGATACTGTTGATTCACTAAAAACTTTAGTTGCTTTTAATTTTATAACTGAACTTAAGTTTATACTTCCTGATAATAATTCATCACCTATATTTATTTCCCTAGGAAGTGATTCCCCTGTTAATGCTGATGTATCTATACTTCCTTTTCCGTCTATTACTATACCATCAAGAGGTATCCTTTCTCCAGGTTTTATAACTATTAAATCATCAATTTCAACTTCCTCTGGAGATACTCTTTTCTCTCCATATTCAGTAATTATATTTGCATACTCTGGACGTATATTCATAAGTGATGTTATAGATTTTCTTGATTTATTAACTGCATATCCTTGAAATAATTCTCCTATTTTATAAAACATCATAACTCCAACAGCTTCTGGATACTCTCCAATTGCTAAAGCTCCTACTGTTGCTATAGTCATCAAAAAGTTTTCATCAAAAATTTCACCGCCTAAAATATTATTAAATGCAGTTTTTAATACATCACCACCAATTAAAATATAGCTCAGAATAAATATAGATATATTTAAATAACTATTTTCTTTAAATAAAACAGCTATTATATATAAAATTAATCCTATTATAAATATTTGATTTTCATAAAAAAACTTCTTTTTATCAAACAGTTTCATTTTGTTCTTTGCTTCATTATTCTCTGATATATTTTCTATATGGTTATGCTCATTATCATGAGAATGTGAGTTATGTGCTTTATGATTATGAGCTGAACAATTATCCTGACCACAGCAAGATTTATTACATTTGTTATCATGATTTATTTCCCCTGTATTTAAGTTATCAGTAAAATTATTTTTTTCATTAATTACAATTACATCTGGTTCTAACTTATTAACTATATCTTTAATCAAATTAAAAACTTTGTCTTTATCCTTATTTTCGTGTAATTTAACAGTTAATTTTCCTAATGAAAAATTCATATTAGCTTCATAAACATCTTCTATATCATTAACTTTTCTTTCAATTTTATTTGCACAATTAGCACAGTCTAAACCTTTAAGTGAAAGTTTAATTTCATCTTCCATAATTAATTTACGCCCCCTTATTCAGTAATATGTTTAAACCCTTCATCAAATATATGTTTTATATGTTCATCATCTAATGAATAATAAATTACTTTTCCTTCCCTTCTAAATTTAACTAATCTAGCTGATTTTAATGTTCTTAATTGATGCGATATAGCTGATTGAGTCATACCTAAAAGAGCTGCCATATCACAAACACATAATTCTGATTCAAATAATGCACATATTATTTTAATCCTTGTAGAATCTCCAAACACTTTAAATAACTCAGCTAAATCATATAATGTTTCTTCTTGTGGTAATGAATCTTTTACCCTCATTACTGTATCTTCATGTATAATATTGCATTTGCAATTTTCTACAAAATTATTTTCATTATTCATAATCATTTCCTCCGTTTATCTGTTCATATGTTTATCTATTCATATGTTTTTTTATATTATATTCCTATACTTCCATTTATGCAACTAAAAAAAGAAACTTATAAAAATAAGTTTCTTAAAAATTCAATTATACTACCTTTGATAAACTGCACTTATTTAAAAAGACTCTATTTAAAACCATATTTACTATGCTGTCACAAGCATAATAAGCATATGTTAAATCATTTTTAAAATCTAAAGATCCTTCATACTTATTTTGTAAATCATAAATAAATTCTTTAATGTTATTTACATCTATACTAGAAGTTATAATTCCATTTGAATTATATTCCTTGGCAATTTTAGCTAAATCCTTTTCATACATAACATGATTTTTAATTTGACTTGTATTCTTAAATTCCCATCTGTAATAATGAGGAGCACAAAAATAATCACACATAAAGTGACAAATAACGCCAAGTTCTTCACTAAATTTATTAACAGACATTTTGTAATAAACATCTTGTAAAGATAAAGAACATAACTTTTCAATTTTTTTAATAATAATATCTATACTTTCAATAAAATAATGCTTTATCATTTTATATTTAAGCACACAATCTGGTTTTATATTACCCCATACAAATCTATAATCATTGATTAAATAAACACTCTTACTGTTTGTGTAATTTAAAATATTCTCTGCAATAAGTTTGTGAGTATTGATCATCAATTCTATACACACCCTCTCACTTGCTATTATTAATAAAATATTTTTTATTTTAAATAATAACTAATTCATATATTCTTATAATAGTATTATATAATATAATTTACAATGCTTTTATTAACATTTTTTCTGTTACTTTTGGAATTATAATATATTTTTTTTATAATTTTCTATTTATTCATAAATTTATTATGAAATTAAAAATAAGAGTGTTAAAAAGCATAATCATTGATTTAAAAAATCTATCCTTTTTAATACTCTTATTTTTAAATATTATAAAAATTCATTATATTTATCTTCATCACTCAATTTATTTAGTAAATGTTTTATCTCTTGATCCTTATTTTTATCCATAACCAAAATAACATCTCCTGCATCTACTATTACTAAATCTTTTATTCCAAAACCAATTATTAAATTCTCCTCTCCAAATACTGAGCAACTTTCACAGTCTTCCATATAAACATTTTTAGATATGCTATTGCTTCTATATTTACCTAAGAATCTACTTAGAGCATTAAAACTTCCTATATCATCCCAATTAAAATCGCACTTTATTACAAAAGCTTTTCTTGTTTTTTGCATAACTCCAAAATCTATTGATATTCCATCAATAATCTCATATTGTTCTTTAATTACTTGTTCTTCATTCTCTTCTCCAATATACTTATATATTTCCATTAATGATTTATACATTTTAGGAATATATTTTTCTATTTCCCTTAAGATAACATCTGCTCTAAAAACAAACATACCAGAATTCCATAAATAAGTTCCCTTTAATAAAAAGTCTTTTGCTACTTCTAGATTTGGTTTTTCTGTAAATCGAGCAATTTTATAAGTAGATATATTGCCTGTTGATCTATCTCCCATTTCTATATATCCATATCCTGTTTCTGGGCGTGTAGGCTCTATACCTAATGTTACTATACATCTTCTTCTATTTGCCATTTCTACTGCTTGTGATAGGGTGTCTAAATATTCTTTCTCACCTTGAATATAGTGATCTGATGGTAACACTACCATAATTGCATCTGCGTCTTGTTTTAAAAGTTTAATCGCAGAAAGTCCTATACATGTAGCAGTTTCTTTATTTGCAGGTTCTATAAAAATATTTTCTTCTTTTATATCTTGAACCTCTTCTTTTATTTTATCTTCATAATCTTTATTAGTTACAACATAAATATTTTCTCTATCTATTAATGGCTTTATTCTTTCTACTGTATTAACTAAAAAACTCTTTTCGTTAATAATTTTCAAAAATTGTTTTGGTTGATTATTTCTTGATAATGGATATAATCTACTTCCTTTTCCTCCAGCTAATATCAGGCCGTATATCACGCATTTTCAACTCCATGTAATGATACTAATTTAATATATGTTTAAATATTAACATTTGTGAAAAAACAATTTATTTATAAATTCATACTATAAATGGTACTAAAAAATAGCCACCTAATTTTAGATAGCTATTCTATATATACTATTAATTCATATTTAAATTAAATTTATTTATAAATTGATAAAGTTATTTTATAGTATAATAAATTCTTATTTAATTTTTTCCACAGCACTTTTTATATTTTTTCCCACTACCACACACACATGGATCATTTCTACCAATAGTTAGTTTAGGCTTAACTTCTGTAATTTTTCCACTTATTTCATTTATTGTAGCACCTTTATATTTCCAAAGTCTTATATTGCTTAAAAACTTAGCTGCTACACCTTTTGCATGATTTCTAAGTTCTAAATTGTTTGCATTTATTAATTCTAACAAACTATTTATTGTATCATCTATATCATTATCTTGAATATCAAATGATAAATCATCCATTATTTGATACACCATTTCTTTTTTAATTTCAAATATATTAGTAAATTCTTTTAAAAATGACTTTCCAAATTTACTCTTATATGTCCATTCTGAACTAAGCATATCTAATAATTCACTTTTATTTATATTATAATATTCTAAATCTTTATTATCTTTTTCTATATCTTTTAATAAATCAGACCAATTTTCTATATTATTATTTATAAAAAATCCTTTTTCTTCTCTATATTCTCTATAATAGTATTGAGCTTCTTTTATTATTTCATTTATATTATATTCATCTGAATTTTCTATATCATATCTTTGTAATAATGATGTAACATCCTTAGTATTTACAATTCCATATGCTTTGTTTAATCCTCTATATACATCTAATATTTCCTTATTTATTTTTAAGCTCTTTATATATTCAGTAGTATCTTTCTCCATTATTATATCCTGAACTATCTTTGGCATTAAAAATACTGCCTTTTCTTCTTTTGTTGATGGAAATATAATTCCTTGTTGCATAAAATATGCTGTTCTACTAAGCTCATACTCATCAATATCATCAAAGATTTTTACTCCATCATTATTAAGATAACTCTTTAGAATATTAAATCTTTCTTCTTCAAAATATATAAATTGTTTTGCAATTATTTCAGTATATTCATTAAGAACTTTTTCAATTAAAGCATCTTTATTTAATGTTGAAATCTTACTCATTCCTAAATTTTTAGCTATGTTATATACAGCTTCTTTAGATAATGATTTTAATTGCTCCGATACTTCAAAAGAATATACTCCTTTTACAAACATTTTATTCATTTTATTTTCATATTTTTCAAATAAATCATCCATCATATTATCATATAGTTCTGCTGGTTCATCAGTTTCTTTATTTTCGATAAATTCATTATTTGTATCTTTATTAGAACATTCTTTTTTAACCAAGTAACTATTCTCCTTTTTTATCTAATTTTTATCTATCAAGTATACATTTTATTATATAAATTAAATTTTATCTAAACATTATATGTAAATAATTAAAAATATCATTATTTATTTGCATATAATTATATAGTAAAAATCTATTCTTAATATAATTTTGAATAATTCAAAATATATTATTCTAATCAATAAACTTTATTAACCTATCTTTAATCTTCATAGTTTCGTTATATCCATTATTATAAATGTCTTTTAATTTATCTTTATTTCTTTCAAATCTCCCTACATTCATCTCTATTGTTGGTCTAATAACTATTGCTTCATTTTTATTCTCTAATTCTTTGCAATAGTCTAGTTGACTATTATATTTAATGTGTCTATCTCTTAGAACGCATGCTAATTTAGGGTACTTTTTCTTATATAATTTATAAGCAAATTTATTCCCCTTTGATTCATGCTTCCTATACCCTTCATTTCTTGTCAAAATTATTATATTTTTATTATTACCATCAGAAATAGATTTTTTTATTGGTATAGCATCTACTAATCCTCCATCAGCATAAAGTTGATCTTTTATATTTACAAATTTAAACAAAAGTGGAATTGAACATGTAGCTCTCAGTATTGTGTTTTTCTTTTCTAAATAATCTTTATCAAAGTACTCTACTTTTCCAGTGCTTACATTAACACTTCCCGCCAAAACTTTTCCATCAAATTTATCAAAAGCTTCATAATCAAAAGGACAATGTTCATTAGGAATTTCATCAAAAACAAAATCCATATCCATTATTGATTTGCATTTTAATAAATTATTATATCCAACGTATCTTTTATGATCTATAAACCTCTCCATTACCTCTAAATTTCTACCTCTTTGTTTAGAAACAAAAGAATATCCATTAGTAATTCCTGCTGATACACCTACTATGTATTTTACATCTAAATTTATATCTATTAAAGCATCTAAAACCCCTGCAGTAAAAAGTCCTCTAAATGCTCCCCCTTCTAAAACAAGACCTGTCATAATATTTAGTCTCCTTTATCTATAATTTCTATATCATTTTACTACCAATATAGAAATTATAAGACAAAGTTCATTTTTTTTCTATAAGCATATCTTATTATTTACTCTTGTTTACTGCACTTAATATACCAAATAACTCTAATGACTTTTTATTTTAAAATTCCACTAAAGAATTTATTCCTTTACTCTCAATTTTCAACTAATATTTGCTTTTCTCCATGTTTCATAGGCTTTTCAAGCTTTAAAAAGTATTTGATTTCTACACAATAAAAAAATAAGAGTGCATCAAAATTTGATACACCCTTTATAAAAAATTTATATAAATTGAGAGGTAATTTATTTAAATATTTTTCCTGGATTTAATATATTTTTAGGATCGAATGCTAATTTAATTCCTTCCATTACTGAAAGTACATCGTTTGAAAGTGATTCCTTTAAATATGGTTTCTTAGCAAAACCTATTCCATGCTCTCCTGAAACTTGTCCTTTTAATTCTTTTGATTTGTCATACATGTCTTTCATAACTAATTCAAGTTTTTCATGCCATATATTTTCTTCTAATTGATCTTTTAAAATATAAATATGCAAGTTTCCATCTCCAGCATGTCCAAAGCTCTTTATTCTAATATTAAATTTACTTTCAAGTTCATGAGTAAATTTAACAAATTCACCTATTTTATTTCTTGGGACAACTACATCAACTTCATCCATTTCTGTAGTTAATGCCTTTATTGCTTCAAGGAAACATCCTCTAGCTGACCAAATTGATTCTTGTCTTTCTTCTGTGTCAGATATAAATACGTCTATTGCTTCTGCATCTAAACATATATTAGCTACATTTTCATATGCTTTTTCAATTTCTTCTGTTGAATTTCCATCAAAAGTTAATAGTAGATATGCATCTGATGATTTATCTGGGAAACTCTTACCTAAAAATTCTTCAGCTGCTAATATAGCTTCTCTTTGCATAAACTCAATAGCTGTTGGTATTGTTTTTGATTTAATTATTTTAGGTACTGTATCTATAGCATTCTCTAGTGTTGGGAATGGTATAAGTAAGCTTAATGATTTTTTAGGAAGTGGTAATAATTTTAATATAGCTTTAGTTACTATACCTAAAGTTCCTTCTGATCCTATTAGTAAATCTTTTAATGAATAACCAGAACTGTTTTTAACTACCTTTCCACCTAACTCTACTACTTTTCCATTTGGCATTACTACTTCTAGTCCTCTTACATAATCTCTAGTAACACCGTATTTTACGGCTCTCATTCCACCCGCATTTGTGCTTATGTTACCACCAATAGTTGCTGATTTTTCACCCGGATCCGGTGGATAAAATAAATCAAATTCTTCAACATATTTACCTATTTCCATAAGTAATACCCCTGGTTCTAATGTAAGAGTAAGATTTTCTTCATCTATTTCTAATATCTTATTCATTCTACAAAGATCTATAACTATTCCACCTTTAATTGGAACAGCTGAACCTACAAGACCTGTACCTGAACCTCTTGGAGTTACTGGAATAGAATTTTCATAAGCATATTTCATTATCTTTGAAACTTCTTCTGTGCTTATAGCTTGGACTACTATGTCAGGCATTTTCTTTATTCCACCTAATTCATCATGGCTATAATCTTCATTTATTTCATCTCCAAAGAAAACTCTCTCTTTATCATTTTCTGCAATAGATAGTATATATTCATAATCTTTAACTTCAACATTTTTATAAGTCATAGCCTTATGCCTCCTTGCTCATTTTTATTTTTTCTATAAGTTGTGGAATAATTTCATATATATTACCTACTACTCCATAATGAGCAACTTTAAATATAGGTGCTTTATCATCATTATTTATAGCAAATATATGTTCTGAATTATTCATTCCAGCTGAGAATTGAACTGCACCTGAAATTCCACAGGTTATTATAAGTCTTGGTCTTACTGTTCTGCCACTTAATCCAATTTGTCTTTTAGCATCAACCCATCCTGCTTCAATTAGAGGTCTAGTACATGCAAATTCTGCACCTAATAACTCTGCAAATTCTTTTATCATTGCTAAATCTTTCTCTGACTTAACCCCTCTACCAGCTGCTACTATTACTTCGGCATCACTTATTCCGACCTCTGTATTTTTTTCTTTAATTTCAAGAACATTAATACCAGATTTAAGCTTATCCTTTTTAATATCACATTTAATTATTTCACCATTAACATCATCTGTTCTTTCTGGTGCTGTCATTACTTTATATCTTACTGTTGCAAGTTGTGGTCTTGAATTAGGTGTAACTATTTGTGCCATTATATTACCACCAAATGCTGGTCTGATTTGTACTAAATCTGTATCTTCTTTTATATCAAGTATAGTACAATCAGCTGTAAGACCTGTTCTAAATCTAGCTGCCATTCTAGGTGCTAATGATCTTCCTATTGTTGTAGCTCCAACTAATATTGATGATGGTTTTACATTTTTAATAAAATCTTCAAATGCTGCTGCATAAGGTTCTATTCTAAAATCTTTTAATTCTTCATCATCGTATACAAATACTTTATTTACTCCGTAATGTAACAACTCTTTTGCTTCCTCTGAAACTTTATGACCAATAAATACACAGTAAACAGGGTGATTTATTTTAGCTGCTAATTCTCTAGCTTTACCAATCAATTCATAAGTTACTGGATGAATTTTTCCGTTAACATGATCTACGTAAACAGATATCCCTCTCCATAAATCCTTATCTATTGACTTAACTTCTTCTTCAATATATTCAATTGCTCCTTTTGGTCCTTTCTTTACACAAAGCTTACACATTTTACAAGCTCCATTTATCTCAACTTTTCCATCATTTATCTCAAGAGCACCAAATGGGCATATTTTTATTAACTCTTCCTTATTAGTTATCTTTTCTTGATTAACAACTAACTTTGCCATAAATCATTCCTCCTTGATTAACGTTTTTATTCATATATCCTTAATAATCCTTTTTAATATTATTTATAAAAATCCTTATACTCACTAAAAGCTAATTTATAGTTAAATAAACTTAAACTCTTTTAATTTATGTTCTATTTTTTCAGTTAACTCATTTGAATTTCCTGTCCACATCTCTCTATCGTCATTAACTTCTGGTGGAAATATTCTTTCAACTTGAGTTGGTGAACCATTTAATCCATATTTCTTTTCATTTCTATCTTCAAAATCATTTAAACTCATAATTGAAATTTCTTTGTCTTTAGTTGCAATTTTCTTTCTATAAGATGGAAGTCTTGGTTCAAAAATTCCTTTATCTACAGTTATTAAGCAAGGATATGAAATTTCAACTACTTCTAAAGTTTCAGGCATATCCATTTCAACTATAATTGATTTTTCTTTAATCTCTATGATTCTCTCAACATTTGCTACATGAGGTATGTCTAAATACTCTGCCATTTCTGGTCCTACTTGAGCTGTATCTCCATCAGTAGTTTGCTTACCGCAAATTATCAACTCAAAATCTCCCATTTTTCTTACACCTTGAGATATTGTGTATGATGTAGCTAAAACATCAGCACCTCCAAATTTTCTATCTGATAATAATGCTCCCTCATCAGCACCCATACTATATGCTTCTCTAATTACACTAAGTGCTTGATTAGGTCCCATACTTAAAACTTTTACATTTCCACCTTCATTTTCTTTTATTCTTAATGCAGTTTCTAATGCATATAAGTCATATGGATTCATTTTTGAATCTATGCCATCTCTTTTTAATACTCCAGTAACTGGATCAACCTCTACTTTTGAAGTTCCTGGTACTTGTTTAATACAAACTAAAATATTCATGTAAATACCTCCTAAAAAACTATATTTTAAAATCCAAATAGTGGTCCACAGAAATATATTAATAATCCTGAAAACACAATGTAGAATAAACAAACTTTTAATGTTGAATTTAATATTTTACCTTCACTACCAACAAGATTGGTAGCTGCTGTTGCAACTGCTATACTTTGTGGTGAAATCATTTTTCCTGCGGTTGCTCCCATTACATTTCCCCCTGCAATCCAATACGGATTTGCTCCAATTGAATTTGCAGCTTGTACTTGTAATTCTCCAAATAAAACATTTGCTGAAGTATCGCTTCCTGTTATAAAGGTTCCAAGTGCTCCTATTATAGGTGATATTAATGGATAAAAACTTCCTGTTACGACTACTAAAACATCTGCTATAGATTTAATCATTCCACTGTATCCCATAACTTTAGCTAAAGATACAATTGAAACTATTGTTATACAAGATTTAACCATTTGTTTCATAGTTGAAAGTAAAACCAAAGTAATCTCTTTAACTTTACATCCCTGCAATAAACCACCAACATAAGTTGCTAGTATTATTAAGACTCCTGGAGTTACAATCCATGAAAAAGTATATGGCTTTCCACCCGGTCCTGTATAAATTGGTATAGAAGTTTTTATTTGTGATAATGGTTCATAAATCGATTTAAACAATGGTGAACATATCATTACAAATAAAAATACTAGTATAAATGGTAACCATGCTTTAAATCCTTGATTAAATGTAACCTTGTCTTCAGTACTTGTCTTCTCTTCTGATTTGTTATAAAACTTCTTTGCTACAAAGATTGTTAATGCCATAGAAATTACTGAACCTATTACTGCTGGTAATTCAGCTCCAATGAACTTTGCAACAAACACTTGTGGAATTGCAAATGACATTCCTGATATTAATGTAATTCCAAAAACTCCTCTTATTGATTTAATTCCTTTACCTGTTAAGGCAACTAGTATAAATGGAATTATTATTATCATTACAGCTAATTGGATTGTTATTGCATAGGATAATTGATGTATGTCTAGCCCTGTAATTTGCGCTAGTGTTATTATCGGCAATCCTATAGCACCAAAAGCTGTCGGAGTTGTATTTGCTATTAAACAAATAATAGCTGCAAATACTGGTTCAAAACCTAATGCAGCAAGAATACTTGCTGGTATTGCTACTGCTGTTCCAAATCCCGCTATAGCTTCAAGAAATCCTCCAAATCCCCAAGCTAAAATAAGTACTAATATTCTTTTATCTGTTGTTACGCTTGTCATAATTTTTTTTATAATGTCCATGCTGCCTGTATGAATAGATAAATTGTAAGTAAAAACCGCTGCTACAATGACAAGCATTATTGGCCAAAGTGCTAGTGCTACACCTTCTAAGGTTGAAGTAAATGCATCAGTAATATTCATTTTCCAAACGAATATTGCGAGTAATACTGTTATTAAGAGAGCTATAGGGCAAGCCTTGTGACCTGCAATCTTAAGCTTTCCCAACGAAATCATAAGCCAAATAATAGGAATACAAGCTAAAACAAATAAAATGTACACGGCTATCCCTCCATTTTGGTAACATATCATACCAATTAGTAATTGGTACTACCACTTACAATTATTATTATACATTCAAAACCTTTACATGTAAATAATTGTTATTAAATTAACAGAAAACATTTATATTGAATTTATAGTTAAAAATATACCTTTTTATTGCTAAAATCGTACTTTTTCTCCTCTTTAACATAATAAAATCCAAAATTCCCTATAAAAAAAAGTTTCTATAAAAATAAAAATATAATTTTTATTTTTATAGAAACTTCTTCTTTGATATTTTATTAACAATATTTCACTCAAGAATAATTTATTATTCTTCGTATCCATATGCTTTCCATATTAAATCAAAATGTTCTAGCATTGCCTTAAATACTTGTTTTTCATTTCTAAATTTTAATGCTCTCACTAAATTTTCATGTATTGACAATAATATTTCTCTACTATTACCAGTATGTAAAATTTGCATTCTAGATGATTTTATAAATTCATCCATAAGCTGAGATATTACTTCAAGTATATTAATAAGCAAAACATTTCTTGCTGCTTTTGCAACAACATAATGAAATTTAATATCTAATTCTAAACTTTCTTCTTCTGTTCCTGCTTCATACATTCTATCTAATATAGCACTTAAATGATCCAACTCATTATCTGTTATATTCTTTGATGCTAATCTTCCACACTCTAGCTCTAATGTTTTTCTTAAATCATACATCTCTTTAAGAGAACTTTCTTGAAGCATAAACATAACTGACAGTGGTTCAAAAAGTGAATTATCAAAATTAGTTCTTATATAATTTCCTGCCCCTTGTCTGCTTTCTATAAGTCCTATTACTTCTAAAGCCTTTATAGCTTCCCTTATTGAAGTACGGGAAACACAAAGAGATTCTGCCATTTCTCTTTCAGATGGAAGCTTATCACCTTTTTTGAGTTCACCACTTTTTATTTTATATTTTATCTGCTCTATGACTTGATCGTATACTTTCGGTGTCTTAATAGGTGTGAACATAATGATTAATCTCCTCTTTAATAATATTGTTAATTATATTATAACTAAAAATTAATATTAATTACTAGTTATCGTAAAATTTAATTGACAAAATTTTAAAATTAGAATATATTAGTTCTAAGGAACATTAAATTTAATATTGAATTAAGAGGGAGTAGTTATAATATAACATCAACATGCTCGGTTATTTATTTACCTGGTGTTATAGCCTTTTTGGTGACGAGACTTTTAATATAATTTCAGAATTCTGAAATTATATTAAAAGTCTTTTTTTATTCATTAAGCATTTCAAATAAAATAATGAGCAAACTATATAAGGATATTGCTTATTATTTTTAATATATGATAACTAATATAAGAAGGAGATTGAATGAGATGGAAAAGTATTTTTGTAAAAGTTCTGAGGATACTTTAAAAAATTTTAATGTGACCTTAAACGGTCTTACCGAAGAACAAATAAAAGAACAGTTAAACAAATATGGAGAAAATGCATTAACAGAAAAAAAGAAAAAAAGTATTGTTTCTATATTCTTAGAACAATTTAAAGACCTGCTAGTTATTATTTTAATAGTTGCCGCTATAATATCAATAGCAACTGGTAATATTGAAAGTACTATTGTTATTTTAGTAGTTATAACTATAAATGCTATTTTAGGTACAGTTCAATATATTAAGGCAGAACAATCATTAAGCAGTTTAAAGGCGCTCTCCTCTCCTACTGCCAAAGTTATTAGAAATTCTAATAAAATCGAAATTCCATCTAAAGATGTACTGCCAGGTGATATATTAATATTAGAAGCTGGTGATTTAGTAGTCGCAGATGGAAGAATACTTGAAAGTTTTTCATTACAAGTTAATGAAAGCTCTCTAACAGGTGAATCAGAAAGTGTAAATAAAATTTCAGAAAAAATCGATAAAACTGAAGTCGCTTTAGGTGATCAAAAAAATATGGTTTTTTCAAGTTCTTTAGTTACTTATGGAAGAGGTACAGTCCTTGTAACAAGCACTGGTATGAATACTGAATTAGGTAAAATTGCTACTTTAATGGAAGAGACTCAAGAAAAGAAAACTCCTCTTCAAGTATCCCTAGATGATTTTTCTAAAAAATTAGCTATTGGTGTAATAATTATTTGTGCAATTGTATTTGCTTTAAATGTTTATAGGGATAATACAATTTTAGATTCATTAATGTTTGCCGTTGCCCTTGCTGTTGCAGCTATTCCAGAGGCTCTTAGTTCAATAGTTACTATAGTTCTTTCTATGGGAACTCAAAAGATGTCTAAAGAACATGCAATAATTAAAAACCTTAGAGCTGTTGAAGGATTAGGTTGTGTATCTGTAATTTGTTCAGACAAAACAGGTACATTAACTCAAAATAAAATGACAGTTAAAAGTATTTTTGTAGATGATAAATTAATTACTTCTGAAGAAATTGATTTAAATAACTCACTTTCAAAATTTTTAGTAGATAGCTCTATTCTTTGTAATGATTCTACATCTGTTGATGGTAAAGAGCTTGGTGATCCAACTGAAGTAGCTTTAACTAATTTAGGACATAAATTTGATATAAATGAAATAGATTATAGAAACAAACATCCTAGATTAAGTGAAATTCCTTTTGATTCTGATAGAAAATTAATGAGTACTCTTCACAATATAGATAATGAATATTTAATGATTACTAAGGGTGCTATTGATGTATTATTAAATAGATCATCATTAATAAAAACATCTAAAGGTGTAAGAAAAATTACTGAGAAAGATATTAATGACATAAATAATATGAACCTTAAGTTGTCTTCTAATGGATTAAGAGTATTATCATTTGGATATAAAAAATTGGATGATAAAAAAGATCTTTCTTTGGATGATGAAAAAGATTTTATATTTATTGGATTAATTTCAATGATAGATCCACCTAGAGAAGAATCAAAAGCAGCTGTTAGAGATTGTATTAAAGCTTCAATTAAACCAGTAATGATTACAGGTGATCATAAGGTTACTGCTTCTGCTATTGCTAAAGAAATAGGTATATTACAAGAAAATGACATATCAGTTGATGGTATTGAATTAGATAAAATGTCTGATAAAGATTTATTAGATAAATTAGAACATATTTCTGTTTACGCTAGAGTATCTCCAGAGCACAAGATTAGAATAGTTAAAGCATGGCAAAGTAAAGATAAGATAGTTGCTATGACTGGTGATGGTGTAAATGATGCTCCAGCGTTAAAACAATCTGATATTGGTATTGCAATGGGTATTACAGGGACTGAAGTTTCTAAGGACGCTGCTTCTATGATATTAACTGATGATAACTTTGCAACAATAGTTAAATCTATAAGTAATGGTAGAAATATTTATGCTAATATAAAAAATTCAATTAGATTTTTACTTTCTGGAAACACTTCTGGAATATTAGCTGTACTATATTCTTCATTAAGAGCTTTACCAATACCATTTGCTGCAGTACATTTATTATTTATAAATTTACTTACTGATAGTTTACCTGCTATTGCAATAGGTATGGAAAAATCAACAAGAGATGTTCTAAATGAAGAACCTAGAGATAGTAAGGAATCTATCTTAAATAAAGGTTTTGTAAAAAGTATACTTATTGAAGGATTATTAATCGCAATTGCTACTATTACAGCTTACCATATAGGATTATCTAGTGGTCCTGTAGGCACTGCTAGTACAATGGCATTTGCAACTTTATGTTTAGGTAGATTGTTCCATGGTTTCAACTGTAGAGGAAGAAAATCTATATTTGCATTAGGTCTATTTGATAATAAATTTAGTTGGATAGCTTTCGGAATTGGATTAGTACTATTAAATGCAGTATTATTAGTGCCTCCACTACAATCATTATTTGAAGTTATTCCATTAAATGGAGCAAATTTAGGATATATATATCTATTTGCTTTCCTTCCAACATTAATAATTCAAATATATAAAGTCATCAGATATGATTCAGAAAAAGATGATGATATAAGTACTGAAAATAAAGGTGGTAAAATTAAAGAAAAAAAGCAGGTAGCTTAAAGTAAGAATATTTGCATAAAATTATAAGTATGCTGTATTTTAAATACATGTTTATATATGCAATAGGTAAAATGCATTGTAATTGGATTTTGAGAATAGTTAAGTGAAAATCAAAAAGTAAGTGTCCAAATTTTACATTTGGCTACACGAACTTTCACACAGTGCATTTCACATTTTGCTTTTTTGAACTTACTCAGCGAAGTCGAGTTTCATTTTAATATTTACATTTACCGCTTGTCTCAATTCTATATTGAGATCAATCTAAAATGGGACTATAATCATTTTAGTATTCCTAAGTTCAATTACTCAGTCCATTTTATTTATACATATATAAACATCTGACTAAAAATATAGCTTAAAGTAAAAATATTAAGAGTTAAGTGGCAAAGTCTTGTCCTTTAACTCTTATTTTTTATATAGTATACTAAGTTTAAAGTATTACGATAAATTAAACTTATGGAGGATACATGAAAAATTTAATTGAAAAAGCAAGTGTTACACATGAACTAAATAAAGATGAGATATTACAATTACTATCATGCGATGATATAAATGATGATTTATTTAAAGCTGCTGACAAAACTCGCGAGAAATATTTAGGTAATATTGTTCATTTAAGAGGATTAATAGAATTTACTAATATATGTAAAAGAAATTGTTTATATTGTGGATTGAGAAGAGATAATAAAAATATAAAAAGATATAGATTAAGCAAAAAGGAAATTATAGATTTTGCAAAGAAAGCTGTATCTTATGGATACAAGACTATAGTTCTTCAGGGTGGCGAAGATGACTTTTTTACTAAAGAAAAAATGGTGGAAATAATAAAAGAAATTAAAAAGTTAAATGTGGCATTAACATTAAGTTTAGGTGAAAAAACTTATGAAGAATATAAAGCTTTTAAAGAAGCTGGTGCTGATAGATATTTACTTCGTATTGAAACAACTGATAAAAAACTTTATGAAGAAATGGACCCTATGATGAGTCACGATGAAAGATTAAACTGTCTTAAAAATCTAGGAAATTTAGATTATGAAGTTGGAACAGGTGTATTAGTTGGATTACCAAATCAAACATTAGATTCTTTAGCAAATGATATTTTATTTTTCAAAAAATTAAATGCTGATATGATTGGTATTGGTCCTTTTATTCCTAATGAAGATACCCCCCTAAAAGACTCTGAAGGTGGAAATTTAAATTTAGCTTTAAAAGTAATGGCTATAACTAGATTGTTGCTTCCTGATATAAATATTCCTGCTACTACTGCAATGGAATCATTACATAAAAATGGACGTATTTTAGCACTTCAAAGTGGTGCTAATGTAGTTATGCCAAATGTAACTGAAGGTGAATATAGAAAGCTCTATGCACTGTATCCTGGTAAGATTTGTACGGGAGATACTCCTTCTCATTGTAGAGGATGCATAACTGGAAAAATAACCTCAATTAATAGAGAAGTTTCTGATGGGTATGGATTTAGAGGAAATCAAAATAAAAATTCTCACGATAAATAATTAATTAACTTTATAAAATGCCCCAATTTGAAACAATGTTGATATATAGAATATGTGAAACAGATCCTTATAAAAAAGCTATCACAAAATATTTTCTAATAATCATTTTGTGATAGCTTTTAATTTATTATTTGCTCTGTTTTAAGGCATTATTGATATTTTAATTTAAAATATCAATATTAAGTATCTGATATGTTTTTAAACCCTTGACCTAACACTTCTGTTATTTCATTTACTGTTATAAATGCATTAGGATCATTTTTTATTATGAATTGTTTTAATTTAATAAATTGAGTTCTGCTTAATATAGTTAAGATAACGCAATTTTGTTTTTTAGTATATCCACCCTTACCATAAAAAACAGTACATCCTCTCTCAACATCTTTCATTATGTAATTTGCCACAAGTTCTTCTTTATCAGTAAAAATCATAACTTGCTTAGATAAGTTAAATCCATCTATAAATTTATCTATTAAAATACTAGTTAAATATGAGCTTAATAATCCGAATAGTCCTAGCTCTACGCCAAATGTATAAATTGCTAATAATATTACTACCGAATCTGATATTAACAATCCCTTTCCAAAATCCATATGACAATACTTGCTTAATATTTTAGCTATAATGCTAGTACCTCCAGTTGTAGCATTTTGAGTATACATAATTGCTATTCCCATGGCTACTAATACACTTCCAAATATAGTTGCTAAAACTAAATTATTAGTTATTGCTGCTGGCTTATGAAATTTTTCAACAGCTGATAATATAAAAGATAAACCAAATGCAGCATATATACTCTTTATGCCAAAACTTCCTCCAATAAATATAAAAGCTGCAATAAATAATACAATATTACACACAATCATTACTATTCCAGGTTTAATTCCTAAAATCTTATTTAAAATTAATGCTAATCCAGAAATTCCCCCAGATGCTATATTGTTGGAATAGAAAAACATTTCAATACCGATGGCAACTATTATAATTCCTATAGTTATTATAGTATATTCTTTTAAGAATTTCTTCATTTCAATCTCCTTTAAGCTTCTTATGTCTAAAGTAAATATTATCATGTAAATAACATGTATAAAATCCTAACTATAAATAAAATTTTCCCCAAATAAAGTTATTGGAATTTTGAATTCTGGAATACCATATACATATGGTGCTATCTCATATAATTGATAATATATTATAAGATTATTTTCATCCAAATAAAAATCATGATTTTCATTTATGCCTTTAAATATTTTTCCTGAATCAAAGTAATTATCAGGATTCTTTCCTATTTGCTTTTCAATTTCTTTATTTATTATATTTAAATAATCATATCCTGATTTAAATAAATCATTTAATTTTAAAAATTCTTCCTTATTTTTATTTATTGTATATGAAGTTCTAGTAGTCATGCCATGTGCTCCACCTAAAAATTCATAATAATCATTATAAAAACTCAAAATATTATTATCATTCCTAGTAATAATATATTTAGATGATATTTGATAAGGAAAACTAGGAATAATATTAGTATCCTTAAAATACTCTGCTGAAGTTTTTTCTGCTTCGGTTATTGGATTCATAACATCGCTATTTATCTTTGAATTTATACTATTAATTTTATTTTTATCTTTTCCACCTTCTATTTGCAAAATTCTAACATCTTCTATTAAATAACTTAAATTTTTATTTATAGACTTTTCCACAATTTTTAGATTATTGTCGTTTTTTATTCTATTACTTATAAACATGTATTGTGGATAACTTTGTGATAACATTAATGGAATCAAAAATACCGACATAATATTTGAAATTAAATGCATTATCTTATTTTCTCTCCTTCCGTAAAACATACCTAAAAAAAAATATTAACAGAATACACAGATAGTTTTTTTGTATTAATTTAAATTTATAACAGGTTATCCACAGGCAATTGTGGATAATGTTGATAAGTTGTAAATTTTTTTCTTTTTTGTTTTTTTGTTATAAAAAAAATATTATGTTAAAATGTGCTTATTGTGTTTATATTATAAGTAAAGACTTAAAATAACTAGGAGGATACTATCATTGAAAAATTCAAATAATTTTTTTACAAAAAAAAATATTATTATACTGACTTGTGTTTTAATTTGTGTAATTATTTCATATTTTATGTATAATAACTTATTCTTAAAAGATACTGTTGATAAAAATTCAAATAATTCTACTACTACTGAGGCTATTGATGATAATAATCCAGAAATTAATGATACGGATAAAGAAATTTCTGATGTTGAATATGAAAAAGAAACTAACACAAAGAATGATTTAAAATTAACTAACGAGAATGTTGGAGTTCCTGTTTTATATTATCATTCAGTTAAAAGCTCTGAGGATAATGAGGTTATTATAGCTCCTCAAAAACTTAGAAATCAACTTAGATATATAAAAGATTCTGGATATACTACTTTAACTCTTAAAGAGTTAGAAGATTATCTATTAAACAATACCCCTATTCCAGAAAAAAGTATTGTAATCACTTTTGATGATGGATATATGGATAACTATACTAATGCATTTCCTATATTAAAAGATTTAGATATGAAAGCTACTATATTTTGTATTACTTTTGAATTAGATGGAGGATATTATCTTTCAGAGTCAGCTATAAAGAAAATGTCTGATTACGGAATAGATATTCAAAGCCACACTGCAGGGCATCCTGATCTTACTAAAATGACATATGATGAACAATTAAAAGAATTTTTAGAATCTAAAGAAACATTAGAAGCAATTACTGAGAAACCAGTTACTAGTATTGCTTATCCTTATGGAAATTATGATGATAATAGTGTAAAAGCTGCTGAAGATGCTGGTTTTAAATTAGGATTTACTACAGATTTAGGTCTTGCTGATAGAGACGATAATCCTCTATTGCTTAACAGAATTTATATAAGTTCTAATTATGACATGGATACATTCAAACAATTATTAGAAAACACAAAAAAATAAAAGACTATATGTAAGCATGTTTTGATATATATAATAGGCAAAATGGAATTGTATAAGTCCACTTTGCTTATTCACATATCAGCATACCGATTAAACATATGTCTTTTTTATCTATTCATATAAACTTGTTGTTAATTTATGTTGATTTCCACCATTATTTATTAACACAGAAATTTGACTCTTGTTCTCACTTTTATTTTTTTCATTTACTTCATTTAAGAATTTACTAGTCTCTTTTAGCGTACCGTATTTTAAAGTTTCTCCATTTACAGTTATTAATATTTTATTATCCGAAGGTATCATTTGATTATTAATTGCATAATCTAAAATTTCTTTTATAGACTCGTCGATGTTCTTATGTAAAACATCAGTTGAAATTATAAGTTTACTTCCCTTTTCACTTGCAGAATATGAATATATAACTTTATTTAAAAAATTACATTCTAATTTTATAGCCGAAGTTGTGTTTACTATTATTGTACTTTGTGGTTTACAGTAATGTGAATATAAAGACATTCCCATTATCATTATTAAAAATATCAATATACAAAAATGTATCTTATAATTCCTAAAAGATTTTTTCTGCTGCCCACTAACTTCTTGTCCAATTTTAGTATTTTTATCACATTTTATTTTAATTATTTCACCATTTGATGTTAAAATATATGCACTACTATTTAAACTTTTTAATACTAATCCTCTAAAAAATTCTGTTTTCTTTATATTATTTAAGCCTGCTACATTATTTGATTTTTCTTCTATCTTGAAATATTCTTGAATCAATTTGTAATTTACATTTGAAAAAATAACATAATAAAATAGAATATATTCTTTCCATGTTCTTAAAAATTCATCACTAACATCAATTTTTTTGCAAATATTCCTTATAGGTAAATCTCTTTTTCTTTCAACAGAATCCCTTAAATTATCATCTTCTAGTATATAATAAGAAATATTTAAAATTATATTACGTTGCTTTTCTTTAGGAGGATAATTAATTAAATCCTTAAGTAAAATATTATATACGGGCAATTTTTTAAAAAATGATTCTATTTGTTTGTTTCTATTTATATCTGTTTTTCCACCTATTAATAACATGTTTGGTGCTGATGAAAAGACATATTTAATTCTTAACTTGTCCATTTCAATTTTCCTCCAATTGAATATTATAATATTTCATTTAATCAATATTATAAATATCAAAATTAACTATTGTTTCATATGATGTTATTATATCATAGAAATTTATTTTACTGCTATCCACATTCAACTCCAACCTAAACAATTTATCTATAATCTCCAATTATCATAATCTTAAAAATATTAATATAGTACTTAAAAAATTAATATATTTAATGGAGATTAATATGAGAAAAAAAGTTATATATGTAGATTTTGTAAAAAAGCGTAAAATAAATTTTCTTACTTTCGTTTTCAACCGTCTCATTTCTTATATACATGTCAAATTTTCTCCAGAGTTCCTTGATAATAATTATTTAATTAATAATACTAATACTAAAATTGATTACTACAAATTTAAATGATAAAATTAAAATATATTTATTAAAATTTATTTTAACTTGAAAGGAACTTTGTTATATGAGAGTTGGACTTGGATATGATGTTCATAAACTAGTTGAAAATAGAAAATTAATTTTAGGTGGAGTTGAAATTCCTTATGAAAAAGGATTATTGGGTCATTCTGATGCTGATGTTTTATTACATGCAATAATGGATTCATTATTAGGAGCTTGTGCATTAGGAGACATTGGTCGTCACTTTCCTGATACTGATAATAAATTTAAAGGAATATCTAGTATAAAACTTTTAAAAGAAGTAAATAAGTTAATCATAAAAAATGGATATATTATAAATAATATTGATTCTGTTATTATTGCTCAAAAACCAAAACTTTCTCCATATATAGGAAATATGAGAGAAAATATATCTAATGCTCTTAATATAGAGATTGATCAAATTAATATAAAGGCTACTACAGAAGAAGGTCTAGGTTTTACAGGAAATTTGCTTGGAATATCATCACAAAGCATATGTTCTGTTATTAAAAAATAATATTTTAAGGGTTACTAGAAATTATTTAAAAATCTTTTCTAGTAACCCTTATTAATTTTTATAAAACATGGTCTTATTTTAAAACACTTCTGTCAATTTTTTTAATAATATTTTTTTGAATTTTTCTCCCTTTTCTTTATCCTTAGCTGCTTTCTCACAAATATATTTCCATTCTTCTAAAGATACACCTATCTTTTTTTCCAACTCTTTTTCTGTGCTAGTAATTAAACTAGATGATACTACAAAATCACCTAATTCTTTAGCATCTTTGAATATTTTTATATATATAAATTGTTTATTGTCTCCACTCCACCTAACATTAAAATCTTTTGCAAATTTTCTTACTTCCAAATCAAGTTTGCTAATAGGAGCATCCCAAAGACTATTTAACTTATTATAGTCATGTTTCATTTTATTTGCTATTTCTTTATTGATTTTTTTTAATCTTTCACCTTCTTTAATAATAACTTCAACGGGTAAAGGTGGAATCCTAGTAACTAGTTTCTCTTTACCATATATCCATTTATAAAAAGCTTCTTGTAAGAATGAATGCTGAAAATACCCAAGTAAAGTTTTAAGATTAGGCATATATCCCCAAATACTACTCACGCCTGCATTCTTATTAAAAATAAGTGTATGAAAATAAAGACTTTTTTCTGTTGGAAGTTCTTCCATAAACATATGTCCTCTAATCGTCTTATTTCTACTAGTTATATCATCCCAATATTTAAATGAATTATACTTTTCCTTCAACTTAACCACCATTCTTTCATTTATTTAAACCATTTTATTTTATATTCCATCTATTTACTTATATTATATAGTATATAATACTATCTTAACAAATTATTTATACTATATTTTTTTGTATTTTTATCGTTAATATAGTTTTTTTAATTATATTACTATTATTGGTATTTACTTCTATAAATATTCTATTAAATTTCACATGGTTATAATGCCTAAATTAAAGAAAAATAAAAAAAAGTATATTTTCAAACTTCTAGTCTGAAAATATACTTTTTCATTAATATAATAATTTATAAAATTGAGGATTGGTAAATCGTTTTTAAAATTTTAATTTATTTAATCAGTTTAATTGGTTAACTTGTTAGTTAGCTTTTTTAGCTGCAATATTATGAGAATTCCATGTGAATGATAAGAAGAATATTGCTAAAACACATGAAATCATTAATAATATGAATCCACCGTCCCAGCTAAACTTATCAACAACAGCACCCATTGCAACTTCTGCTGCAACTTGTCCACCCATGTATCCAAATAGTCCGGTGAAACCAGCAGCTGTTCCTGCAGCTTTCTTAGGTACAAGGTCTAATGCACTAACACCTATAAGCATAACAGGTCCGTAGATTAAAGCACCGATTGATGCTAAAGCACAATTAATTGCCATTGGGCTTGTACTCTTCCAATAAACATATGTTGCAACTGCAACTCCAACCATACAAATGATTCCTATTGGAGCACGTCTTCCATGGAATATGTGGTCACTAATCCATCCAACTATGATAGTTCCTGGAATAGCTGCATATTCAAATAAAGCAAATGCTACTGAAGAATCTTTTGGGTTAAAATGTCTTACTTCTTGTAAGTATGTTGGAACCCAGTTTATAACACCATATCTAACCATGTAAACAAATACATTAGCTATAGCAATACACCATAATAATTTGTTATTAAATACATATTTAAATAATATTTCTTTTGCAGTAAGTTCTGCTTCTGCATCTTCAACTTGTTCTGCAACTTCTGGATAATCATCCATATATTCTTCTATTGGTGGTAAACCAACTGATTGAGGAGTATCTTTTGCAAAGAACATATAAAGAATACCACCAACTATAGCAATTATTGCTGGTAAATAGAATGAACCTTTCCAACTTCCAAATATAGATACACCAAGTAATACCACTGTAGCGATAAATCCGCCACCTACATTATGTGCTGTATTCCATATTGACATCTTAACTCCACGTTCACTATCTGAGAACCAGTGAGTCATTATTCTACCACATGGAGGCCATCCCATACCTTGGAACCATCCATTAAGTAACATTAATATAAACATCATACCTATATTAGTTGCATTAGGTAAGAATAAATTTGTTACACCTGATAATATAAGACCTATTGCTAGGAAATATTTTGGATTTGACCTATCGGACATATTACCCATTACGAACTTACTTACACCATAAGCTAATCCTAAAGCTGAGGCAACAAAACCTACTTGAGTTTTTGTAAATCCTTGGTCTATAAGATATACCTTAGCTAATGAGAAATTACTTCTTACAAAGTAATAAATAAGATATCCCACGTATATACTTATAAATACTTGTATACGATATCTCTTGTAGCTTGATGGTATCTTTTCTGCTGGCATTCTCTCAATATGAGGTGCCGGTTTTAAAAAGTTAAACATAAAAATCCCTCCACAAAATTAATCTTTTAGTCTATAAAACTTGTTTATTTTATACTATAAATAATTCCTGTAATAAAAGAAATATTTAAAATATGCTTAAATTAGTAACTAAACACTCCAAAGCTCTTGCTTAGTTGTAGATATACATGTTGCACCAGATTGCAATGCTGAAATAATTTCTTGTTTATTCTCAATTAATCCACCTGTAATTATTGGTTTCAATGTGCTTTTAGACATATCTTCTATAACCTTAGGTAAAATTCCAGGTAATATTTCTATTGCATCAGCTCCTGATACTAAATGATTCTTTGAATTTGTAAATGACAATGTATCAAATATAAAAAATCTTTGAATTGCTAATAATCCATAATTTTTAGCAATTTTAAGGATATGTGGTTTGGTGCTTATAATTCCTTTAAATTTAGTATTTTCTTTTAAGTAACTAATTACTACTTCTTTAGTTGAAACAAAACCATCAACTAAATCTAAATGAATTATTCCAAATTTCCCTTTTTCCTCTATTAAATCTCCTATTTCTTTTATATTCATAATACTGCCAAATAACACAAATATAATCTGTACTGAAGATTCTAGCGCTAATGCTAATTCTTCTTCATTTTTTACAGATGCTATAATAGGGTTCTGTTCTAATAACTCTACTGTACTCATTAAGCTTCCCCCTCTTTGAAACGTTTACTATGTTTATATAATAACAATTAATCTTTTCAAAACTTAATCTTAATTGTTTCAAAAATGTAACACTTGAGATTTGTTTTAAGTATTATTTATTATAGGTAAATATGTATATATTTAGGATGTATATCATGAAAGCTTCTAATACTTACCTGTAATAGAAGTTAAGTAAATTGATATTTTATTCTGATTATTTTATAATATATATATAAGCTTTTAAGGAGGAACGCAGTTGTATTTGTGTGAAATATGCCAAAAGCAGGCTGATATTCATCATATTGTTCACAGAAGTGAAGGTGGATTGGATATACAATTAAATTACAAGTATTTATGTCCATATCATCATAGAGGTAAACCAGGCCCTCATCATTGTGAAGAAACTGATATTTTGTACAAGTTAGAACTTCAAAATAATTTATTTTATCTACTTCAAAATGATTATTATAAATTTAAAGAATTAATGTTAATACTTGAAGTATCTAAAAATCAACTAAAAAGAATAGTTAAAGATTTAAAAGTATATAAAGAAGGATTTAAAAAATTAGATATAATAGTTAAAATTATGGGTGGAAAACTATATACTGAGGAAATGATTGAAAATTTAACTCTAGATAAATTAATCGACAATATAGATAAAGAACCTTAATTTTACAACAAATATTTTTCTTATTTTATTGACATAAAAAAATGTAATGATTATAATAAAAAATAATATATGATAATACGTTGATGAGGACAGTAAGCTAAAACCTTATTTTCAGAGAGAGAATATGTTGGTGGAATTATTCTTAAATAACTTTAGTTGAAAACCACCTCTGAGTGACCTTAATACAGTCCGCTTATTACCACGTTACGGTAATTTCAAGTGATCTAATACTCTACTTGTTTAATTAAGATAAATATATTTTTAATTTAAATAAGTGTATTAGATAATTAGAGTGGAACCACGGATATTACTTCGTCTCTATATATTTAGAGACGGAGTTTTTTTATTTTGTACTAAATTTTATTTTACAGTTTTGAAAGGAGTTTTTTATAATGATAAAAGTAACTTTAAAAGATGGTTCAGTTAAGGAATTTGAAGCTGGATTATCTATATATGAAATAGCAAAATCAATTAGTGAAGGTTTAGCTAGAAACGCTTGTTGTGGTGTTGTTAATAATAAAGTTTGCGACCTTAGAAAAGGAATTAATGAAGATATTTCTTTAAGCATATGCACTTTTGATTCTCAAGAGGGTAAGGATGCTGTAAGACATAGTATATCTCATGTTTTAGCTTATGCTGTTAAAAGATTATTTCCTGAAACAAAATTAGCTATAGGACCTTCTATTGCTACTGGTTTCTACTATGACTTTGATAAAGATATTGCATTTTCAGCTCAAGATTTAGAAAAACTTGAAGCAGAAATGAAAAAAATAATCAAAGAAAACCCTTCAATTGAAAAATTTGAACTTCCAAGAAATGAAGCTTTAGAATTAATGAAGGATGAACCATATAAAGTAGAATTAATTAATGATTTAGGTGAAGATGAAATAATATCATTCTACAAGATTGGTGAATTCACTGATTTATGTGCTGGTCCTCATGTTATGTCATTAAAATCAATTAAAGCAATCAAGCTTATTAGAAGTGCTGGTGCTTATTGGAAAGGTGACGAAAAAAATAAGATGCTTACTAGAATATACGGTACTGCTTTCTTAAAGAAATCAGAACTTGATGATTATTTAGAAGCTGTAGAAGAAGCTAAAAAGAGAGATCATAATAAACTAGGTAGAGAACTTAAATTATTTACTACTGATGAAAATGTAGGTCAAGGTCTTCCTTTATTAATGCCAAAAGGAGCTAAGATTGTTCAAATTCTTCAAAGATGGGTTGAAGACGAAGAAGAAAAAAGAGGCTATGTATTAACTAAAACTCCACTTATGGCTAAGAGCGACCTTTATAAAATTTCTGGTCACTGGGATCACTACAAAGATGGTATGTTTGTATTAGGAGATGAAGAAAAGGACGAAGAAGTTTTTGCTTTAAGACCAATGACTTGTCCATTCCAATATACTATATACAATGCAGAACAACATAGTTATAGAG
Organism: uncultured Clostridium sp.; assembly: GCF_963527835.1. Classification (GTDB taxonomy): domain Bacteria; phylum Bacillota; class Clostridia; order Clostridiales; family Clostridiaceae; genus Clostridium. Next base: position 108,762 of record NZ_CAURTC010000004.1, on the reverse strand, counting down.
ATCTTCCTATAAGATATGGTGAAACTTCTACTCTATTTAGAAATGAATCTTCAGGAGAAATGCATGGACTTATAAGAGTTAGACAATTTACTTTAGCTGATGGCCATTTAATTGTAACTCCAGAACAATTAGAGGAAGAATTTAAAGGTGTCCTTGAATTAATTAAATATATAATGAAAACTTTAGGAATTGACGAAGATATAAGTTATAGATTCTCTAAATGGGATCCAAATAACACTGAAAAATATATAAATGATCCTGAAGCATGGAATAAAACTCAAGATACTATGAGAACTATATTAGATCATTTAAATATTGATTATGTTGAAGCTGATGATGAAGCTGCATTCTATGGTCCAAAGCTTGACTTACAATTCAAAAATGTTCATGGTAAGGAAGATACAATAATTACACTTCAAATAGACTTTGCTTTAGCTGAAAGATTTGATATGAGCTATATTGATAAAAATGGAGAAAAGAAACGTCCATATATAATTCATAGATCATCAATTGGTTGCTATGAAAGAACTTTAGCAATGCTTATAGAAAAATATGCTGGTGCATTCCCTACTTGGCTTTCTCCAGTTCAAGTAAAAGTGTTACCAATATCAGATAAATACAATGATTATGCTGAATCAGTAGTTAAATCATTAAGAAATAAAGGTGTTAGAATCGAAGCTGATTACAGAGCTGAAAAAATCGGTTATAAAATCAGAGAAGCTAGACTTGAAAGAACTCCTTACATCTTAGTTGTTGGAGAAAAAGAAACTGCTAACAACGAAGTTTCTGTAAGAAGCAGAAAAAATGATGATGAAGGTGCTATGAAATTAGATGCCTTTACAGAAAGACTATTAAATGAAATAGCTACAAAAGAAAGATAATTTCTTTTGATTCATTGAAATAGTTTATGATTTAGTATAAAGCTTATGGACTGAGGAATTTGCTTTAAGAATACTAAAATAAAGCTTAGTCTAATTAATGCATGCTCCCAATGAAACATTGTACTGTGTGAAAGTTCGTGTTTCCAAATGTAAAATTTGGACACTTACTTTTGACAAGCAACTAATTCAACAAATCTTTATTAAGAATTCTAAAAAGTAAATTCCAATGCCATTACGCTCCTATACTAAATCATAAACATTCATAAATCAAACTTGTAAATTTAAATAATAATATTAAAATAGGAAGTTAATTAAAATGTATCTAAATAGATATTTCAATTAATTTCCTATTTCTTTATCTTAATTTTTATTTTTATTTTTAAAATATGTTGGATATATGCAATAGGTAAAGTGGCATTGTAATTGGACTTTGAGAATTCTTAATGAGTATTGTCAAATTTACTGCTTGTCGCAATTTTATATTGAGAGCAAGCTAAAATGGGACTATACTCATTTTAGTATTCCTAAGTTTAATTACTTAGTCCACCTTTATTTATGCATATATCAACATTTGCTTAAAGAAAATTCTTATTAAACTTGATCTAAAGCTTGTTTAACATCTTCTAATATATCATCTATATTTTCAAGGCCAACTGATAATCTAACAAGTCCTGGTGTTATTCCAGCTGCTATAAGTTGATCATCAGCAAGTTGGCGATGTGTTGAACTTGCTGGATGAAGTACGCATGTACGAATATCTGCTACATGAACTACATTTTCTGCAAGTTTTAAATTATCCATAAATCTAATTGCATTTTCTCTGCTTCCTTTAATTGAAAATGATACTACTCCACTACAACCATTTGGTAAGTATTTTCTTGCTAAATCTTCATACTTATTTCCCTTTACTATTGGATAATTTACAAACTCAACTTTTTCATTATTACTTAAAAAGTCTGCAACCTTTTCAGCATTTCTGCAATGTTTTTCTATTCTAACTGAAAGTGTTTCAAGACCTAGATTTAAAAGAAATGCAGCATTTGCTGGTATATATGCCCCTAAATCTCTCATAAGTTGTACTCTAGCCTTTGTTATATATGCTGATTTCCCAAAATCTTTTGAATAAATTACGCCATGATATGATTCATCTGGCTCTGTAAATTCTGAGAATTTACCATTTGTCCAATCAAAGTTACCACTATCTACAATAACGCCTCCAATTTGTACTGCATGTCCATCCATATACTTAGTAGTAGAATGTATTACTATATCTGCCCCAAATTCTATAGGTCTACAAAGTATAGGTGTAGCAAAAGTATTATCTATTATAAGAGGTACATTATTCTTATGTGCTATTTTAGCAAACTTCTCTATATCAAACACAGCTATAGCTGGATTTGCAATAGTTTCTCCAAAAACAACTTTAGTATTATCTCTAAATTCCTTTTGAATCTCTTCTTCTGACGCATCAGGATCAACAAATGTACAGTCTATTCCAAATCTTTTAAGTGTTACTGCGAATAAATTGATAGTTCCCCCATAAATTGTTGCCGCACTAATAATGTGATCTCCAACCTTTAAAATATTTAATATACTTATTAAAGATGCAGCTTGTCCAGAGCTAGTACAAAGAGCTCCTATTCCACCTTCTAATGAAGCTATTTTATCTTCTACAGCCCCAACGGTTGGATTTGATATACGTGAATACATATGCCCCTCAGCAGTTAAATCAAATAATTTTCCTATTGATTCTGTACTATCATATCTATATGTAGTACTTTGATAAATAGGTAACGCTACTGGTTCCCCATTCTTTGGTTTATAACCTTCATGTAAACACTTTGTTTCTATTTTCATATTTTATTGCCCCCTAAATTTTATTGCTTATTTATTTAAAACATGTTTTAAGATATTAAAAAAAACCATTTCCCTGACTTTAAAGATAGAGAAATAGTTTATAAAAACAAATTTATATATAACTTCTATGCATCTCTTATCTTTCAGGAAATTTCCTGCAGGATTTAGCACAATTCTAACTTTCGCATTAAAGTTAGCTGTTGCTAGGCTTCATTGGGCCAGTCCCTCCACCATTCTTAATAACAGATTTATTTTTAATATGTTTATATTATATATCATTTTTTAACATTTGCAACCATAAATTTTATTTTTTTTATTATATTGCTATTTTATTAAAAATTGCATGTTATTTCTTTTATGTTTGTAATAATATAATCTACCCTTATATCATGCTTATCCATTGGTATACAATCTACTACCTGAAAATCATATGCTAAAGAGATTTTATGTATATCTTTTTTACATTTATTTAGATATCTATCATAAAATCCTCCTCCATACCCCATTCTTCCACCATTTTTATCAAAAGCAACTCCAGGCATGATTATTAAATCAATATTATCTAAATTTGTTGCTAATTCATTTTCTTTAGGTTCTAAAATCCCATGTTTATCTTCCGTAAGATTCTCTAAAGATACTATTTTAATAGCTTCCATTAATTTAGTTTCATAATTTGTCCTAGGAACATATATATTTTTCCCATCTTTTAACGCTCTTCTTATTAAAATTTTAGTATCAATTTCTGAATCATATGAAATATACACAAATATATTTTTACACTGTGAATAAAATTTACTTTTTAAAAACTTATTGTGAATTATATTATCAAAATTTTTCTTTTCTTCAGAATCAATTTCTTTTCTTAATTTTAATATTTCTCTTCTTAACTTTTTCTTGTCTTCCATAATTGTCATATTTGTTGTGCCCCCTTTTTTTATTATATTAATCAATAAATAGAATCCCCATAAAATTAATATAATAATATTTATTATGAATAAGTATAGCTAAAATTTAATATTTAAACAACTTATCTTCTTATGATCTACACTAACTTAACACCATATGGAAAATTTTAATTAGTAAAATCTATCTTAATAATATTTGATAAATATTATTTTAATTGTATAATCTATTTAATATAAAACAATAAAGGTGGGGCAATATATGAATAAATTAGAGGAAATATTAGAATTCAACAAAATCTTTGTAGAAAATAAAAAATTTGAAGAGTTTATTACAACAAAAACTCCAAAAAAGAAAATGGTTATATTATCATGCATGGATACTAGATTAACAGAATTATTACCTAAAGCTATGAATATAAAAAATGGAGATGCAAAAATAATAAAAGATGCTGGTGCAACAGTAATTCATCCATTTGGTAGCGTAATGAGAAGTATCTTAGTTTCAATATACGAATTTGGTGCTGAAGATGTTTTTGTAGTAGGACATCATGGTTGTGGTATGTGTAATTTAGATCCTAAAAATATTATAAATAAAATGATTGATAGAGGTATAGATAATGAAACTATATCTATTTTAAATAATTCTGGAATAAATATTGAATCATGGCTTCATGGATTTGAATCTATAGAAAATTCAATAGAAAAAAGCGTAACAATGATAAAAAATCATCCTTTACTTCCTAAGAATATAAGAGTACATGGCTTAATCATTAGTCCAGCTACAGGAAAAATAGATGTAATTGTAAATGGTGATATTTAAATAATCATCTTCTTATTTAAATTTTAATATTATAAAATTAGAAATATCTGCATATAAAGTTATTTCTAATTTTTTATTTTTATATTAAGCTACTAGTTATTCAAAATAAACTTTAGGTTTATTAAAAATAATTTCTTTTTCTATATTACAATTCTCTTTATCAATAGTTACTTTATAAATTTCAGGACAACATTCTTCTCTCCACTTTTTCATATAGTTAGGCGTTGCTTGTATTTCATTATAATAATTTTCATCATATATATCCGAAAATTCTAAATAAGATAACAAACTATCTTTATCTAATAAGATATCTTTTTTATTTATATTCTTTACTATTGGAATAAAAAATCTTAAAGGTACTTGATAATCAAAGTCACCTTTTATTTTTTTGCCTTCTATAATAGCTCTTTTAAAAAATAATTTATTTTCTTCACCATCTGTAAATTTAATTTTAAAAATAATTTGTCTTTTTTTATTCTTTTCTAATTTTATTATAATCACTTAATCACCATCTATCTATAATATATATAATTTAATTCTTTAGATATTATTCTATAGCTTTATTTTATCACGGAGAATATCTACTGTCTAAGAATTTAATATTTATTTAGAGTAATTAAAAAAGTGTTTTAGCTAATTTAAAAATAGCTAAAACACTTTTTATAATTTTATTCTTCAACACTCATATATGTTAATGGTAATGCTAATAATACTCCACCACCAATTATATTGCCTAATGTTACCCAAAATAAATTTTTTACTATTAACGTCATTGATAATCCACCTAATGCAAAATATCCTACTGAAAAAATGCCCATATTAGCTATGCTATGCTCAAATCCAGCAATAACGAATGCAAATACGCACCAAAACATCATTATAGATTTACCACTTTCAGATTTTAATCTAATAGTAGATAATACACCTAAACACACAATAAAATTGCATAAAATTCCTCTTATGAACAATTCAAATGCCGAAAGAGTGAATTTAGTAGCTAATATACCAGATATATATTCTTGTATTAAAGGAAGTGATGCTCCACTTTTAACAAATAAAAATGATATAACTATTGCGCCTAAAAGATTTCCTAAGTAACTTAAACACCATACTTTTAATGCCATCTTTAGAGTGCATGTTTTAGTATAAATCCCTACTGCCATAACCATATTATTACCTGTAAATAATTCACCACCTAAAAAAACAATAAGTGCTAATGCTATTGAAAATGTAGCTGCTACCATTATCCTAGCTAGCTCTGGATAATTAGGATTCAAAATAGCACCTATTGTATATGATAAAATTATTGCTACTACTAAATAAAATCCTGCTACAATCGCTCTGGTTGTATATTTCCTCGATGAATTTTGAGATAGTTCATATTTATTTCTTGCCGATTTTGAGATAATTTCAACATCACTAATATACATATCTTTTTCCCCTTTACCATTTAATTTGTTTTATTTATATAAATTAATTTTTATTTTCATATTTATATCGTAACTATAAAAAAACTATTAATTATATGAAAATTTTATAAACGTTCTCTAATAATAAGTTTAGATATTATATCCACTATATTAAATATCCAAACTTATTATTAAGAGGATTGGTAAATATATCAATAGATATAGTTAATAACTTTAACATTTGTTAAATTATTAACAAATCAATTATATTCTAATTAAGTTTCTTCTTCAATACATAAATTTATATTTTATGAGTTCATTTATTTTTAGGCATGTTTTTATTGTATTATTACTTATTCTATATTTTTTTCATTTAAAATCCAATAATCTATTAAATAGATATATTATTTATAATTTATATTTCTTATATTTTTTATGAAAACAATAACCACCATCCTGGTAATTGTTAATATATAATCAAACATTATGTGCCAAATATCTTTTAAATATACTTTAAGCATAAAAATTAAGGATTATATTAAGTGTAAAACTTAATATAATCCTATAACATATATATTTAATTTTAATATACTTTGCTAAAGTATTAATATATACATAAGAAAAATCATTTTTAAAAGTCTATATTATCAAAATTTTCTCCTGTTAAAACTAAAATATCACCACCATAAATAATTGTTTTTCCTTTTGGATGCAATATTTTTCCATTACGTTTTATCATAACAACTAATATATCTTCTGGTATATTAGCATCTATAATACTCTTGTTAGCTAATTTACTTTCTGGCTTTATTTCAAACTCTACTAATTTAGTATTCATTTCTTCCTGATAGTCATTAAAAGTTTTTAATACAGCAGTTTCATCATCAACAAGATCTAGTTTTTTTGCTATAGGAGATATTAAAGTTCCTTGTAATGATACAGAAAATAATGCTATAAAAAATACTATATGAAATATATCAAAATTTATAAATGCATCATTTGTAACTGCTAATATAGCAAAAACTATTGAAGCTGCCCCTCTAAGTCCTACCCATGAAACAAAAATTTGCTGTTTTATAGGCACTTTAAACCAGCTTAATATTGCAAAAGTTGATATTGGTCTTGCTATAAAAATTAAAAATAAAGAAATTAAAAATCCTGGTAAAAACGCTAAATGTATTTGAGATGGGAAAGATAATAATCCTAATATAAAGAATAACATTATTTGCATTAGCCAAGATATACCATCAAAAAATTTGACCAAGCTTTTTTTATTTTGTATTTTACTATTTCCAATTATTATACCTGCTATATAAACGCTTAAATAACCATTTCCACCAATCCATATGCTTAATGAATATGCTAAAATAGCAATTGCCATTACAAAGACAGGATAAAGTCCTTCTATTTCAAATGTAATATTTTTTAGAATAAAAGTACTTAATTTAGCTAAAATAACTCCAATTATTATTCCAAATAATATTTGAAATAATAAAAGTTTAAAAATTGATTGTTGTGATCCAGACATAAAGCTTAATGTTATTATAGTAAGCATATATGCTATGGGATCATTACTACCACTTTCAATTTCTAATAGAGATGCTATACCACCCTTTAAATTTAACTTTTGAGATCTTAAAATAGAAAATACAGATGCTGCATCTGTTGATGCTACTACTGATCCAAGTAGAAAACCTTCTAATAAAGAAAATTTAAGAACCCAAGTACAAAATATTCCAGTAAGACCTGCCGTTATAATAACGCCTACGGTTGACATTAATGTCGCCTTAGTAACAACTGGTTTTGCTAATTTCCAGTTAGTACAAAAACCTCCATAAAACATTATAAAAACTAATCCAAATGATCCAATATCTTCAGCTATTTTATAATTATCGAATCTTATTCCAACGATTCCTTCACTTCCAAATATCATTCCTAAAACCAAAAATATTAATAATGAGGGTACTCCAAATCGATATAAAACTTTACTAGAAAATACACAAATTATCAATACTAAAGAGGCTAAAATCAATGGTATTGTCATATACTTACATCACTTCCTTTCAATTTTAATATAAATTATTGTGATATTCAATTTACAAATTATTTAATAAAATGTATAATATTTTTAAAATCAAATAATTATACAATGATAAAATTATTATATAACTGTTTAAATATACTTTATTTTTTATTTTATATAAATAATCACATTATATATAGTATAGCATTTATGTACTAATAGGTCCAATCTAAAATATTATTAATGTAAAATAAGATTTCTATTTAATATTAGAATTATCCTTTAATAAGTATATTTATGCAAAATTATATTTGAATATTTTTAAGATTACAATAAAAGAAAACTATATATCATGATATTAAATGATATATAGCTTTAAATATAATTTTTATATTTTGAAATTAGTTTAAATAACTTACATTATAATTATTTATAAAGTTTTTAATAAATTCTAGTATTTTTTCACATTCTGATGATTTACTAGATTCAATATTAATTACTATTTTAGGTTCATGTAAAGAAAGTCTTAAAGTAAACCACCCTTCTCCAAATTTTTCATTAAATATAACTTTTATTCCATCACAATTGTCTTCATCAATTTGCATATTATCATTATCAGCAATCACTTTAGTAAAATCATATAATATTTTATTGGCATAATTATTGAAATCATTTTCATTAATTGCTAATCTTATTTCTCTTTCCTCATTTGATAACTCTAAATCACTTATTAAATCCTCAATAAATTTATCTTCTTTTTTTAATTTAGCCATAATAATAAGTATTTTTGATGCAAAATAAGCGGCATCATCTAAAAAATAATTTTCTTTTAATGCAACATGACCACTTGTTTCAATAGCCGCATAACATTCTTCATTTTTACTATTTAGTTTCATAGCCTCATTTATAATATTTTTGTATCCCTTTTTAACTTTATGATGTTTACCACCTAATTTTTTTATAAATTTGCTTACTCCATCTGATGTTACTGAATCGGTAACTATAGTAGATCCTTTATGCTCTTGCAATACTATTGCAGATATAAGTGCAATTAGAGAACTTCTATTTATAAATCTACCTTCTTTTCCAACTAAAGCAACTCTGTCTACATCCGTATCAAAAATAATTCCTAAATCAGCATGATTATCTATTACTGCATTACTTATTAAATTCATAGAAATATCCGTTTCTGGGTTTGGAATATGATTAGGAAATGTACCATCTGGTTCTATAAATTGACTTCCTGTAGTATTTGCTCCCAATTCTTCTAATACTTTCTCCTTAAAAAATCCTCCTGATCCATTTCCTGCATCTAATATAATCTTAATACCTGTTAAAGGTTTTTCATAATTTTCTAATGAGTTAATTTCTTTTCTTATTTTTTTAACTAATAGTTTAGAATAATCATTAATAAGTGGCTTAAAAACAGTCATTCTTCTTGCTTCCATTTCACTTACAAAAACATATTCTTTATTATCTTCATATTTTGATGCTATATTTAATACCTCTTGAATTTCTTCTTTATCTAAGCATCCATTTTTAGTGAATAGTTTTATACCATTATAATAATAAGGAAGATGACTTGCTGTTATCATTATAGCTCCATCACATTTGTAATCATCCATAATAGTTGTCATATACATTGATGGTGTAGTTGATAATTTGCAATCATATACTGTGACTTTACATGCGACTAGTGTGTTAATTATAGTGTGTTTAAATTCATTTCCAGTTATTCTAGAATCTATCCCCACTGATATTTTTAAATTATTAAGTTTATTTTTATTTTTTAACCATTCATGAAATGCTATTGTTATAATTTTAATTTCTTTATTAGTTAAATTTATAACTTGATCTTCATTAGTTAATACAATCCCTCTAATGTCACTTCCATTTTGTAAGTCATGCAGACAATTATTGTTCATACCCATCCCCCTATTTAATAATTTAAATAAACTAATTATTATATTAAATAATATATTATTCTATATTTTTAATATAATAATATATTATCATGTCAAACTCGTTTATATACTTATTTTACTTTTATTTGTTTAATGATGTAACATTAATATTATATAATAATTAGTTTTATGTATAAAAAAAAGCACAAAATAATCCTTAAATTATTTCATACTTTCTCTCAATCACTAAAGTAATCGTTAAATTTATATCCTATGATACTTATATAAAATATAAGTTTTGCTTTAAACATTTTATAAAATATTAAAACTATAATTAAAATTCAAATCATGTAAATATATATCCAATCTGTAAATTATATCATTTTTCTCCAAATAAATAAAGACTATATACCAATTAATATGAACAATAAGCCTCTTTATAATACAACACATATTAAACAGAATTTTTAAATAAAAATTATTTATTTTAACTATAATTAATGTTGATTTTAAACAAAGTTAGATCAAAGTAATATTGTTAATTTTACTTATATTGTATATAAATAAACCATAACATACACCTTTAATTTCTTAACATTCAAAAAAATAACTTATATATCTCTATTTTTATAGCATACCACTTTTATCATTATACATTGTATGTAGAATTTCTTCTGCTAATTCACTTAAAGGTTCACCATAAAATTCTTCATATACCTTAATTATTTCTGGATTTTCATAACTTGATCTTAATTTTACATTTTTATCTTTATTGTATAAGCCTTCTATACGTTTTTCTCTTAAAGCATCACCAAGAAATTTCTTATCTTTGGGTTGACCTCCGCCACCAATGCATCCACCACGACATGTCATTACTTCAATAACATCGTATTTTACTTGTCCAGTTTTCATCTTTTCAATTAATTTTTTAGCATTTGCTGTTCCATGAACAATTGCAACTTTAAATTCAATATCTTTAATATTTAATTTAGCTTCTTTAATACCTTCCATTCCTCTTACTGGTTTTAGCTCATATAATGTCTCTGGTGGCACTTCTTTAGTTATGTAAAAATATGTAGTACGAAGTGCTGCTTCCATTACTCCTCCAGTATTACCGAAAATAATTCCTGCTCCAGTACCACATCCAAGTAAATTATCATACTTATCTGGTTCAAGATTTTTTAAATTAATATTTTCTTCTTTAGACCATTTTGCAAGTTCTCTTGTCGTTATTACATAATCCATGTCACGCATGCCCTCAATATTATTATATTTTGCTGATGCATTCATTTCTTCTCTACGGATTTCATATTTCTTTGCAGTGCAAGGAGTAACAGCAACATTAACGATTTTTTTAGGATTAATATTCATTTGTTTTGCAAAATATGTTTTTATAGTTGGGCCTTGCATTCCAATAGGACTTTTAGCTGTTGATAAGTTTGGAATAAGTTCCGGATAAAATGTTTCAGTAAACTTAACCCACGCAGGACAACAACTCGTAAACTGTGGAAGAGGCTTTTTATTTCCCATAATTCTTTCTATAAGTTCACTAGCTTCTTCAACTATAGTTAAATCCGCTGAAAAAGTGGTATCTAATACATAATCAGCACCTAATGTTCTTAAAGCTGCTATCATTTTTTCTTCTACATAGCTTCCTTCTTCCATATCAAATTCCTCACCTAAAGCAACTCTTACTGATGGTGATGTACTAAAAATAACAATCTTTTCAGGATCTTTAATAGCTTCTTTTACTTTCTCATATTCATAAACTTCTGTGATTGAGCTTGTTGGACATACATTGGCACATTGTCCACAATTAATACAAATAGCTACATCTCCCGTTTTTTTAAGATCAAATGAATCTCCAATTGCGATATTATTAATGCATATTCTTTTACATTGTCCACATTTAATACATTTTTCTTCATCACGCATAATAGATGGATTATCAAATTCTATGGGTACTCTAATTTCTGTGAATTTATGCTTACTCATAATTTCTCCTCCTATAATTTTAATTTAAATATTTTTGATAACGTTTTAATAATTTATTAATATATGCCTTGCTAAATATATATATACTTTACTTCATATAATTAATTGAAATTTTAATCATTATTTGTATTTTAAGTATAATATATCCATATAAAAAGTCAACAATTTTTATAGGAAAATAATTATTATATAATTAAATGTCTTTCATTGCACTATCTTCTAGTTCAAATATTTTATTTATAATTAAATATTTGTATATACTTAATCCACCATCTTATTCTAATGAAATATCAATAGCTTAATTAGAAAACTCCACAATATAAAAGTAATTAGTCTTGTTATTCAAAACTAATTCATGTTGTCTTCTTGTTTTTATGCCAATCATACTCGAATATTTATCAATGGAAGTAACATACTAAATAGTTAATCATTGTTTATAATTCAGTACATCGCACATCTTCTATTCCCTTTTATCTATTTATCGTATTTTTCTTTAGTAAATCCTCCTTTTCGTTTATCCATCCTCTTATTTCCCCTATTATCTTTTTAGAATAAATCTTTTATTCTATATTTTACTTTGCTAATATCATTTATAATTTTATCAATTTATGTTCAAGCTCCATTTCAATGTTTTTAATTCTTTTACATTTTTACATAATTTCATCTCCTTAAAATAATCAAAAAAACTAGGCATTTTAAATATTTTTAAAATACCTAGTCCTCATTATTAAATTCTATTAATTTTTAGCATAATATTCTAAATGTCATACTTAGAATGCTATGAAATAATTATTAATCACGTCTTTCATAGTATAACTGTACATGTCAGATTCTAAATTACCACTAATTTCTTATAGCTTCGACTAATAATCAAATTTTCATTCAATTAAATTTCATAAATTTTAATTATTATTCTACAGTAACAGATTTAGCTAAGTTTCTTGGTTTATCTATATCGCATCCCTTAGCTTTTGCTACATAGTATGATAATAATTGAAGTGCAGCAACACTTAATACTGGTGCAAACATATCCATAGTTCTTGGAATATATATAATTTCATCTAGAACTTCTTCTAAGCCCTTAATTCCTACATAACAAACTCCAATGACCTTTGCTCCTCTTGCTTTAATTTCTACAATATTACTTACCATTTTTTCTTTTAAAGCTTCTTGAGTTAATAAAGCAATTACATTTGTTCCATCTTCAATTAATGCTATAGGACCATGCTTTAATTCTCCACCAGCATATGCTTCAGCATGAATATATGATATTTCTTTAAGTTTAAGTGATCCTTCTAATGCAACTGCATAATCTAATCCTCTTCCTAAATAGAAAACATCTTTTTCTTCATACATTTTTTCAGCTATAACTTTTATTTTTTCTCTATCTTCTAAAACTAATTCTAACTTTTCTGGTAAATCTAATAATTCTTCTTTTAATTTTTCTAATCTATCGCTCTTTAATTTGCCTAATATTTTTGCAAATGTCATAGCCATCATATACATTCCAATTATTTGAGTTGTATACGCCTTAGTAGAAGCGACTGAAATTTCAGGTCCTGCTAATGTATATAATACATGATCAGCTTCTCTTGATACTGAGCTTCCAACTACATTAGTTAATGCTATTATTGTAGCACCAATATTTTTACTATTTCTTAAAGCTGCTAATGTATCTGCTGTTTCTCCAGATTGGCTTATAACGATAACTAAAGATTTATCAGTTACTAATGGGTTTCTATATCTAAATTCAGATGCAATATCAACTTCTACTGGAATCTTTGCAAATGATTCAATTAAGTTTTTACCTACAAGTCCAGCATGATATGCAGTACCACAAGCTACTATAAATACTCTATCTGTATTTTCTAAATCTTCTTTAGTAATTTTTAAATCATCTAAAAGCATACTCTTTTCCATTGAAATTCTTCCAGCCATAGTATCTCTTATAGCTCTTGGTTGTTCATGAATTTCTTTTAACATGAAATCTTCAAATCCGCCTTTTTCAGCAGCATCTTCATTCCATGTAACATGATATATATCCTTTTGTATTTCTTTTCCATCTGTTGCATAAAGCTTAACTCCCTCATTTGAAAGAACAGCTATTTCATGATCTTCTAAAAGATACACATCTCTTGTATAGCTTAATACAGCTGGAATATCTGATGCGATGAATGATTCATCTTTTCCTAATCCTACAATTAAAGGACATTCTTTTCTTACTGCTATTAATTTATCTGGCTCGTCTTTACAAACAACACCTAAAGCATAACTTCCTTCAAGTCTTTTAAGTGTTTTAATGATAGCTTCAAATAAATTTCCTTCATAATAGTAATCAATTAAATTAGGAATTACTTCTGTATCTGTTTCTGATTTAAAAGTATATCCTTCTCCTTTAAGCCATGTTCTTAATGTTAAGTAATTTTCAATTATTCCATTTTGAACTACAGCAATTGTTTCTTTACTATTTAAATGTGGATGTGAATTAGCATCTGATGGAGCTCCATGCGTTGCCCATCTTGTATGTCCTATTCCCATGTTTCCTTCAACAGGATTTGCCTTTATATCATTTGCTAAATTAGCTAATCTTCCTTTAAACTTCCTTACTTCAATCTCTCCGTTATTAACAACAGCTACTCCAGCTGAGTCATAACCTCTATATTCTAACTTTGATAATCCATTAATTAAAAATGAAGTAGCTTTTCCACTTCCTAAATATCCAACTATTCCGCACATATTGATCTTCCTTTCTTAATTCATAATATTAAAATTACAACCTCTTTTAGATTTTTCTAATTATAAATTTAAAAATAGGCATAATAATACTCATAAATACAAAATCTAAATTAAGAAGGCTTTAACACCTAACTGGATTTGTTCTATAAATTGCTTTATAGCTTTGCCAGTTGTTAACGGTAGTGCAAATACCGTGGGGCACCCGCCGAAGTTTCGATACTCCCCAACCTCGTCAACTTAAGTGATGGTCTAAATCTTTGATTTAGTAAGCAGAACTTACCCAGTGTAATCGGGCAAGTGACACTCCAAATCTATGATTTGGTTAGTGGAACTTACTCAGCGAACATATATGAGTCGAGTTTCCTTTAAAAAGATTCTATAAAATATATTACAAATAATATTAAATCTTTTCTATTATAAAACTAACTCATTAATAAATTCATTGCCAATTATATTGTCACTTAAGTCCTGGCGCTTTAAATTATATTAATACAAATATTCCCTCCTTCTAGTTAATTTCATGCCTATGGATTTATTCTATCATATAATTTTCTTTTGTCTATAATATAATATATATCTTTCTACATAAAATTCTACAAATTTCAATATTTTCATTATAAAACAAAACAAACAGTTCTAAATGGATAATTATGGATTAACTTTATAGCTTTTTAATATATATTTCTATTTTTTAAAGTTCCAACTAAGAAATTATTAATTCACTTTAATACTTCCACAAAAAAACACTTATATCTTGCATGAATCAAAAATATAAGTGTTTATTACAATCTTATTCTATATTTCAAATAATTACCTATGCTTTAACCTTTAACATCGATTATGCTCATATAAAAATGCTAACTTATTAAATCTCCATTTTCATCTAATCTATATCTTCCTATTATTGTATTATAAGCCATCTGTCCATTTGAATAGCAATAATACCATGTTCCATTGTCTAATACCCAACCTACTTTCATTTTCCCATCATTATCAAAGTAATACCAATTCCCATCATTATTAAGCCACCCTCTTGCATCTTTTCCACTGAATCTAAAATAGTGCCAATAACCTTTTTCACTATACCAATATCCACCATTATAATAACTAACTATATCACTCTCATTATCATTATTATAATCTGTAAAAGTCTTTGGAATATTATAATAGTTGTAATATGCAGTTGGATACTTAGACTTGTTCCAATGAAATCCATTGTTTATCAAAAAATCATCACTGACAAGTAAATATTTATCTCTAATTATATTATCATTATTAGTTATATCTAAATTGTACCAATTTCCATTGATATTAACTAAATTCCAAGCATGTCCTGTCCCATTCATGGTACCACTAACTATTCTAGAGTCTATTCCTAATAACTTAAACATTTTATATGCTGTCATAGCATACCCTTGGCAAATAGTTTCTTTTGTTGTTAATGCAGAATATACATTATCAGACTTTATACTATAATCGTATTTGTATATCTTAACCAAATAATTATTTATAGCTGTAACTTTATCTATTGTGCTCATATTAGGATTTATTAAATTATTTACTATTCTTTTTAACTCATAGTCTATAAAATCTTCTTGAGATTTGGTTGTTCTATATTGTATAGTAAATTTATTTTTTCCTCCGTTAATTTTAATATTATATGAAGACACTGATCTTTCCAAATAATCATCACTATCTATTGCACTATCTAATACAGATTGAATGTTATCCCCCCAATAGTTAAGAGTAAAGTCTGTTTCCCAATCTTTTAAATTATTATAAATTTCATTTTTTAACTTATTAGAATCATAAAACGTTTCTGATGCATAAACATTTATGTTTGTAGAAGCTATTATTATTAGTCCTATTAATATTA
Organism: uncultured Clostridium sp.; assembly: GCF_963527835.1. Classification (GTDB taxonomy): domain Bacteria; phylum Bacillota; class Clostridia; order Clostridiales; family Clostridiaceae; genus Clostridium. The sequence continues at coordinate 92,356 of NZ_CAURTC010000004.1, read as the reverse complement.
CTTTTAATGTATTCTTTAACCCTTTCATTCTACACCCCCTAAATATTTAACTATTTGGTTGTTACTTTTAAATAGTATAATTAATCTTAAACTATTTAATATTAATTATATATATATATTCTCGTTCTATTAATTCAATAATTTAATAGGACGAGAATATAATGTATACAACTCAATATACATTATATAAACCTCTATTTAAGTCATATTTAAATAGAGGTTTCTTGGCTATATCATTACTTATTGTATCTTTTAAAATTCTAAAAAAGTGAATATTTATCCTTTTTATTTTCATTTAATTATTTATTATATATTCTATTTTCAATTGCTTCTTTAAATGATTCTATTAAATCATTTATATCTTCAAGTCCTACAGATACCCTTATTAATGTATCTGTAATTCCAAGTTCTTGTCTTTCATCTTTAGGAATTGAGGCATGACTCATTTTAGCAGGATATGAAACTATAGTTTCAACACCACCTAAACTTACTGCCACCGCTACATTTTTTACATTATTTAGAAAATATTTTGTCTTTTCTATTGTCTTAAATTTAAAGGATAAAACTGCACCAGCACCATATGCTTGTTGTAGGTGTAACTTTCTTCCTTCCATTGATTCAAGTCCAAGATAATAAACTTTTTCTACTTCATCTCTTTTTTCAAGCCATTTAGCTAATCTTTGAGCACTTTTTTCATGTGCATCTAATCTAACTTTTAAAGTTTTAATTCCTCTAATTAAAAGCCATGAATCTTGTGGTCCAAGCACAGCACCAAATGTATTTTGTATTTGATAAACTTTCATTCCAAGTTCATTTGATTTCGTTACAACAAGTCCTGCAATAACATCACTATGACCACCTAAGAACTTAGTTGCACTATGTAAAACTATATCTGCTCCAAGCTGTAATGGTCTTTGAAGATATGGTGACATAAAAGTATTATCTACTATTGTAATTGCCTTATGTTCTTTTGCTATTTTGCTTGCAGCTCTTAAATCAATAACTTTTAATAATGGATTTGATGGTGTTTCTAAATAAAGCCCCTTTGTATTTTCTTTAAAAGAATTTTTTATTTCTTCAATATTTGATGCATCTACAAATGTAAATTCAATATTAAACCTTGAGAATAACTGTGTAGTTGCTCTATAAGTTCCTCCATATACATCACCACAAATTATAATGTGATCTCCTGCTGAAAATATTGATAATACTGAACAAATTGCAGCCATACCAGAAGAAAATGCAAATCCACGCTTTCCACATTCTAATTCAGCTATTAAATTTTCTAATATTTCTCTAGTTGGATTACCTGAACGTGAATAATCATATTTTCCAAAATTATTTATATCAAATTGATGAAATGTCGATGTTTGATATATTGGCGTACTTACAGATCCTGTTATAGGATCTATATCTCCACTTCCATGTATTAATTTAGTTCCAAAATTCATAATTTACACCCCAATCTTAAATTTAGAAATTTTTAATCATACTAATTATTCATACACTTTTATAATTCATACATTTTTTGTAAATTTATTTACCTATTGCATTATCTAAATCCATTAACAAGTCTTTGATATTTTCTATCCCTATTGATAATCTAAGTAACTGCTCATCTACACCTAGTTTTTTCTTAATTTCATCTGGAATTTCAGAATGTGTTTGTGTAAATGGATAAGTTATTAATGTTTCTACACCTCCTAAGCTTTCTGCAAATCTTATTACTTTGATGTCTTCAAGAATTTTATTAACTAATTTTTTATCTTTAACTCTAAAAGATAAAGTTGCTCCAAATCCTGTAGCCTGTTTTTTATTTAATTCATACCCTTCAAAATCTTCTAAACCTACATAATAAACTTTTTCTACTTTTGAATTTTGTTGTAAAAATTTAGCCACTTCTAAAGCATTTTCTTGAGCTCTATCCAATCTTATATGTAAAGTTTTAATTCCCCTTAATAATAACCATGAATCAAACGGAGATAATGTTGCACCTGTTGACATATGAATTCTTCTTAATTTTTGTAAAATTTCCTCATCTCTTCCAACTATAAATCCTGCTAATAAATCATGATGACCACCTAAATATTTAGTTCCACTATGAATTACTAAATCAGCACCTAATTCTAATGGTTTTTGATAATATGGTGTTAAAAAAGTATTATCTACAATTAATAACAGTTCATTTTTCTTTGTTATCTCTGCAACTGCTCTTATATCCGTTACATTCATCATAGGATTTGAAGGTGTTTCAATGAATACAGCTTTTGTATTTTTATTCAAAGCATCTATTACATTTTTAACATCTGTAGTATCAACAAATGTGGCTGTTATACCAAAATCTTTAAATGTATCATTAAATAACCTAAAGCTTCCACCATATAAATCATCTGATAAAATTACATGATCACCAGATTTAAGCAAATGAATACAGGCCGTAATAGCTGCTACCCCTGAAGAAAATCCTATTGAATATTTTGCATTTTCTAAAACAGCTAATGTTTTTTCAACCTCTTCGCGTGTTGGATTTTGAGCTCTTGAATAATCATATCCTGTACCATTATTTAATCCATAATGTTTAAATGTTGCCGTTTGATAAATGGGATAACTTATAGCTCCTGTCTTTTCATCACCACCAGATACACCATTTACTGCAATTGTTTCAAATTTCTTTTTAATATTCATCCTTAGCCCCCCTATTTTTAATTATCAATTTTAAAACTGATTTAAACTTAAACTTTATTAACTTTTCAATCTTTAAGAATTCTATGATTTCCTATACATGAACAAAATCACCTAGCAACTTTATTATCCATACATCATTTCCAAAGGTAGTGCAGAAATAATAACAATAATAATGCATATGATTATTGTTTATTCTTTAGTAATATTCATTATTTCCTTAAAATGCAGTATTTTAAACATTATCTACCTATTGTCTAACAATATAGTTTTCTAAAGAATAAAAAAGCCGCTTCTAAAATAATAAGAAGCGACTTATACAGTCATAAATATAAGTATTAATAAAGCTTATATCTCTTCTTATCTTTCAGAATTTAATTCTGTAGGATTTAGCACCACGAAAATTTTAAATTTAAAATTTCTCAGGTTGCTGGGCTTCATAGGGCCAGTCCCTCCACCGCTCTTAATAAGATTAAATTATTTAAATATGCATTTATTTTTATTCATTATACAAAGTAAAATCTATTTGGTCAATAAATAATTATTAAGTTTATGAACTTTATTTTTTAATTTGAGTTAGATTTTTTTTAATATTTGTAAAACTTAGACTTATTATTTAATCTAAATTTTTATACTACATCCCTGAAGAAAGAGTCCAAGGTTTGTCTATTTTTTCTTTTAAATCATTGTAACTGTTAATTAAAGAATTATAACTAACTTCTAATTGTTCAGTAGTCAAAAGTTGCTTATAATAATCTTGCTTTGTAGCTAGTCCAAGATCATATTGAAGTTTAGTTATCTCAGTTTTGTTATTTAATACTTCAAGTTGTGCTTTCATTGAAGTTATATTACCCTCTAATGTTACAAGATTTGTATACGTAGTAAGCAATGTTTGCTTCATTGTTCTTTTTGCATCATTTACTGAATCTACCGCTGTATTTGCATTATACTCACTTTCTATGTCTTTTAATGAATTTGCTATCCAATTTTGGTAATCTATTTTCCATTGTTTTAAATCAGATTCAAAATCATTTTTAGGTTTTCCCTCTTCATCTTTTTCATCATATTTACTATTATTTGCATCTGGTGCAACTGGCTTAGAACCTGCTGTACTTGAATAGTTGTCTTCAACCCAATCAGCTAATTTTTTATTATATCTAAAGTAAGTGTCTATTCTATCATCAAGATAAGAATCTAAAGATTCATCTAATTTTAATGGCTTGAATTTAACATTGTCCTCTAAATCATAATCTTCAACATCTATATCCGTTATTATTTCAAAAACTTTTTTACTATTCTTTAGTTCCTGTTCTTTTGATTTTTTCTCAGCTTTAAGTTTTTCTAACTCAGCTTTAGCATTTTGCATCTCAATTGTACTAACTAATCCAATTTTCTTCTTTAACTCCATATTTTCATATTCTTTAGTCTTAATCTCTATATCTATCCCTATGTTTTCTAGTTCTTTTTCAAGTATTACCATTGAATTATATTTACTAGTTACATCTACAGATATCTGATCTTCTAAAAACTTTCTTTTTTGTTCATTTTGACTGATTTGTACATCATTATATCCATCATCATCCATATCAGCATCTTGATAAAAATCATCTTTTTCTTCAAGCATATCTTGTTTTTCTTCATTCAATACTATCTGATAGCTATTATCTATTGCAGAATCTATAGCCTTCTCTAAACTTAATATTGGCTTAGATGTATTTGCATTTACCGGCATTTGAATTAATGAAACTGAAGTTATTAAACCAGCAATAGTTAATGCAACTAATCTTCTTAAACCTTTTTTCATTATATACTCACCTCTTTAAAAACTTGTTATTTATCTTCATCGTTATTATTTAGTGTTTCTTCAGTGTTTTCTTCTATTTGTTTTAAATTTATATCATAGTTTATCTCTTCATCATTAGTATCTATTTTTTCCTTATTTCTAAAAGATAAATTATTTACTTTTTTAGTTATTTTATCTTTTAATTTATTAAATTTACTAGAGAATTTCTTTTCTACCTTATCAAATATCATATAGATAGTAGGTATTAATATAAGTGTTACTAATGTTGATACTGAAAGTCCACCTATTATTACTACTGCAAGAGGTTGCATTGTTTCTCCACCACTACCAAAAGATAATGCAGTTGGTATCATTCCTACAACAGTTGTCATTGTAGTCATAAGAACTGGTCTAAGTCTTGTTGCTGATCCAATGGAAACTATATCTATTAAATTATCATTTGGCTTAGCTTTTCTAAGTTGTTCAATATAATCTATTAAAATTATACCGTTATTAACAACTATACCCACAAGTAATATAGATCCTAGCATTCCTACTACATTAAGATTTGCTCTTGTTATTACTAATGCAATAACAACTCCAACAAATGCAAATGGTATACAGAACATTATGATGAATGGTTTGCTAAATGATTCAAATTGGGCCACCATTACCATGTAAACAAGTATTATTGCTACAACCATAGCAAAAATTAAACCACTCATTGATTCATTCATCATTTCCGTTGATCCACCAAATGAAATACTATAATCTCTTGGCATATCTAATTCATTTATAGCATTCATAGCTTGTGTAGATGCGGTACTTGTGTCTAAATCATCTACTGTTGCTGAAATAGTTATAGTATAATCTCCATCACTTTTAGAAATAGATTTTAAACTATCTTCCATAGTTATATCTGCAAATGCTCCAATTGGAACTTCTTGACCACTTTGAGATGCAACTTTAATTTGCTTTATATCCTCTAAACTATCAATACTAGATTCCTTGAATTTTAAATTAACATCAACTTTATAATCATCTATTGTAGCTGTTGTTACAGAATCACCATTTATTGCTGTACGTAACAAACCTGCTATTCCTGATGTATTTATGCCATATTGTTGAACCTTGTTTTTGTCTATTTTAAATTGTGCTTCTTTAGTTGTATCAGAAAGAGATGTCCCTACATTTCTAAAACCTTGTAAAGAATTCAACTTTCCTTCTGCCATCTTTGCTATTTCTTCTAATACATCTATATCTGGCCCTTTTAATTCAAGTGAAACTCCATCTGAACCTCCAACCATGCTACTACTTGCACTAACTTTTATTTCACAATCAGGCACAGTTGCCATTTTTTCAATAACTTCTTTTTCTATATCATTAGTAGACTTCTTTCTTTCTTTTTCAGGTACTAATTCTATTGCTATATTAGCATTGGATGATGAAGATAAAGTAGTCATTGTAGTCTTTATTTCAGGTATATCAGAAAGGTTGTTTTCTGCCATTGATACATAATAATCACCAGCATTTAATTCAAGACCTTCTGGCAAACTTATTGATACACTTAATTTTCCTTCATCTGTTGACGCCATAAAATCCACACCTATAAGTGCAGCTCCAAATATAGAACCAACAAATAATAAAATACTTATAAGTACAACTATCTTTTTATGGTTTAATGCAACTTTTAATACATTTTTATACTTATCATTAAATTTATCAAAAATAGGTGATGGTTTTTCAACCATTTTTGTAGCATTTGCGCCTTTACTTAATTTTGCAAAAATACTAGGAACAAGTGTTATTGCTACTATTAAGGATAATGATAATGCATATATAAGTGTCTTAGCTAAGGCACCAAACATTATCTTAGTAAATCCATCTGTAAATAAAATAGGTAAAAATATAGCTACTGTTGTTAATGTTGATGCTACTATTGCGTTTGTTACAGTTTGAGCACCTTTTATAGAACAATCATCAACATCTAATATAGTATCTTTCCTATATTGGAATATATTCTCTATAATAACTGTTGCATTATCAACAACCATACCTACTGCTATTACAAGGGAACCTAATGTTACCATATTAAGAGTTTCACCTGTAAAATAAAGTAATGCAATAGCACCTATTATTGATGTAGGAATAGCAATAGCAACAACTAATGATGCTCTAATACTCTTTAAGAAAAGAAAAATTACTAAAAATGAAATAACAGCACTTATTGCAAGATTTTGCATTACACTTTTAATTGAATCATTTATATATTCACTAGAGTCGTTAACTACTTCAATTTTATATTCAGGATTTTCTGAATTAAGTTTTTCTACTGTTTTATGAACATCTTTCATAACTTGTACAGTATTTGCATCCTGTTGTTTTTGAATATCTATTACTAAACTATTTTGCCCATTATATCTATATATAGCTTGTTTCTCAGCAAATCCATACTCAACATCACATATCTTATCTAACCTAACAGTTTTTCCACCACTTACTGGTATTTGAACTTGTTTTACATCTTCTAACGAATTTAATTCATCAATACCTCTTAAAACTATTTTATCTTCACCTTGAATTATTGAACCATATGGAAAAGTCTTATTAGTAGCTGATAAAACACTTTTTATAGTTTGAAGATTTACTCCGTAATTTGATAAAATTGCTGGATCAACTGTTATATTTACTTGAGACTTATCCCCACCATTGATTCCTGCTTCTGTAACTCCATCTGCTGATTCAACTTTAGGTTGAATAGTATCCTCAGCATATTTCATTAAAGCTTCTGAACTATGTCCGCCAGATATAACCAATTGAGATATTGCTTCAGCATTCATATCCATTTTAAGAACAGTAGACTTTGTAACATCATCAGGTAGAGTTGATTGAACAGAATCTACCTTTGATCTTACATCATTTAATATTTCATTTAAATCCGTTCCATATTCAAATTGTGCTACAACCATTGAAACACTTTCTTGAGACATAGAAATTGTCTTTTTAACATTAGATACTGCTGACAGCTTTTCTTCAATTTTTCCACTTATTTGTTCATCTATATCTTCTGGTCCTGCACCTGGCCATTGAGTTGTTACCATCACTACGGGTATTTCTATATCTGGCATTAAATTTGCTGGCATCTTTAAATAACCTATATAACCAAACATAATAACAACTAAGAATACCATTATTATTGTAAGAGGACGCTTAACTGAAGTTTTAGTTAAATTCATAATATTAGTCCTCCTTTTCTACAGGGAATACTTTACTTCCATCTGTAATAAGTGTTATTCCTCCAACAACTACTGTATCATCAGAATCAATTCCAGATTTAATCTCAATATCCATTGATGTTTCTATTCCTGTCTCTACAGCTGTTTTTACAGCTCTATTTTCGTCATTTATTATGTATAAATACTTTTTACCATCCTCTTCAAATACAGCTTTTTTAGGAATAGTGATTGTATTTTCATTCTTTTCTAAACTCAAATTAACTTCTGCTGACATTCCCGCTTTTAAAGCATTTGATGAATTATCTATTAATATCTTTATTTGATATAAAGAAGTTTGTGGATCAACGATTAAAGGTACATATTCAACTTTACCATTAATAGTTTGTCCATCTATTACAGCTTCTACATCTTGTCCTGCTGAAAATTTATTTATATCAGCTTGAGCTACATTTATATTTACTTCTAAAGTATTTGGACTAGAAATAATAAATGCTGGTTGTTGTTGACTAATCATTTCATTTGAGTCACAATTTTTAGCTGTAATTACACCATCAACTGGTGATACTAATGTAAGTTTATCTAAATTACTTGATGCTACATCATATGATACCTTAGCTTGTTCTAATTGTTTCTCTGCCAATGCCTGTAATTCAGGAATATTTTTTTCAGTTGTTGTTGTATATGATTTTTGAGCTATATCTAGTTGTTGTTGTGCTTGATTTAAACTAAGCTCTATTTTTTTATATTGATCTTCACTTATTGCATCTGCTTGATATAATGCAGTATACATATCATAATTTCTTTTTGCTTCATCATATTGTAATTGAGCAAGTTTCACTGAATTTTCTAATTGATTTGTTTGGTTTTCTATACTTCCGCTTGTAGTATTATTATAATTTGCTTGTGCTAAGTCCAATGCTGCTTTTGCTTGACTAACGCTATTATTAATATCATCACCTTTTAAAGTTAAAAGTGCATCCCCCTTTTTAATTTCTTGTCCAAGTGACACATATGTTTTTTCTATTGTTCCAGCCATTTCTGTTGTAATAGATGTTTCAGTTGCTACTTTAGTAGTACCTGCAAATACATTCTTATTTTCTATCTCGCTATTTTTTGATTTTTTAACTGATACAGCTATTGATTTTTCTTGTTCTGTTGCTGCATCTTTATTTCCACATCCAACTAGCCACATCATATTAAATATTAGTAATAATGCTAAATATTTCTTCATAATTATTGTCCTCCAACCTTTCTAATATCATCTTTTAAATTAAAATAATTTCTACAAATCTTTTAAAAAATTCCTCTTAACATCTCCAATACTTTAATTTATATTATTATAATTAAAACATTATTTCCCTTAGAAAAATGTTTATATACAGTTAAATTTTATAAATATTAGTATTAATTAATAAAGTATATTTAATTATAAATTCATAATTATTCTAAGTCAATAACTTTTCTATCTTGTATCTAAATAGTTATTAGTTTATAATTTAGGTTATATTATATTTATTAGCATGTTAAGGAGTTAGACTAATGGATAAACAGGATTTAGATAAAATTTCAGATTCTTTATTAACTTTTTTATTTTTAGTTAAAAATAATGTCTTTAGTGAAAATGAGTTTATAAAGAATTTTCCTAAACCACCAAAAGAAGTTGAAGATTGTATGAATGAATTTCCTATGCCACCGTCTCATACAAAAGTAATTTTGTATCTTCATAAATCAAATTCTTCGCCAATATCTCAAATAGCTAGTAATTTAGGTATATCCAAATCTAATATGACACCCATAATAGATAAGCTTATAGAATACGGCCTAGTTAATAGATATCCAGACTCTAAAGATAGACGAATACTTAGAGTTGAATTAACTACAAAGGCATTAGATATATTTGAAAAATTTAGAAATGCTGCAAAAGATAAACTAGCAAATAAAATTAAAATTTTAGAAGATGATGATTTATATACATTAAGTGATTGTGTATCAAAATTATATGATATAATGCAAAAAATAGAAAAAAACTAAGACGAATAAAATCATTCGTCTTAGTTTTTTATTTATTTTAATTTATAAGTTTAGGCTAATTTCAACACCGTAGTGATCAGATATTACATCTTTGTTTATTCCATTAAATATTACTCTAGACGTTAAAACATCTAATTTTTTATTACTTAATATAAGATCTAGTCTCAGTTTTTCTTTATTTTCATCCCAGCCATCTATCTTTCCTTTAACTGTAATTCCAATATCAGCTTCTTTTGACATACTAAATGTATCAATTAGACCTTTATTAAGTAAGTAATCATATCCTTCATTTCTTATGAATGCATTATTATTAAAATCACCCATAAAAAATGTTGTATTATTAGAAGTGTTTTCTTCTAATAGTTTTTTAACTTGATGTTTAAATGGTTCTTCTTCATCTTCCCACCATCCTAGATGACAAGAATAAAGATCTATATTTTCATTATTATATTCAAATGTAACTTGCACAATTTTTCTAGTTTTCCAATACTCTCTATCTGTTCCTTTGCTTATAAAAAATGATTTTTCATTAACTATATTATGTTTAGTAAATATAGCTAAACCTTCTTCATATTTTCCATAACCTATATGAGAGAAATCCCAGAAAAAATTATAGCTAGTATTGTATTTATCTAATTCTGCCTTCAATAACACTGCAAAATTATCAGCTTTTAAATTATTATCAATAACTTTTGCCCCAATTGATTGACTTACTTCTTGAAGTGCTATTGCATCATAATTCTTTTCACTTATTATCTTAGCTAAATACTTTATTTTATCTATTTGATTCTCTTCTTGCCAAGAATGACAGTTTAAAGTTAATAATTTCACTTTAATACACTCCCAATATATCTTGAATATTTGATTTTAAAACATCAGCTTTAGGTCCATATATAGCTTGAATTCCTTTATCTTTTATTACTAAACCAAGTGCACCATTTTTCTTCCATTCTTTTTCATCAGCAACTAACTCTTTGTTTTTAACAGTTACTCTTAAACGTGTCATACAAGCATCAACATCTACAATATTTTCTCTTTCACCTAATAACGAAATTATTTTTGTTGCTAATTCATCACCTGATGCATTTGAGTTAGATGAGTTTTGTGAAGATTCATCATCTTCTGAATCTATATAATTTCCTCTTCTTCCTGGTGTAGCTATTTTAAATTTCTTTATTAAGAAGCTAAATGTAAAGTAATTTAAGAAGAAGAAAGCAACTCCACTAATTACAAAGTGTACTAAATCCATTGATAATCCTGCTCTTACAAACATAGGTACACGAGTTAATAATTCAACAAATCCAAATGCTTGAATTCTTAAACTAATAATATCTGCTAAAGCGAATCCTATACCTGTAATAACTGCATATACTCCATAAAGTATTGGTGATACAAACATAAACATAAATTCGATTGGTTCTGTAACACCTGTTAAAAATACTGCTAGTCCAGCTGATAAAAACATTGATTTATATTTGTGTCTCTTATCTTCATCAACATTCTTGTACATAGCAAGTGCAACCCCCATTAATGAAGCACTTGAAAGAACTACTTGACCATACTTAAATCTTGCTGGAGTAACTGTTGCTAATAAATTATTATATGCAGACATATCTCCTGCACCTTTTAAATTTATTAAATCTGATATCCATGCAAACCATAATGGATCTTGTCCTGCTATAACATGTCCAGCATTAGCTCCAGTTAAAATAGTATATACTCCACCTAATTCAGTATAGTTTACTGGTATTGTAAGCATATGATGTAATCCAAATGGTAATAGTAAACGTTCTAAACATCCATATATAAATGGTGATAATATTGGTGCTGTATCTTTTGATTCCGCAAGCCATACACCAAAAGCATTCAATCCTGATTGAGCAAATGGCCATATAATTGAAAGTACAATAGCCATTACTACTGATCCTGCAATTACTACAAATGGAACAAAACGTTTACCATTAAAGAATGATAATGCATTAGGTAATTTATTAAAGTTATAATACTTATTATATAATGAGGCTCCTAAAAAACCTGAAATAATTCCAATGAAAACTCCCATATTTAAAGCTGGTGCTCCAAGTATAGATGTAAAATAATCTCCAACTATTAATTCTCTTCCAAAAAGTGATGTTACTGTTGCAGTTTTATCTGCTAACATTGCTGAACTTACACCAAATATAGCTCCTGTAATACGATTAGTAAGTATAAATGCTATTAACGCTGCAAATGCTCCGCCTGCACGTTCTTTTGCCCAAGATCCACCGATTGCAACTGCAAATAAAATGTGTAAATTACCAATAATGCCCCATCCTAAGTCTTCAACAACTCTTGCAATGGTTTGCACTAAAGCTAAATCTCCAGACATTCCTATTAATTTTCCAAGACAAATCATTAATCCTGCTGCTGGCATTACTGCAACAACCACCATAAGTGCTTTACCAAATTTTTGCCAAAATTCAAATGAAAATAGCTTTTCTTTTTTCGCTTTCATATTCTTCACCTTATCCTTATTATAATTTTTTCTCAATACCCTTTACTATAAATAAAATTAATTTTACATTAATTTATATAATCTACATTCCCATGGTTTTAAAGTTATACTGTTAATTTCGTCATGCTTATTTACTTCATAATTTGATAAAATTAAACTTTCAAATCTTAATGTTTCTTTTTCATATTTATATAAATTTTCATTATCTGATAAATTACATATAATCATATATTTCTTATCACCCAAAATTCTCATATATGAATATATATTTTCATCTTCATCTAAAATAAGTTTATATTCACCATAGCTTAAAGTTTCACTATTCTTTTTAATGTCTATCATTTTCTTGTAGAAATTTAATACTGAATTAGGATCTTTTAGTTTAGATTCAACATTTATTTCTTTGTAATTTGAGTTAACATCTATCCAAGGCTTATTACTTGAGAATCCAGCGTTTTCACTATCATTCCATTGCATTGGAGTACGAGAATTATCTCTTGATATTGCCCATATTTCTTTAAGTGCGTCTTCTTTAGAAACTCCTGATTCTACTCTTTCATTAAATATATTTATTGATTTTATATCATCATATTTACTTATATCTTCAAATTTAACATTGGTCATACCAAGTTCTTGCCCTTGATAAATAAAAGGAGTCCCTTGTTGCATAAAATACATTAAACCTAATGCTTTAGCACATTCTCTTCTGTAATTTTCATCATTTCCCCAAGTTGAAATAACTCTTGGAATATCATGATTTTCTATAAATAGTGCATTCCAGCCAACGCCATTTAGATTATTTTGCCATTTTGTTAAAGCTTTCTTTAAGCCTACAACTGATAATTTATTTTCTGAATCATAATCCCATAAATTAAGATGTTCAAATTGAAATACCATATTAAATTTTCCATCTTCTTCGCCAACCCAAAGTTCTGCTTCTTCAGAGTCAACTCCATTAGCTTCACCAACAGTCATAATATCGTAGTTTTCAAAAGTATTATCTGCAAGTTCTGCTAAAAATCTATGTATACCTGGAAAATTCATATGTTTCTCAAATGAAGATACATATCTTTCATTACTTTCACTTTCAATATCTTCAAAAGTTTGATCTTTTTTAATGTGACTTATAGCATCAACTCTGAATCCATCAATACCTTTATCTAACCACCAATTTACCATTTTATATAATTCATTTCTAACTTCAGGATTCTCCCAATTTAAATCAGGTTGTCTTTTTGAAAATAGATGTAAGAAATATTCTTCTGTATTTTCATCATATTCCCATGCAGAACCTTTAAATATACTTTCCCAATTGTTAGGTTCAGCACCATTTTTACCTGATTTCCAAACATACCAATCTCTTTTTGGACTATCTTTAGATGACTTAGATTCTATAAACCACTTATGTTCATCACTAGTATGATTAATAACTAAGTCAATAATTAATTTCATACCTTTTTTATGAACTTCTGCTAATAATTCATCAAAGTCAGCCATAGTTCCAAAATCAGCCATTACATCTTGATAATCGCTTATATCGTATCCATTATCATCATTAGGAGATTTATACATTGGACATATCCAAATTACATCTATTCCTAAGTCTTTTAAATAATCTAGTTTAGATATTATTCCTCTTAAATCACCAATTCCATCCCCATTAGAATCCTTAAAGCTTCTAGGATAAATTTGATAGCCTATTGCTTCTTTCCACCAAATCTTTTTCATTAGTAAATACATTCCTTTCGCAATCGCTTGCATAAAATATAAAAATTAAATGATTAATTTTATATACTAAAAATATATTGTTTAATCAAGTTCTTAGTCATGTAAATTCATCATTTGTATTTAACATTAGTCATTTTCTTACTTTTTTGTATTTTGATTATATCAATTATTTGAACCGATTACAAAATGATTTTTTTCTTTTTTAGATAAAAATCATGGTTATTTCTTTTATTTCCATGTTTTCTCTCACAATTACAAAGTATTTCTCCGCAATCGGTTGCGGAAAATCTTATATACGATTCAATAAAACATATTATTTTATTGAATCTCTAATTACTAAGTTAGTATTAATTATATAATGATCCACATTGTTATTATTATTCTCTAATGAATCTATTAATATCTTAGCTGCATAGTATCCTAATTCATATGAATTTATATCAACAGATGCTAATGGTGGATTTTGAAACTCAGCCAACTGTGTATTATTAAAACCTATTATAGAAATATCCTTTAAACTTTTTTCTTTAAATACCTTCAATGCTCCAAAAGCTAGCATATCATCTTCTGCTATAATAGCGTCAGGAATTCCTGACTTTAATAATTCTTTTGTAGATTCAATTCCTTCTTGTTCAGTAAATTCTTCTTTAATTATAACATCTTGCTCTTTTATATTAATTCCATTCATTTGGCATGATACTTTAAATCCATTTACTCTGTCTTTAGTTAAATTCCATTCTTTTCTAGCTCCTAAAAAAGCTATTTTTTTCTTTCCTCGCTTAACTAAATCATTAACCAAATCATATGTTGCTTTAAAATTGTCATTATCTACCCACAAAATTCCATCTGTTTCTTCTGGCCTTCCTATAATAACAAAAGGAAAACCTGTTTCTTTTAAATATTTTATATTATTATCATCAGACTTAGCTCTTAACAAACAAATTCCATCAACTAAATTACTATTTATAAAATCCTTTACATGGTGTGCTTCATGTTTTTCATCTCTACTAAAAGCATAAGTAATGTAATAATTTTTACTTTGAGCATATACGCTCATCCCCTTCATAGCTTGGATGAAGAATGGATTTGTTAATAAATCTTGTGCCTCATTAGGAAGTATTACTCCTATTATTCTTGTTTTATTATTTGCTAAACTCCTAGCTATTGCATTAGGTTTATATTTCAACTTCTTAACAGCTTCTCTTACCTTATTTTTAGTTTCCTCACTAATTTGACTACTATCAGATAGTACCCTAGATACAGTTGATGTTGAAACATTTGCTTCTTTAGCAACCTCTTTTATAGTAACCTTCATAACACCCTCCAAATTCTCTGACTTAGTTTTAAATATATCAACATTTTAATATATCACAGTCAAAATTTTTTATTAATTTTTCTTTTTGTAATCTCGTTAACCTTTTTATTCTATACTCTCTTCTCATAGCCTCTTTTTTATCTTCAAACACTTCATAATACAAAAGTTTAACCGGAGTTCTCCCCCTTGTATATTTTGCCCCTTTGCCTGAAGAATGCATTTTTATTCTTTTATCTAAATCATTTGTCCATCCAGTGTACAAAGTATTATCTGAACATTCTAAAATATAAACATAATTCATATATAAATTCCTCAAAATTTTATTATATATTATTAGTCACTATTATAACATAAAGTATTTAATATTTTTATATGATTTGATTTTAGTTATGAATTATGAAGATGTTATAGAAAAAGGTACTCATGGAGAACTCCTTGCTCAAAAGGGATTCTATGCTGATCACTTTATAACAGTAAATTTAACCATGATTAAGAAGCTGTTAAAAAAATATACTTAAACTTTATCTTAGTTGAACCTCTGATTATTCTTTAAAAATAAAAAAACGGTAGATTCATTTTAAATAAATCTACCATTTTTTAAAGTTATCCACACTTTTTTAATAAATGAAATTGTTATCTACAAAAACTGTGCATAAAATTGTGATAAAAATTACTCTATCTTAGCTATATGAATCAGTTCTTAATTCTTTATCTACTTTTTAATTAGATGTTCTTCTTCTAACCATCTTGAATCTTAATATAATTTATTAGTTATTTATTAGTTTGTCTTCATTGTTCCAACAATAAAGTTTACGTATTTCACTACCAACTGCTTCTGATTGGTGTTCTGATGACAATTTTCTCATTGCTTTAAAGTGAGCTTGTCCTCCTGATTCAGACATATCTAATAAGAAATCTTTTGCAAAAGTTCCATCTTGAATATCCTTAAGTATTTTCTTCATAGTCTTCTTAGTTTCTTCAGTAATTATCTTAGATCCTGTAATATAATCACCATATTCAGCTGTATTTGAAACTGAATATCTCATTCCAGCAAAACCTGATTGATAAATAAGATCTACTATTAATTTCATTTCATGGATACATTCAAAGTAAGCATTTCTTTCATCGTATCCAGCCTCTACTAATGTTTCAAAACCTGCTTGCATAAGAGCACAAACACCACCGCAAAGAACTGCTTGTTCTCCAAATAAATCAGTTTCTGTTTCTGTTCTAAATGTTGTTTCAAGCACACCAGCTCTTGCTCCACCGATTGCATTTGCATATGCAAGTGCAGTTTCTAAGGCCTTACCAGTTGCATCTTGATGCACTGCTACAAGACAAGGAACTCCTTTACCTAATTGATATTCACTTCTTACTGTATGTCCCGGACCTTTTGGGGCAATCATTGTTACATCAACATCCTTAGGTGCTGTTATTTGATCGAAATGAATATTAAAACCATGAGCAAACATTAACATATTTCCTGCTTCAAGATTTGGTGCAACATCCTTCTTATACATTGTTGCTTGTAATTCATCATTTATAAGAATCATGATTATATCAGCTTTTTTTGCTGCCTCAGCTGTGTTAAACACTTCAAATCCTTGTGCTTCTGCTTTAGCCCATGATTTACTACCTTCATATAAACCTATAATTACATTACATCCTGATTCTTTAGCGTTTAATGCATGAGCGTGTCCTTGACTACCATAGCCTATTACTGCAATAGTCTTTCCATTTAATAAATTTAAATCTGTGTCCTTTTCATAATACATTTTTGTCATTTTAATTTCCCCCTAATTATTTAATTCATATCTTCTTCACTTATAATTTGATTAATGGGTGCACCAGGTGCAACCATAGGAAAAACTTTTTTATCATTGCTTATTACATAATCTATTAAAACAGGTTCTTTTGAGGCAATTGCTTTCTTTAAAGTCTCTTCAAGATCTTCTCTTTTTTCAACCCTAAACCCCTTAGCACCAAAAGCTTCTGCAAGTTTAACATAATCTGTTTGCCTATCTAAAGTTGTCTCTGAATATCTTTTTTCATAAAATAATGTTTGCCATTGTCTTACCATTCCTAGTGCATTATTGTTCATAACTATAACTACTAATGGTAATTTATTTTTAACTGCTGTAGCCATCTCATTACAATTCATACCAAAGCTTCCATCTCCAGCAATATTAAATACTTTTTTATCCGGCTTACCTATTTGAGCCCCTATAGCAGCTCCAAAGCCATACCCCATAGTTCCAAGACCACCAGAACTTAAAAAACTTCTTCTATTAATGTAATTAAAATACTGAGAAGCCCACATTTGATGTTGTCCAACTTCAGTTGTAATTATAAAACTACCATCATTTAGTTCGTTCAACTTATCAAATAGAAATTTTGGTGTTAATTCCTCATTGTTGCTTTCATCTATGTGCTTTTCTCTTTTAATAGAATCAATAAAATCAATCCATTCTTTATTTTCCCTTTTTTCTACTAATGGGATTAATTTATTTAACACATATTTCAAATCTCCAATTATTGATGAGTTTACTTTTATATTTTTATTTATTTCTGCTGGATCTATATCTATATGAATTATTTTTGCATTTTTAATATGATTTTGATTGCTTATAACTCTGTCACTAAATCTTGCCCCTAGTACTATTAATAAATCACACTGCGTTGCACCTATATTTGATGCTTTTGTCCCATGCATTCCAATCATTCCTGTATATAAATTATGATCAAATGGAAATTCAGAAGTACACATTAAAGAAGTAGATACAGGCGCCCCTATTTTTTCTGCAAGTTTTATTAGTTCCTCTGTTGCCTCGGAAGAAACAATTCCACCTCCAGCATATATAAATGGTTTTTCACAATTATTTATATAATTTATAACCTCATGAAATGAATCTTCTCTTATCTTATCTATTCCCTTTGTCACTTTTTTAGGAATCAATTTTTTATATTCTGTTTTATTAGATGTTATATCTTTTGGTATATCTATTAAAACTGGACCTTTTCTTCCTTCTTCAGCTATATAAAATGCTTCTCTTATCACATCTTGAAGATCTTCTATATTTTTTACAATATAGTTATACTTTGTAATGGGCATTGTAATTCCAGCTATATCTACTTCTTGAAAACTATCTTTACCAAGAAGTGGTTTAGCTACATTCCCTGTAATAGCAACCATAGGAATTGAATCCATATAAGCTGTTGCTATCCCTGTAACCAAATTTGTTGCTCCTGGTCCTGATGTTGCTATGCATACGCCAACCTTACCAGTTGCCCTTGCATATCCATCAGCAGCATGTGCAGCTGCTTGTTCATGGCAAGTTAGAATATGATGAATCTTATCTTTATACTTATATAATTCATCATATATATTTAAAACAGCCCCTCCAGGGTATCCAAAAACTGTGTCTATACCCTCATCAACAAGAGACTTTATCAATATTTCAGCCCCCGTTAATAACATTTTATTCACCTCTTTACTTTACTTATTGCTATTTGCTTATTAATTTAACTATGTTTTAAAAATATGCATTAATACATACATGACTATACTCATTTTAGTATTCCTAAGTTCAATTACTCAGTCCACTTTGCTTATGTATGTATCAACGCTTTGTTAAAACATAGAACATTACTTTAATATTGCACCTTCACTTGCAGAACTTACAAGTTTTGCATATCTAGCTAAGTATCCCTCTTTTACTTTTGGTTCTAGTGGTTTAAAGTTAAGTTTTCTTCTTTGAATTTCTTCGTCACTTAATTTAACTTCTAGTTTTGCATTATTTATATCTATTGAAATAATATCCCCATCTTCTAGTAATCCAATCATTCCTCCAGATGCTGCTTCAGGAGAAACATGTCCTATTGATGCACCTCTAGTTGCTCCACTAAATCTTCCATCAGTTATAAGTGCTACAGAATCATCAAGTCCCATACCTGCAATTGCTGCTGTAGCCTGAAGCATTTCTCTCATTCCAGGTCCCCCTTTAGGTCCCTCATACCTTATTACAATTACATCGCCTGGATTTATTTTTTTATCAAAAATAGCTTTATTTGCTTCCTCTTCTGAATTAAATACTCTAGCTGGTCCTTCATGAACTAACATATTTGGTAAAACTGCTGCTCTTTTTACAACAGCACCATCTGGAGCTAAGTTTCCTCTAAGTATTGCAATTCCTCCATTTTCACTATATGGATCATCTATTGGTCTAATAACATTGTAATCTTTAACTGTTACCCCTTTAATATTTTCCCCTTGTGTTTTTCCTGTAACAGTAATACAGTCTAAATCTAAAATGTCTTTCCTAGAAAGTTCATTCATAATTGCAGTAATTCCACCTGCTACATATAAATTTTCAATATGAATATTAGAAGCTGGTGCTAATTTACAAAGATCTGGTGTCTTTGATGATAAGTCATTTATTATATTTAAATTCATATTAACCTTTGCTTCATTTGCTATTGCTGTTATATGAAGCACACTATTAGTTGAACACCCAAGTGCCATATCAGCTTTAAGTGCATTCATAATACTTCTTTCATTTATAATGTCTCTTGGTTTAATATCATTTTTTAACATATCCATAGCAGCCATTCCAGCTTTTTTAGCAACCCTTATTCTTTCAGAAAAAACTGCTGGAATAGTTCCATTTCCAGGCAAAGCTATACCTAGCACTTCACATAAACAATTCATAGAATTAGCTGTAAACATTCCTGAACATGAACCACATGTCGGACATGCACACTCTTCTAAATCACATAATTCCTTTTCATCCATTGTTCCATTTTCATATGCTCCAACAGCTTCAAACATTGTAGTTAAAGAAATATCTTTTCCTTTATGCTTTCCTGCAAGCATTGGTCCCCCACTTATAACAACAGCTGGAACATTAACTCTTAATGCTGCCATAATCATTCCTGGCACAATTTTATCGCAATTTGGAATTAAAACTAATGCATCAAATGCATGAGCTTTAGCCATACACTCAATAGAATCTGCTATAAGTTCTCTTGTAACTAATGAATATTTCATTCCTTCATGTCCCATTGCTATACCATCACATACTCCAATCGTAGGTATAACAAGCGGTGTACCACCAGACATTAAAACTCCTTTTCTTACTGCTTCAGTTATTTTATCAAGGTTCATATGACCTGGAATAATCTCATTTTGTGATGAAACTATTCCTATAAGAGGCCTTGAAATTTCTTCATTTGTTAACCCTAAAGCTTTAAGAAGTGATCTTTGAGCTGCTTTTCCAGGACCCTTTTTTATAGCATCACTTTTCATAACTCCCTATTCCCCCTCATTTATTTTCTTACAAACTAAATCCCCCATTTCATTAGTTCCAACCTTAATTTTGCCTTCGCTCATTATATCTCCAGTTCTATAACCATCTTCTAAAACTGATAGCACTGCGTTTTCAATTAGTTTTGCTTCACTTTCTAAATTAAAACTATATCTAAGCATCATAGCAGCAGATAATATTGTTGCTAATGGATTTGCAATTCCCTTTCCAGCTATATCAGGTGCACTGCCATGAATCGGTTCATACATTCCTAAAGTCCCATCACCTAATGATGCTGATGGTAACATTCCAATAGAACCTGTAATCATACTAGCTTCATCAGATAAAATATCACCAAACATATTAGAAGTTACAATTACATCAAATTGAGCTGGGTCCTTTACAAGTTGCATTGATGCATTATCTATATATAAATAATTAACAGTAACGTCTGGATAATCTTTTGACATTTCACCTATAACTTTTCTCCAAAGTCTAGAAGTTTCAAGTATATTTGCTTTATCAACACATGTTAACTTTTTATTTCTCTTCATTGCTGTTTCAAAACCAATTTTAACTATTCTCTTTATTTCGATAGTACTATATCGTTCTGTATCATAAGCTACTTCTATTCCATCTAATTCTTCTCTTCCTCTTTCACCAAAATAAATACCGCCCGTTAACTCTCTTACAATAGCAATATCTATTCCTTTTTTAACTATTTCATCTTTAAGTGGTGATGCATTCTTAAGAGGTTCATATAATACTGCTGGTCTTAAGTTACAATAAAGATTCATTCCACTTCTTAATCCTAGCAATGCTTGTTCTGGTCTAACTTTTGCATCAGGATTGTCCCATCTTGGTCCACCTACAGCGCCTAACAAAACAGCATCACTTTTTTTACATATATCTAAAGTTTCCTTTGGAAGTGCTTCTCCAGTTCTATCGATAGAGCATCCTCCAGCCATTACATAGTTATATTCAAATTTATGTCCAAACTTTTCTCCTACTACATTCAATACTTTTACAGCCTCTGTTACTATATCAGGACCTATCCCGTCCCCTGGTATTACTGCTACATTATATTTCATAAATATTCCCCCCATTATTTTTATTTACTTATTATTGCTTACTAAAATTATTTGTTTCTTATATACCCTATTAGCCCATCGTTATCTATAATTTTTTGCATAAATTCAGGAAATGCTTCACCTTGATATTGTTCATTTTTACTTAAATTCTTAATTATCCCTGTTGAGAAATCAACTTCAAGTTCATCTCCATCATTAATATTTTTTACTGCTTCATCACATTCTAATATTGGTAATCCTATATTTATTGAGTTTCTATAAAAAATTCTTGCAAATGTTGATGCTATAACACAGCTAATACCTGATGCTTTAATCGCTATAGGTGCATGTTCTCTTGAAGACCCACATCCAAAATTTTTATTAGCAACTATTATATCTCCATCTTTTACATTGTTAACAAAATCTTCATCTATATCTTCCATACAATGTGATGCAAGTTCTTTATAATCAGATGTATTTAAATACCTAGCTGGAATTATTACATCAGTATCAACATTATCACCATATTTAAATACTCTACCTTTTACGCTCATTTAAAAATCCTCCTCTACACTAACTCTGGATCAGTTATTTTTCCTGTTAAAGCCGATGCTGCTGCTACTGCAGGACTAGCAAGATATACTTCTGATTCAACATGCCCCATTCTGCCTACAAAATTTCTATTTGTTGTTGAAACACATCTTTCACCTTTTGCTAATATTCCCATATGACCACCTAAGCACGGACCACAAGTTGGCGTTGAGACCACTACTCCTGCTTCAATTAAATCTTTAATAATACCTTCTTCTAATGCTTGTAAATAAATCTTTTGAGTTCCTGGAATAACTATGCATCTAATTCCCTTTTTAACCTTTTTACCTTTTAAAATATCTCTTGCTATTCTTAAATCTGATATTCTTCCATTTGTACAAGATCCAATAACTACTTGATCAATGTCTACACCATTAGCATTATCAATTGTTCTTGTATTATCAGGTAAATGAGGAAATGAAACTGTTGGTCTTAAAGTATTTAATTCTATTTCTATAACTTCATCATATTCTGCATCTTCATCAGCTTTATAAACTTTCCACTCTTTCTTAGTATGTTCTTTTAAATACTCAACTGTCTTATCATCTACTGGGAATATTCCATTTTTTCCACCTGCTTCAATTGCCATATTAGCCATTGTAAATCTGTCATCCATAGAAAGATAATTTAATCCATCTCCAACAAACTCCATTGATTTATATAAAGCTCCATCAACACCTATCATTCCAATTATGTGTAAAATTATATCTTTTCCACTTACCCATTTAGCTGGCTTATTTTTAAGAATAAATTTTATAGCTGACGGAACTTTGAACCAAGTTTGTCCAGTAGCCATTCCTGCTGCCATATCAGTTGAACCTATTCCTGTAGAAAATGCTCCAAGTGCTCCATATGTGCAAGTATGAGAATCAGCTCCAATAACCACATCCCCTGCAACAACTAGTCCTTTTTCAGGAAGTAAACAATGTTCTATTCCCATTTCTCCTACTTCAAAGAAATTTTCTATCCCCATCTTATTAGAAAATTCTCTAACATACTTTACTTGCTCAGCTGCTTTTATATCTTTATTAGGTGTAAAATGATCTGGTACTATTGTTATTTGACTTTTACTAAAAACTTTATCAATACCAAACTTTTTAAATTCATTTATAGCCACTGGTGTTGTTATATCGTTTCCTAAAACTAAATCAAGATTTACTTCGATTAATTGACCTGCTTTTACACCTTCTAATCCTGCATGTGCAGCTAATATTTTTTGAGTCATTGTCATTCCCATTTTTATCATCCTCCTAAAAATATGTTTTTGACCTAGTTTATCTTTAGCCCCATGACTTAGTATGGAATCAAACTTTTAATAACTTGATTAAATATAGTTTGTCCCATTTTTAGTACTTAATCATTAATGTTATTTCTTTACCTACATATTTTTTAATTTTAAGCAAATGTTTTAATATTCCTCAATTGAATTTTTAATTGTTGAATTTCCCCTTTGAAGAGCAGTTATCCCTGTTCTAACCATCTCTTCTATTCCATATTCCTCCATAAGTTTTATTAATGCTGATATTTTATTTTCATCACCTGTCAGCTCTATAGTTAAAGTATTTGGTGAAACATCAACTACTTTACATCTAAATATCTTTGCTGTTTCATTAATTGCTGCTCTTTTATCTCCGCTTGCTTTAACTTTTATAAGTACTAATTCTCTATAAACGGAATCATCAGAAGTGATATTTATTACTCTTATAACATCTTCAAGTTTATTTAATTGCTTTTTCACTTGCTCTAAAACATCATCATCTCCGCTTAAAGTAATCGTCATTCTAGATACTAAAGGAGCTTCTGTTCTTCCTGCTGTTATACTGTCAATATTATATCCTCGTCTTGAAAATAATCCTGAAACCCGACTTAATACACCAGATGAATTCTTTACTAAAACGGATAATACATATTTCCTCATAAAATCATACCTCCGTAAAATTTGTTTAAAACAAAAAACCACTTTTAATGATACAAATCATAAAAAGTGGTTAATCTCCGCTTATATAAAATATCACTAGGTTCTAACAAACCCTTGCATATAACGGGTGCACACCGGAAATCACTTACTTAATAATATATAATAAATACTGTTCTGTGATTCTGTTCAGGAGTGATAACTATAAAGCTAAAGTATCGATTCACACTAACCATCGATTCTCTGAAAACTTATATTACTATATAATCGTCTCCGTCTCCACATTTAATGATTAAGACATATTAACTTTTGCTTTTTTAAAGTTTACTCTTATAAAATATCAAAGTCAACAATCGTAGATTATTTTTACAAAACTTATATATTAAGGAATATTTTTCGATATATATTTCTCAATTAGTCAATAAAACAGCTATTTTATTGATAATTTTTAATCAATACATATTATATATTATCATAATGATTTCTATTGCGTATATTTATTAAACATTATAGCATACATAATTTTCAGAGATTTTTATCATTAATCTGGATCACCATAAGGCTCCATCATATCTATAGTTTCAATATCAGGTAATATAGTATCTAAATTATAATCATAGACATTGAAACTTATTTCCTTTGTTAATAATTTTGAGATTATTTCCTCTCTTTCCTCTTCAAAAACTACTTGATTTCTTACAACTTCTATAAAATTATCTATACTATAAACTTCACATCGTCCTTCAGCTACTCCTAATTGAGTACATATATTTCTTCTTGGTTCTTCTGCTCCAATTTCTGTTGCATCATTATAGTCGTTTTTGTCAATTTTATGATCTATAACTCTTTCATAATATATATTTATATAAGCTTTTGCTGATTCTAAATCATTAAATCCCTTTGTATCACCATTTGGCATAACTAATAAATATTCATTATATGGAACTATACTCATAAGCTTTTCCCTCCTTAGCATATACTTTGAATATCATCTTATTTATACCCTAGTTTCACAGTTGCTATTCTATAAACAAAAAACTTGATTTTTATTCTTATTGAATCTGTTTAAAAATGAATATTCTAAATTTAAAAATAAAAAAGATCTAATGTTCTTTAATTGAAACATTAAATCTTTTTATAATTATAATATTATTTCTAAATCATGTCTTTCCTCTTGAAGTCTTCTTAACATTTCTATATCATTAATTTCATTATATTCTAAATTAATTTCTTTTAACTTATCTAATTTTTCAGTTCCATTTATATTAGTTAATAAATTATCTTCTAAATTTAAGATTTCTAATTTTTTTAGCTTTTCTAATGGCGAAATATCACTTACTCGACACCCACTTAAATTTAATTCTTTTAATTGAAAAAGATTTTTTAATGGAGTTATATCTTTAATTAGATTTTGTTCTGCTATAAAATACTCTAAATTTATTAATGATTCTATACATGAAATATCTGAGATTTTATTTATACCTACATTAATACTAATTAATTCTTTTAAATTATGAATTGGAGAAATATCATTCAAATTATTGGCAAACAAATCCAATTTCCTTAATCTTTTTAAATTAGACAATGGAGTTAAATCACTTACTTTGCTATTATTTATAGATAAACTTTCTACATTATGCAAGTTTTTAAACTCTTTTATAACTTCTAATGTTTTTAAGCAACTTGGTAAAGTTATCTCTTTTAAATTCTTATATCTATTTAAAAATTCTAAATCAAAACAATTTTGTGGCAAACCAAATGATACTATTTTATCTGGATTGCTTAAGTTAGGAACTGCACAATCTGTTCTTTCTAAATTAATACGCTCCAAACTTCTTATATCATTAATATAATCTATATTTTTTATTGGATTTCCACTTAAATTTAAATACTTTAAAGTCTTTATATTACATATAAAACTAATATCTTTTATATTATTATCACTTAAATCTAAATACTCTAGCTTCTTAATATTCTTTATTAATGAAATATCATTTAAATAAGTTCCCATTAATTCAAGCTTTCTTAAATTGTCACAATATTGAATCCCTTCTAAGCTAGCTATTTGGTGTTCATCACTATAGTGTATAATTTTTAATTCAATAATACTTTTTAAATCTTCTACTTCAATATCTCCACTTAACTTTCTAATTTTTTTTCTTATTTCATATTCAAATTGTTTATCTAAAAAAAGTACCTTCATAATTATTTCTCCAAATTATTTCTGTTTAGATTTTATGCAGTTACTTGCTATTCTAACATTTTGTATTGTTGCTCTAAAACTCTATTTATCGTATCCTTAGAGAATACTGCATTTAGTTAATCATCTATTATATTATTCTTTATTGTATTCAATCATTACTTTAATAGCTTCTGTTAACCAATCCCAAAAGCAATTATATTCTTTTCTTTGCTCATATCCTACTGATGCAAAATCATGTATTATCTGAACTCTTTCACCCTTATTTACTTCGAAACATGCTATATCATCATTATCATCTCTTCTTGCAAAAGGTATAAGTTTTCTATTTGGATACCTTTCTATAAGTCCTTTTAATCTATTTATCACTCTTTCTTCATCCATTATATACCATAGGTCAAAGTCTACTAAATTTAATTTTATGACTTTTAAAAATGGCTCTGGATATTGAAATTTATAACTTGCTAATTTATTTTCTAAAAATTCTATATTCACAGTTACTTACCTATCCTTTCCACAATATTTGTTCACACTTGATTATTCTTTCTATGTTAGGCATCACAATGTATTAAAAATACTTCTATACTCAATCCATTTACTTCAGTATCCCAACATTTATCTACTGCTGAGCTTATTATATCATTTTGTGTTGTATTAATTACTCAAGTATTTATTGTATATTTGATTTTCTTATTGATTATAATTTCCCTTCAGAGAAAACAGAAATAGTAGCAGAGTATTTTTAAAACTATTTTTTAATTTTATCTACTTTACCATTTGAATTTAATAATTCTGCTACTTCTGGTATATCCGTAATAATTATTCCATCATCATTATGTGATGGAAATACTTCTATACTTAGGCCACTTACTTCTGGAGCCCAACACTTATCTATTGCTGAATTTATTATATTATTTTGTGTTGCATTGATTATCTCAGTATAATTTAAATATAAATAAAGCTAATGTCTCTTTGATTAGGAACATTAGCTGTATTATAATTTTTTATTATTTTTAATGTATCAAAATCTGATACTTCATTTCATAAATTAATTATTTCTATATCTGATAATTTCAATTTCATTTATTTAACGCTTAAAAATATTTTGTATATTTATTTTTAGGCAAAAAAACTAACACTGATCATTATTAGTGGGATGTTGGAAATACTACCTAGTATTTTTCTATATACTTTACAATATCTCTATTAATCTCTACTATCTTAGGTACAACTATTTTCTCAAACTCTGTATTTTTTTTTGTATATATTAACAAATCATAATCATTTGCTGTTTCAACATATACAAGTGCATAACTGTGGAGATCAAATGGCTTATTTTTATCTGCTACAATAATGCTTTTTCCGCAAACACGCATGATTTCATTCCATAAATCTTCAGTATTTTTAAGGCTGTACCACCATATTATCTCATCATCTTCATAATGCCTACCTTGCTCATCAAACATAACTGTGTTTTCAAATACCTTTCTCTTTTTCATTTCCTCGTATTCTTTCTTATCATAATTATTTAAGAGTAATTCATAGCCAATAGTATGTTTTATATCATGTGCTACTTTTTTATCAACATTTTGTAAATCTCCTTGCCTAACACTGTCCTTTAGTTTCTCAATAGAATCAACTTTAGTAACTATATTATTTTCTAGGTAATCACTTATTAATTTCTCTATTTTCTTATTAATAACTAATTTAACTTCATCATATACATAATAAGTTTTTTCAAAGTAGTCCTTTGAGAAATCTTCTGACACCTCTTCCACAAGGCATTCTATTTCTTCCGGTGTTTGCTCACCTAACCCCGGAACAAAATAAGGAAAAAACATTTCCTCATCTTGACTTTCAAAAGCTTTTAAAATCTTCACTTGTTCCTCACGACTTAGCATTCCAAACGCTCTAATTATATACATAATATACCTCCAATATTTTAATCATCAAACCAGTGATGGACATTATCAATATCACTATCCAGATGAGCATGTTCAGGAACTACTTTGCCATTAACTCTATAGTTTTTATCTATTCTACCTATAATATTTCCATTTTCGTCTACTAAATCCATACTTACTGGATTCCCCTGTCTATTCCTTAGTTGATCTTTTGCTGGATTTCTCCATTTTGTACTATAGTTATTTTCCTTTAACCATTCACTTTTTGTATTTCCAGTCGGTGTCCATTTACCTGCATCTGGCACATATTTTTTAGTTTTTCCTGTAACAGCTTTACTTACTCCCTCAATACAAATAACATTTCCATTCTCATCAATATCAACCTTTAGTGTATGTAATCCCTTGCCTTTACTATTAACACTCTTACTATATCTAATTCATTAAACTCAATTTAGTTTATCCCTTTTTCCTTGGAGTATCTTTCTATCTCTTCAAATAATTTATTTTTATAAATTGACATAGCAAATGGTATCTGAATTCCATCCTCTCCATCATCGTATTCAGGATATAATATAAAATTATCTCTATCAATTTTCTTTATAATATATTCATTTCCTTCAAACTCTCCTCTTCTTATTTCATATGAATTTATGAAATTACAAATATCATCATACATTTCTTTCGAATAAATTTCAGCTTGCAAAAATTTTTTTAAAATATCCATTTTTCATCTCTCCATTTCATTAATTTACTGGATAAGCACTAAGCATTCCTCCATCTTCAGATAAAATTATCTTAATCGATGTTTCACCTCTAGTTCCAACTGTTTTTCCAGCATCTATTATTATTTCATAACTATTTTTTCCAATCTTAGTAACACCATTATCAGTAATTGAAATTATCTTTCCATTTGTTAATGCATCCTTTAATATTTCTTCTGCTGCGATTTTGCTATCTCCTAAGAATTTACGAGCCTTACCACCACTTGTTGATAGATGCTTTGGTTTTACATAAGCATCATCAATATTAAATCCATCTAATACATTCTTACCTTTTTTAAAAATTTCTTCAGCCCCTATCTTAGTATTACCTAAAAATTGTTGTCCCTTTCCTTTTGTTGTAGACAAATGTTTAGGTTTCACATATGCATTATCAATATTAAAATTATCAAGAACTGTTTTACCTTTATTAAATATATCATCAACTGTACCATCAATAAAAATAATATTATCGATTTTATCAGATTCATCCATTGGAAATGTTTCTATGTTAGGTATATCAACATCATCATATATTGGGAATGTCTCTATACTAGGCACATTTAATCCATCATCTGATGGGAATACCTCTATATTAGGTATATCTGCTATATTATCTACTAGGAATACTTCTATATTAGGTATGTCTACTCCATCATATGCTGGAAATACCTCAATTGTAGGTTCATTTATACCATCTGGAATCCAACATTTATCTACTGCTGAACTTGTTATATCATTTTGTGTTGCATTGATTATATCAGTATAATTTAAATATAAATAGAGCTAATATCTCTTTAATTAGAAATATTAGCTCTTATAATATATGTTAATACTTCATTTAAATCCATCGATCTCCTCATCAGCCTCTTTGAAAACTTCTAAAAGTTTCTGAACATAATCTCCAAGCTTGTCTTGACTCTCATTAAAATTTAACCATTCCAATTTTATCGATAAATCTATCCATCCAGTAATACAATTCCATAGTGCATCCAGATTATTACCATAATACTCTGGTAATTCTAGTCTTTTAATTTCTAGTTAACTTACCTTGCCTATTCTAAATAAATCTCCGCCTATACTCTTAACTGATTCGACTTTACCTAAATTTCCGTCCTTTTCCTTCCTCCTAGAGCTATAACTTGATTTTTTGTAATAAAATTTTCTGGAAGTTTTCCTTTTATTTCTTATAAAAACAAATCCAGCAGTGACCATTGTTAGTGGTATGCTGGCTCACAATAATATTATTTTATTTTTTCTATATATAAGCCTAAATTACTTATGCTTTCAATTACATTTTGTGATAATTGAGGACATATAACATTGATATAAAAATCATACCCCGGTTTAATTATTATATGAGTTGTTCTAGAATATAGGCCACACCAAAACATTTCTCTTAATATAGCTTGAACAACATAATTTATTTTTTCTCGATTCAATTCTTGTCCTTCTTTAATAGAATTCACTGTATCTGCTACATTAACTGTAAATCCCTCAAAAACATAATCATTATTTATTATATCATCTTGTCTTTCTAATTCCATTACATATAAATATTTTATATGTAAATCATTCAATACACTATTTAAAGCTTTTATATATCTACTCTCCGTGTCTAAGTACTCTTCTAAAGACACCTTAACCCCATTAATATATTCACCCACATCACTAATTGATGTCCATTCTTCTCTAGTATAACATCCATCTTCATCTCTAAATTTAGGATTATATTTCGATATTCTATATTTTACCATTTTAATCACCTATCCTATTTAATTTAGCATCATATGTTCCAAGCCTAGTCTTTTTACTTGCTAACTCTTTCACTGAATCTGCCATTTTCCATACACCTCCATTGTGACGATCAACATCTGGTGTTATATATTTTTTTAATTTCTTATTATAAAATACAGGTTGGCCATGAGAAGTTTCATTTATCTTTTTAAAACCAATATTTTCTGCGAGTTTTCTAGCTTCTTTAGCTGTAATCCTTGTATAATTACTTTCCCCCTCAATAAAAATAATATTATCCTTCTCACTCTGCTTCTCTGCTGGAAAATCTATAATTATTGGTGTTTCAACTCTCTGCTCTGGAAATACTTCTACATTATTTGGCGTCTCTACCATTGCTGGCGTATCTAATATAGTAATTGATGGTACTTCTGTTACTGGTATATCCGCAATAATTATTCCCTCATCATTATGTGCTGGAAATACTTCTATACTCGGTCCACTTACTTCTGGATCCCAACATTTATCTATTGATGAACTTATTATATCATTTTATGTTGTATTAATTATCTTAATATAATTTAAATATAAATAGAGCTAATATCTCTTTAATTAGAAACATTAGCCCTATTATTCACCGTTACGAATATTGTTTGAAACTATAAATCTGTATATTTCATCATATAATTCCTGTGAATTAATTTCTGCCTGTAAAAATTTAAACATTATATTCATTATTAATAACCTTCTAAAATCTTTATTTAATTAAAACTGTAGTTCTTTTTTAATATATATTCAACTAAATTCTTCATAAATTGAATTATATTTTTTTCTTATTTTCATCTCTAATTTCATCAAATTTATCAAATAATATCTGAAGATTTTCTAAATATTCTTTTTCTATAAGAATATTATTATCAAGTGCAGGATACTTATCAAAAATTATACATATTCCTATTCTAGCATATAAATTAGTCTTATCATAATCTGAGGTCTTTTTATAATATCCATATCCTGCATCTTCTATTATTAATTTTTCATTTAAATTAATAGTTTCAAGTATTTTTCTAAGATATAAGCATCTTCACTATTACTTTTTTGAATATCCTACTTCAAATGTTTCTTTATTAATCGTAACACTTTTGGCTTCAATAAATAATATTGAACTCCATATTTCTAATACAAAATTTGTATTAGAATAATATTGTTTAGCCCATTCCTCTGTGAAAGATTTCATTTTAATATCTAAACCATTTTTATAATAGTCAATTGATGTTAATTCCAAATAATCATCATCTTCTGGATCAAATAGATTATACCTACTTTCTCCACTATCATGAACAAAATAGTAAGAAGAAACTCCATTGAAAACTACATTGTATTTATGTTCTTGTCCATCTTCAATAACTTTTATTATAAAACTTATTGTATTCTTTAAAATATTAATTTGAAAAAGTTCAATCACCCCTGCCCATAATTCATTTAATTTGTTTTGTAATTCACTTTCTTTCAATTCTCTCACTTCCCTAAATATTTATTTATCATATTCATAATTTGCTCTAAATAATCATCAGTCATATCAATATGTGTCAATCCTCTATCATTAGATAATACTCCATCTAAAGTTAATGAACCTTTTCCATCAATACCAACTCTAAAATATGGTTTTGTTCTGCCACCAGAACCTTCATTCATTATTCTTACAACAATTGGTTTTCTGCCACTTGGTATTTCTACTTTCCATCCATTTTTCAGTTGTGTTACTGTTACTGTTCCATTCAAATTCATTCCTATAACATTAGCAGCATCCTCTGTTGATTTAAATATAATATTATCTGTACCATCAATAAAAATAATATTATCCATCTCATCAGATTAATCCATTGGAAATGTTTCTATATTAGGTATATCAACATCATCATATATTGGGAATGTTTCTATACTAGGCACATTTAATCCATCATCTGATGGGAATATCTCTATATTAGATATATCTGCTATATTAGGTATGTCTATTTGCGTTGTATTGATTGTTTTAGTTTGAATATAAATAGAGTTAATGTATCTCTGATTAGAAATCATTAACTCTATTTTTAATTATAATATATATTTATTTTTTCTCTTTATAATAATTATATTATTCATTTAAAATATCCAAGCCTTTTTTATAGCATTATCTTATATTTCCTTAATTAATTTATTAAGTTCTACAAACAAATTATCATCTTCCACTAAAATTATTTTAAGAAATATAGGCTTATTAATTCCATATTCTTTCAATGTAAGAGTTTCAGCTAATTCTTTTAAACACTCAATTAACATCCTAAATCTATCTTTATCTTTTTTCATTAACTTCATTGGGTTAGTCCATATAATTGCTACTTTTTCTTTTCCCTGATAATCAAACCCTCCCCAAAGTGAATCCACTAAGGCATCAAAATTAACCTTTCCTGAAAGTGGAGGATCTTGTGGCAACTCTTTTTTAAACCATTCAAATAAATCTTCAATAGATTTAATGTCATTACCTTTAATATTATATATATTATACCCTGTATCTTCTAAATCTTTATACACATAACTATTATCTTTACTACTAATACAACATATTCCATTTAACAACTTCATTTTCTACACCCTCCTTATCTAATCCTAACAAATGCGGGTTCTCCAGCATCTCCATAATGTGTCCAAGTATAATATACTTCACCAGTATCTATATTTTTTACTATTCTTCTAGGTCCTGCATTATTAATTCCTGATGGTGGTGCAACTCTATATTCTCGATAACTCCCAGATGGTAAATCTCCATCTCTATTTCTAAAAGGAATTGCCCATCTTCTCGATAAACTACCATTAGGTATTGTTCTAGCATCAACATGTTTTAATGAATCTAATAATGCTCTTTCTTCATCAATTGGCAAACTTTTTAAAGTAATCCAAGGAATATCATCAATATTCTTAGTATCTCCCTCAATAAAAATAATATTATCCTTCTCACTCTGCTTCTCTGCTGGAAAATCTATAATTATTGGTATTTCAACTCTCTGCTCTGGAAATACTTCTACATTATTTGGTGTCTCTACCATTGCTGGAGTATCTAATACAGTAATTGATGGCACTTCTGTTACTGGTATATCCGTAATAATTATTCCCTCATCATTATTTGCTGGAAATACTTCTATACTCGGTCCACTTACTTCTGGAGCCCAACATTTATCTACTACTGAACTTGTTATATCATTTTGTGTTGTATTAATTATATCACAAAGTCTACTTGCCGAATTACCTATTGATGAATTTGCTACAGCACTTGTCATTTCCTTAATATCACAATTAATTTCTTCTTTACTCCCAGATATAGAAGATGCAATCAATGCTACTCCAAACTTTAATGTTTCAAATGATTCTTCTGCAAATTCTAATATTGCATTACTTAATCCTTCAGAAGATTTTTGATTAGCACTAACAAAAAGCGATGAAATTGCACATGCAATTACTGCTAACCCTATTCCTATTGCTATTTCCATTAATAATCTCCTCCTCTCTAAAAACTAGATTATTAACTTTTAATCATTTTTTATTTTCAAGCCTTACAGCTTTTCCCTTATTTATGGCATATACATTGATTAACTTAGCATTTTTAAATTTTGTATTTCTTAAAATACAATCCTCAAAAACTACATCTTCTAAAATGCTAGAACTAAAATCTGTTGTTCCTAAATCACTAGATATAAAGCGACATTTACTTAATTTAGCTTCTTTTAAATTTAATCCAACAGCTTTACATGATTTTAAGATAAAACTTTGCAAATGCGATCTTTTTAAATTCATACATGTTATATCTTGATTTTCAATTTTAAAATTCTCTGCTTTTAAGCCTGTCCAATGACTAAATACCAATTTTTCTATCTTATTATCTTTTAGCTCTTCTTTAAAAATATCTTCATTTTTCTCAGAATCATCATAATAATATACTGTTTGGGAGTAATCCTTATAGTCTCCATAGCTAATCCTCAATGTTTCGTATTTATTCATTTCATTAAAGCTAATTTCTTCATCATATTGCTTAAGATATTTAATAAAATAATATGTTAAGTATTCATTGTAACCAGCAACTTGCCTTAAAATATATTGATCTACACTACAAGCTTTTATTTTTCCTACATATTTCTTTATTTTTTGGTGTAAATTTTTTCTAATTTCTTCTAACCCCTGAAAAATATAATCTATACTAAACACTTCATATATCATGTCTCCTGCATACCACTCTTTACCATAAGCAATTGCTGTTACATCATAAGTTTTATTTAAAATTCCTATTTTAAGTATTGAAAAATCTATGTATTTTATTTTAAATTCTTCATTTTTCTTTGATTTATCAGCTATTTTTATTAAAGCCTCTAATATTTGATTCTTTAGTTTATCTTCATTTTCTAATATATTTAAAAGTACTTTTTCTTTATATTTCTCTAAAACTGGTTTCGCTTCTTCCTTTAAAAATTTTTCTTCAATTTCCTTCATGAATCTATTTATCTCCCTCATTAATTTTAATAAGCTCTGATATTCCTATCATGATTTTTTCCCACTTATTCTTATCTTTTTCTAAACATGAAAAAACTAATATTATACATTGCTTTCCTAAATCTATCATTTCAATGTATTGATACATGTAATCATAAGCCGTTGGCATCCTAAGCTTTATTATGTTTCTTGGATAATTCATATATAAATCTTCTGTAATACTTGAACATTCCACATAAAGTTTATTTTTCTTTAATAACTGCTCAAGGACTATATTAAAATCAACCATCTGCCTATCTTTATCATCAATATTTATTTTGCTTAATAAAATATTTAAATTCTTTTCTTTATTCCATAAATATTTTGATTCATCTTCTAAATAATCCTCAAAAAAATTTTTAATTATAGGAAAAGTAATCATTCCGTCAAAGCAATCTTTATTTTCAAATTCAAATTCCACACCATTATAATCTAATTTTCCATTTTCTATAGCTAAAGTAACTTCTTCTTGAGGTATTTCAGGCAATATTTCTTCTTCTATGTTTTTTTGCTGGGCTTTTAAAATTTCTCTCTTTTTAGCTACCTTTTTAATTTTTTGCAATTTAGCAATTTTTTCATCTAAAAAAGACATTTCTATTCCTCCACCTGAATTTCTTCAAAAATCATTCCCCAAAGTTCTCTTCTAATAGCACTTTCAACAATATCTAAATGAACAAAAATATGCTTTGGTGAAAATTGTGTAGTCTCCATTTCTTTTAATCTAAATGCAGGATATTCTTTAACTTTTTCATACTTTATTATTTTTTTATCTACTGAATGATCTTTATGATAAGTTGAGTTATCACTCAAACCCTCTATTAATGGAGATTCCACATCATAATATTCTTTTTGAATTTTATTTTCTATATTATTAAACATAACTAAATTAAACTTTAAATCCTCACTATACATTTCCATGACTTTTTTTAACGCTGCAGAAACAAAAAAATATTTTTTATAAGCTATGAAATATGGCAATGATTCTTCTTTTCCCTTAAAAGAAACTATACCTACTATTTCTTTTTCTTCCTCATCTGTATCTAGTTTTTCCCACTCTAAATTTTCAATTTTGTAATCATAACTTATTCTGTTATCTTGTATCATTTCAAAATACTTCATAAATAACTGCTCTCCTAATAAAAATTTATTTTATCTTCCTAGTTTTGCGATACCTTTTATATTATTTTCTTCTTTAAGTTGGATAACCTCACTTGGATTTACACTACTTCCTACACTTCTAGTTATAGTTACACAATTTTTTGCCGATATGCTTATACTTTTAGGTTTTACTGGATTTTTCTTAGCATTGAAAGGTGCTTTACTTCCAACCTCAGCTTTCTTACTAGCAGATAAATTTATATTACTTCCTGATATACTCACACTTCCATTACTACTTAATGTAACCTGAATACTTTTTCCGTCATCTTGAGCTATTTGAATCATATCTGGTGACATTAAAAGTTCTTGTCCATTTTCTGTAGAATAAGATTTATTACTTGGATTTGATATTTTGTTATAATATTTAGCATTACTTCCAGCACTTCTTATGGCATTAGTTACATTAACTTTTCTTTCATCACCAGTAAAAAAAGTAATGTGAACCTTACTTCCTACCATAGGCATAACATAAAAATTGCTTGTTTCTCTGCAATAATCAAACCACTTATTACTTGCATCATCTTTATAATTATCATTTATACAAAAATGAATTTGCATTTCATTATTTTTTACATTCTTAACAATACCTTCCAAACTTGCTCCTTTAAGCTTATGATTGATCTTATATTCTGTAATTATTCCTTTTAGAAATTTCAATTCATATGTATAAATGATTTCACCTTTTTTAATTTTCATCTCTACCTTATATACACAAACCTTTTGACCATAATAAGTAAACTCAGTTCCTAATGGAAAATATTCTTTATTATCTAACTTCCATCCTATAAAATTCTGTTCATATAAACAGTCCTTTGTGATACTCTGCATAGTATTAAAAAAATCAAATTTATTCTCTATTTCATTAAATGAATTTTCTAAAACATAATTATTACTTATAGTTTCTACGCCAAAATGAAATCTAATTACATCACTGCCACTATCTACTACAAGTACACTTTTAAAATGTGATGCTAGGCGTTTTAAAAATTCAAAGTCTGTTTCTTCATACTGAACAATTAAATTATCAATACTTTTTCCATCTGTTATATTGTCTTTAAAGATATAATTTTTATATTTACTCAATGTTTCATTAATTACATTCTCATATGTAGATTTTAAATCTATAAAAGCATGGTTATTTCTTTTTATATCTGAATTATAAGAATAAGATATTGATTTTATGCTTAAGTATGATAAATGATTAATACAGCTTATTTTAAGTTCAATTATTTTTCCAACATAAATTATATTGTTGTTTATAATAAGCTTAATTTGTTTATTTTCTGTATCTTCATTTAAGTATTTATCCACATTATTTTCATCTATAAGTGCTTTAATATTAAAGGTATGATGTTCATTAATTTCTGCTTTAAAGTTTAAATCTTCAATTTGTAAAATTTCATATGGTAGTTCTACCTGTATATTTTCATAATTCATAATCATTTAAACTACCTCCTTTATTACTTTCTTTGACCATCATCAGATATCTTTATTAATCCACCATATAAACAAGTCAATTCACATCCACTATTTAATGCCAACTCTCCATTCAAATACACATCTTTTTCACCTTTTATCCATTTATTACATATGGATGGCTTACATGGTACTGGCTTCATCCCATTCTTAATAACTTCAGGATTTTTTTTGCTTTCGCATAGTGGAAATGGTGTAATATTTATATCTGGTTTATTATCTGCAATTGTAAGCATTACTTTTCC
Source organism: uncultured Clostridium sp. (assembly GCF_963527835.1). Taxonomy (GTDB): domain Bacteria; phylum Bacillota; class Clostridia; order Clostridiales; family Clostridiaceae; genus Clostridium. Next base: position 54,173 of record NZ_CAURTC010000004.1, on the reverse strand, counting down.
ATGAAGTTCTAAGTTTTCATTATCTGGTGATTTATTTAGTACACTTTCTCCAATTGCCTTAGAGCACTTTATCTTAGCTTTATCCACGACATATGATATTCCCATGAATCATGCCCCCTTAATTAATTTTCACCTTTGTTCCATTAAGTACTATATTTCCGCCATTATCTAAAGTAACTTTTCCACCTTTATCACAACTAAGCTCTACATTATCTTTACCTGATACAACAACACTGTCTTCTGCTCTAATAGAAATATTTTCGCTTGCATTTAAACTAATACTTCCTCCAGATATACTTATTCCCCCTCCACTACTTAAAGTAATTGTTGCGCTATCATTAGCTGATATTGTAATACTATCTTGACTAAAAATTATTTTTTTACCATTTATAGTTGTTATATACTTAACAGATGGATCTGCATTTATCTTATGTATACAGCTTATTGCAAATGCTTCATTTTCATCATGAGTTGGGAAATATACTCTTGCCCTATCATTAATTTCAGGCATAAAATACCACCCACTGCCATCAGGTGATGCAGCTATAGTTGAATATTTAAACCAACAGTAATCACTATTTTCACCTTTTCCATCTATATCTAGTTTTACTTTTATTTGATCACTTGAAACATCAGTGACAGTTCCCTCTAATGATATTCCCTGTAATTTTTCATTGTATATTCTGCATTGATTTTGTCCTTGGCTAGTTTGTAAATCATAAGTAGTTTCTAATATTCCATCTTCTATTTCATAAGTTAATTTAGAGATATAAAAAAAATGCCCCTTAAAATTAACACAAGCACCTAATTCTAAAATATCATGACTTTTTACGTTATAATTTATATATTGATTTTCATCAGAATCTGGTAAATCATTTTCTTTAATTTTTTCATATTCCTTTATTAATTTAGTAACAGTATATTCATAAGCTTCTATACTTTTAGGGTATTCATCTGGTGTGCCTAAATAATAATGAACTCCTTCTAAAGTGCTATGTGGAAAAAGACCAACGTTATAATAAGATGCAATCCTTTTTACAAACTCCCAATCTGTTTCGTTATATTGAAGCCATACTCTATTTGTTGTTTGATAAGATATATTTATATTGCATGATCCGTGAATATATTTATTTGTGATACTTTTTATAAAATCATATATACTTAAATCTTTATTTTGAAAAGAACGTGTTCTTCTTGTAATGTCCATTAAATAAGTGTAGCTTTTAGCTTTTACATGCAATTCAAAATATTCTGAAACCCTCTTAATTTTTATTTCTGTGATTATTCCAAAATATAAAGGTTTCCTTTCTTCTCCTTCTAATGTATAAACTTCAATTGGAGTATTACACTTTGTATTAATATCCTTATCTTCTTTCTCTTGTGGTAATATCCCAACTAAATTTAATGTACTATGTTTATTGATTTCAGCATTTATCTTTAAATCCTTAATATAAAGTAACTCAAAAGTAGATACCTTTAATTCATTATAAGTTATAGCATCATTCATATTTAACCTCCTATATTTAGTTATCAATTAATTTAAATTGAATTTTTTATTATTTTATCTATTTATTTACATTTCGGTATTTTTATAGTATTCTTTAACTTTTTTAATAAATTTCCTTATGTTTTTTTAACAAAACTTAAATATAACTGTATTTTTTTATTATTTTCACTTTCACCTATTTATTAAAAAAACTAATTAATAATTATCAAAATAAAAAAGAACCATCACAAAATGATTCTTAATCACCTTATGATGGTTCTTTATAAATTTATTAGGTTCTGTTTTAAATATGTGTTGATATATGTAATAGACAAAACGGCATTGGAATTGGGCTTTGAGAATAGTTAAGTGAGAGTCAAAATTTTATATTTTGTTTCTCGAACTTACTCAGCGCAGTCGAGTTTCCTTTTTATATTCACATTTACTGCTTGTCTCAATTTCATATTGGGAGCAAGCTAAAATGGGACTATACTCATTTTAGCATTCCTAAGTTCAATTACTCTGTCCAATTTGTTTATACATATATCAACACTCTACTAAAATATAGCCTTATATTAAAATCGAATTAATGTTTATGTTTTAATATAATGAGAAATGGCATTGGAATTTGCTTTTTAGGTTAATGTTTGTGTTGCAAATAAATGTTGATATATTAAATAGGTAAAATGGCTTTGTAATTTGACTTTTAGAACCCTTAATGGATATTGTCCCATTTACTGCTTGTAACAATTTTACATTGGTAACAAGCTAAAATGGGACTATATATATTTTAGTGTTCTTAAGTCGAATTACTCTGTCCAGCTTTACCTATAAATATATCAACATGTGGCTACAACATAAACTATCCTTTATATTTTAGATAAAATTAAATTAGCTAACCCATGAGCCATTTCGTCTATTTCTGCTTGGTTTTCACCTTCTAGCATAACTCTAACTAATGGTTCAGTTCCTGATGGTCTTATTAAGACTCTTCCTACACCATTTAATTTTGCTTCTATTTCTTTAATAGCTTCAATTATTTCTGCATCTTCTAAGTATATGTTCTTTTTATCATTAGGAACAGTTGCATTAACTAAAACTTGTGGTAATTCTTTCATTACAGAACATAATTCTGATAATGTTTTTTCTTTCTTTTTAACTATTGCTGCAACTTGAAGAGCTGTAACTAGTCCATCTCCAGTTGTATTGTAGTCTAAGAATATAACATGGCCTGATTGTTCTCCACCTAGTACATAGTTGTCCTTAATCATTTCTTCAAGAACGTATCTATCTCCAACTTTTGTTTTTTCAAGCTTTATTCCTAATCCTCTACATGCAATATCTAATCCTAAGTTACTCATAACAGTTACAACTAAAGTGTCTTCTTTTAGTTTTCCTATTTCTTTTAGATAATTTGCACATAACATTAATATAAAATCACCATTTATTAATTTACCATTCTCATCAATTGCTAAACATCTGTCAGCATCTCCGTCAAATGCAAATCCTAAATCGCAGCCTTTTTTAACAACATACTCCATAAGTTCTTCTGGATGTGTTGAACCACAATTTTTATTTATATTAGTTCCATCTGGATTATCGTTAATCACAAAAACATCAGCACCTAAATCTCTAAATGCCTTTACAGCAGATTTATAAGATGCACCATTAGCACAATCTAATGCTATCTTCATTCCTTTTAAATTATAAGGAATTGTTTGCTTTGCAAATTCTGTATAATCCTCTAATGCAGCAACTTCGATTCTTTCTCTTCCTAAGTCTATTCCTATTGGACTTGGTACTCCTTCAAAATCACTTTCAATTACTCTTTGAATTTCGTCTTCTAATTCATCAGAAAGTTTATATCCTTTGTCATTAAAGAACTTAATTCCATTGTATTCTACTGGATTATGAGAAGCTGATATCATTACACCTGCATCTGCATCATATTTTCTTGTTAAATATGCAACTGCTGGTGTTGGAACTACTCCTAATATTACTGCTTCTGCCCCAACTGATAATATACCTGCAACTAAAGCAGACTCTAGCATGTCCCCTGATATTCTTGTATCCTTAGCTACTAATATTTTTGGCTTATGTGCGCCTTCTGTTAAAACGTATGCACCAGCTCTACCTAAGTTATAAGCCATTTGAGCTGTTAACTCAGTATTAGCAATTCCTCTAACTCCATCAGTTCCAAACATTCTATCCATATTTTTACCTCGCTTTTTTTATTATCTCATATATCTAATTACTATATTATTATGAAATAATAGTAAATTTGATAATTATCTATTTAAGTTGATAATTTTTTTAATTTTGTATATATAATAGTATAATGTTTTTCATCAATATTGACAATGTTTTAGGCCTATGTTGACAGATATATGTATTCATAATAAAAAGTATATAAACCACATTTTAATTAAAAGGCTTTATTTTAAATATGTGTTTATACATATATCAACATTCTACTTCTATTAAAATTCTACTAAAATATGCTATAAGCAATTTTTATTACTTATAGCATAATTCAATAAATTTATTTTTCTAATTTTCCTAAAATTGTCTTATAACCATCGCTGCCATAATTTAAACATCTATTTACCCTACTTATAGTAGCTGTACTAGCTCCAGTAACTTCTGCGATTTCAGTATAAGTTTTTTTACTCTTTAAAAGCATAGCAACATGAAATCTTTGGGCTAATGATTTTATCTCATTGATTGTAGCAACATCTTCAAAAAAATTATAACATTCATCTATATTCTCAAGTTCTAAAATTCCTTTAAACAATAAGTCTAATTCCTCACTTTTGATTTTCGAATCTGACGAACTCATTATCTCTCACCTCTTTAATTATTTCATCTTTAAATATTATAACTTTAACTTCTTTTCTTTACAACTTTAATATATAAAAGCATTAACTTTCTGTATTTCTTTCTCTACTTGGCTTAGTCATCTCTTTAAAGCTCTTAGTTCTCATATCATCATATATAGATTTTGTTGGAATAAGCCACACTTCTCCAGTACCTCTATATACATTAACAAAACCTTCACCACTTGTTATAGCACCTGTAATAGATTTAGACGATTTTTCTACTGAAAATTCAATATTTTCAGTTCTTAAAATTGCAAAATTCCCATCTACTTTTAATGTATCATCTATTAATATACATTTAAATATTTCAGTCTCTGGAACAGGAATTTCTAATGCTACTATTCCATTTCCGCTTATTTTAGTTTGACATAAACCTTCATTTCCTAAAAAAGCTGAAGATATATTTCTCTGTAATGATACTCCTACTTCTATTCCATTTTCACAAGCACAAAATAATCCATCATCTATAATTATTTCATCATCTTCTAATTCTATTAAAGCAAAGTGACCAAATGACGGTTCTAAAAATATTTCTCCTGAACCTTTATAAATTGGCTTGAACATAGTTTCACCAGTTAATTTACTGGTAATAAATTTCTTACCTAACCCAAATACGCCACCTATATCACTTTTAATATCTATATTACCTTTCATGTAACTCAAAAGACCTGATTCTAGCTTCACTGAGCTATCATCAAGTATTATTCTTATTTGTTTTAACTTTATCTTACTTTCATTAATTACATTTAATCCAAAAGCTGTTTCTAAATCTGTTGCCCCGCTTAAATCGTTATATTCTAAAATTTGAAATTTCGAATCATTTTCCATTTCAGTTAACATTGTTAGTTTGTTAGTTATATTTAAAGAACTTCTCAAAATAGTTCCCCCTTTAATATTATAATAATTATCTAATAACCTTGACTTTATTATCGTTTATTATTCATTTATACTATAGATTTGATCAATAACATTCCAAAGTCAGTTCTCAACTTCTTTAAATCTAAAATTATAATATGTGATGAATTTAATAGCATGTTTCAAATATATATACAATAGGTAAATTGACATTGTATATACAAACATTAAGCGAAAGCATAAAAGAGGTCATATCAAAATTTCTTTTGATATGACCTCTTAATATCTATCTTAGTAAATCTTAGCTTTTTCTTCTCCGTCAAGAACTCTTATAGCACCTTGTGCTAATGCTAATAATTCATCTTCTCCTGGGTATACAGTTACTGGAGCTATCCATTCTACATTTGATTTTAAATCTGGAACAAGTGTTGGTGAATATGCAATTCCACCTGTTAATAATATTTGATCAACTTGTCCATTTAATGCAGCTGCCATTTCTCCAATAGTTTTTGTTATTTGATAAAGGAATGCTTTATATATCTTTTCACATTCTTTATCTCCAGCTTCCATGTTGTCTATAACACCCTTAACATCATTAGTGTTTAAGTATCCAACAAATCCACCTTTTCCAACTATCTTAGTGTATACTTCTGATTCAGTATATTGTCCGCTAAAGCACATTTTAATTAAATCACCTACTGGTACTGCTCCAGCTCTTTCTGGTGAAAATGGACCGTCACCATCTAAAGCATTGTTTACGTCAACTACTTTTCCTTGTTTGTGAGCTCCAACAGAAACTCCACCACCCATATGGACAACTATCAAGTTTAAGTTTTCGTATCCTTTTCCGCTATCTTTACCATATCTCTTAGCTACTGCTTTTTGATTTAAAGCATGGAATTTACTCTTTCTTGGAAGTTCTGGAACTCCTGATAATCTTGCTACGTCATCTAATTCGTCAGTAACTACTGGATCTACTATAAATGATGGTATATTTAATTCATCACCAATTGATTTTGCTATTATTCCTCCAAGATTTGAAGCATGAGGACCTTGTACTCCTACTTTTAAATCTTCTATCATTGCGTCATTAACAGAATAAGTTCCGCCTTCTACTGGTTTAAGCATTCCGCCTCTTCCAACTATTGCACTTAAAGTAGTTATATCGAACTCTTTTTCCTTAAGAATATTTAATATTACATCTTTTCTAAATTGAAATTGATCATATATAGTTTCATATCTCTTTATTTCTTCATTAGTATGTCTTAATGTTTCTTCAAATAATTCTTTTTCGTTTTCGTAAACTCCTATTTTTGTAGAAGTTGATCCTGGATTAATAATTAATAATTTATATGACATTAAATAATACCCCCAAAATAATCTTATTTAGCGTTTTCAGCAACTAATGCTGCTAAAGCTATAGAATTTACTTTTGTTTCAAATTTATCAGCTCTTGAAGTTAAGATAACTGGTGCTGATGTTCCAACTAGTAGACCACCACTCTTACTCTTTGATGTGTAAGTTAAACATTTATACATTACATTACCTGTTTCTATATTAGGTAATAATATGATATCTGCTTTTCCTGCTACTGGTCCTGTAATACCTTTATGATGAGCTGCTTCTTCTGATAAAGCATTATCTAATGCTAGAGGTCCATCTATTATGCAACCTTTTATTTGTCCTCTGTTATTCATAGTAGTTAATAATGATGCATCTATTGTTGCAGGCATATCTGGATTAACAACTTCAACTGCACATACTGGAGCTACTTTTGGAACTTCTATTCCACAAGCATGAGCTACTGTTACAGAATTATTTACAATTTGAATTTTAGCTTTTAAATCAGGGTAAGTATTAAATGCAGCATCTGTTAAGAATATTAATCTGTCTATATCTTCAATTTCAAAAACTGATACGTGAGACATAACTTTACCTGTTCTAAGACCTATTTCTTTGTTAAGAACACTTCTTAAGAATGTTGCTGTATCTACTAAACCTTTCATAACCATGTCTGCTCTTCCGCTTGATACTAATTGAACAGCAAATAATGCTGCTTTTTTAATATCTGGTTCATGAATTATTTCAAATTGAGTTAAATCCATTTTTATTTTTTCTGCTATTGCTCTTATTTTTTCTTGATCCCCAACTAATATTGCATCTGCTATTCCTTTTTCCTTAGCCGCCATTACTGCTTCTAAAACTGGTTCATCTTGTGCTACTGCTACTGATAACTTTTTCTTTTTAGTTGCTTTTAATTTAGATAATAAATCATCAAAGTTTTTACTCATTATACATGCACCTCTTATTCTAATAATAATTATTCTGTCTATATTTAACTTTAATTTTTCTTCTTAGTTTTTAATTAAAATACATTTTTTACTTATTACCTTTATTGTAACAAAAAATAACTTAATATTGCCCTTTTTTAGAATATTAAGACTATTTAATTAAATTAGAAAATTTAACAAGTAAATTGATTTATTATCATCTGTGCTACCTTAACTCCATCAACTGCTGATGAAGCTATTCCTCCTGCAAATCCTGCTCCTTCTCCCGCTGGATAAAGGCCTTGCACCGTTATGCTTTCAAGTGTTTTGCTTCTGTGAATTCTAACTGGAGCTGATGTTCTAGTTTCTATTCCTGTTAAAACTGCATCTTCCATTCCGTATCCTTCTATTTTTTTTGAAAAATTTTGTATACCTTCTTTTATTCCTTCTACAACATAACTAGGTAAACATTCTTTTAATTCTTTAAATTCATATCCAGGTGAATAACTTGGAATAACACTTCCAAGCTTTGTACTAGGTCTATCATTCATAAAATCTCCTAGCAACTGTATTGGTGCTTTATAATTTCCTCCACCTAATTTAAATGCTAAACTTTCATAATGTCTTTGAAATTCCATTCCTCTTAAAGGTGAATCGCCCTCAAAATCATCTGTAGAAACTGTTACAACTAATGCTGAATTGGCATTAGCTAAGTTTCTAGCATGATAGCTCATTCCATTAGATACAAGTCTTCCTTCCTCTGAAGCTGAAGCTACAACAGTTCCTCCTGGGCACATACAGAAAGAATATACCCCTCTTTTTAAGTTGTCACTTTGATAAGTTAATCTATATTCTGCTGAACCTAACCTTGGATGATTATGATATTCTCCATATTGACTAATATTTATTAACTCTTGAGGATGTTCTATTCTAACTCCTATTGCAAAAGGCTTAGCTTCCATGGAAACTCCTCTTTCATATAGCATTTCATATGTATCTCTTGGACTATGTCCAATGGCTAAAACTAAAGCTTCACAATCTAGTTCCTTTCCATTGATAGTTATACTTTTTAATTTATTATTTGCATATCTTATATCTTCTAATTTAGAATTAAAATGAATTTCTCCACCAAGTTCCTTGATTTGTTCTCTTATGTTTTTTACAACGCCCTTTAAAATATCTGTTCCAACATGTGGCTTTCCTAAATATTTAATTTCTTCTGGTGCTCCAGCCTTTACAAGCTCATCTAATATATAAGCACATTTAGGATCCTTTATTCTCGTTGTTAATTTTCCATCAGAAAATGCCCCTGCTCCCCCTTCACCAAATTGAACATTTGATTCAATATTTAACTTTCCATTTTCCCAAAAACTTTTAACAGCATTTGTTCTGCTATCAACATCTTCTCCTCGTTCAAATACAATTGGCTTATATCCATTCTTAGCTAAAGTTAATGCTGCAAACATTCCAGCTGGTCCAAAGCCTACTATAACAGGTCTATGATTTAGCTTAGCATCACCTTTTTCAATCTGTAGGCCTTTGTCATCTTCTTGAAGTCTTACATCATTATCTTTTATTTTAGATACTATTTTTTTTTCATTATCGCACTTTATATCCACACAATAATTAAACTTTATTTCATTTTTCTTTCTTGCATCTAAACTTTCTTTTATTATTGTTAATTTTTTTATATCTTTATCAGATATTTTTAGTTTTTTACATATTTTTTTTACTAATACTTCTTTATTATCATCTATACTTAAAGTTAAATTATTTATTCTTATACTCATATGTATTCTCCTATTTTGCTTTTAATAATTTATGTTTTGTTAAATGTTGATATACGCAATATACAAAGTGACCTTCTAATCACTCAGTCCACTTTACTTATGCATATATAAACCATTTATTAAAACACATTTCAATTACAAGTTTAACCGATTATAACATAAAAAATAGCCACAATTAAATAAGTTGTGGCTATTTTCATTATTTATTTTTTAAAACTATCTGAACCTCATCTACTGATAATATATTAAAATCTGTCCTATTGTTAATACTGATAACAGAAGGTTTATAAGTGTACGTACCTTCTTCGCTTATATTTGATAAATCTACCGTAGCCTTAAGTTCTGTCTCCGTTATACCATTTATAACTGATTCCAATCCTGAGATACTTACATTAGCCGTGGATTTTGAAGAATCAATAATTAAATTAGGATTTAAGTTAGTGTATTCAACTGCACATGAAATATTCTTTGTTACCTCTTGTGCTTTTTTAACTGAAAATTTCACTTTAACATTTTGGCTATTCTCTTGCATAGTAACCCCATCTGGTAAGTTTAAATTTGTATTTACTTCAGCATCAGCAGTAATGTTACTTATATCAATTTCTTGTGTATCTATAGAATTTATACTATTTAATATTCTATCCTCACCTATAATATGAACTGATTTAGGTTCTGCAACCATACTTTCTATAGATATACCCTCATTTGAATTTCCTGTAGTTTTTATATTTATAGGTACTGTTTTCCCATTATTAACTTTTATATTTAACTCAGCTTCATCAGCATTAGAAGTAATTCCTTTAACTTCTTTATTATCTTTAGTTACAAATTTAATAGGGAATTTTTTATTAATATCTTTTTCTATATTTTCTATATTTCCTACAAGAATGCCTCTATCAACTTTATTCACTTGGCTTTCTGGACCAGATATAGTTGCCTTTTGTGGAGATACAGTTAAATCTTTTTTATAGATATTTTCTTTATAAGTTATATTAACTTGAGATTTTAATGCAACGTCTTTTGTTATTAATGTTTCTAGCTTTATCTTTATCCCTAAAAATCCATTGTTTTTTATATTTATATTTTGAGGATAACTTACTATTTGAATAGGGATTATATTTTCTCCATTTTTTAACGCATATGAACTCATATCCGCTGTTAATTTAAAAGAATCTTTTTTTGCTTTTGTTATTTCACTTGTAGCTCCCTCTAAAGTTAAATCAACTGTAAAACTTTCATCCCCTACTATAGCTAAATTAGACGTTGAAATACTTTCTCTATTTATAAGTTCTACTGGTACTCCCTTTAATTCATAGGTTCTTACCGGGTTTTCTACATTTGATATATACAGCCATAGACCAAAAGATAAAAGTAAACAAATAAGCTTCGCTACTAATGATTTATTTTTATTCCCTTTACCCATGATCTCACCCTCTCTTTAGCATCCTTTACATTTTTTTTATTTTTATTTCTATTTTCAATTATATTTGATAATATATTTCTCAATCTTTCTTTATCGTATCCTCTACTTAATTTACCATTTATAGCTAATGAAACCACTCCAGTTTCTTCAGATACAATGATTATTAAAGCATCGGAAACTTCTGAAAGTCCTAATCCTGCTCTATGTCTAGTACCTAACTTTTTATTAATATTATTATTATTAGTCAAAGGAAGAACACATCCTGAGGCTAATATTTTATTATTTCTAATTATTGTTGCTCCATCATGTAGTGGTGTATTCACTACAAAAATATTTTCTAAAAGATTTGAACTTACATTTGCATCTAATATTGTTCCTGATGAAACTATCTCTGCAAGACCTGTTTTTTGTTCCATTACTATTAATGATCCTGTTTTAGTTTCTGATAAATTCTGTACAGCATTAACTATTTCATTTATAGCTATATTTATACTTTCTTTGTCATTAGCATAATGTACATCTTCAAAAGCTGATCTACCTATATGCTCTAGTCCTCTTCTAATCTCTGGTTGAAAAATTATAATTACAGATAATACCCCAATTGTAAGTGTCTTATTTAAGATAAAATACAACATATCTAATTTTAATAAATAACTTATTGGTATTAACACTATGATTAATGCTATACCCTTTAATAATTGTTCTGCTCTTGTTTCTTTAATAAGCATATACCCTTTATAAAATATATAGGAAACTACCAATATATCTAGTATTGACCATAAAGATATATTACTTAAACTTTTTATTATTAGTGATATAAAATCTTGCAACACTATCACCTCCACCTTTTGTATATATATAAAATTATACATCAAAACCTTAATTATTATATATAGAGAGAATTACTATTTTATTAAAAATTCATTATTTTTATAATAATTTTCTAATTAACATAATATAAGTAATATTAAGTAACTAAAAATATATTATTACTTAATAAGGGGGACTCTGATTATGATAAACTTTTCAATAAATAAAAAATCATTAAAAATCATAAGTTTATTATGTGGTTTATTTATATTAATACTTATATTATTAACGTTATTTTTAAAAAATACTGAACTAAATAAAATAAATAAAATTTCTAAGACAATAGTAACTATAAATTCATCATTAAAATTCGATGAAAATGATGCTGATCTTGATTTTGAAAATACAAAACAAATTTTAGATGAAAATTTAAATCTACTAAATGCATTAGATAACACCCTAACTAATTTAACTTTAAAAAAATCTAATTCTAATGAATTAAAAAGCAATCTTTCAAATTACTTAAAACTAAATATTAATTTATATAACTCTATTATTTCTATAATAAATAATAAAAATAATGAAAACTTTCAATTATTATATCAAGACCTAGTAAAAAACGAAGAAGCTTTTATTAAAGAAACTGATAAATTATCTGAATCTGGAATTAAAATTTCTACTCCCAAAAACTTAAAAACATTTTTTATAAGCTTAAATAAATTTTTAAATGAATCTTATAAATCAATTAGAGAAAGTGATATTATAAGCGAGCAAAAACGAGATTTTTTTATACAAATTAATGACTTACTAAATAAGTTTTCTGAGCTAAAAAATGATGTTAAACCTGCTCTAGGAAAAATAAGAGAAGATAATAGAGATTTATCTATATTAATTTGTGATGTTAATGAAAAACGTTCAGATTTTAATAAAGTAAAAGAGGCTTCTATATCAATTTCTATTCCTGTTGATGGTAAAGAATGCTATGAAACTTTAGAAGAAATTATTTCATCTTATAATTCTTATATTAATTCTCTAGAAAAAAGCATTAAAAATGAAATGAAATTACACGATAAATCTAAATTAATTTTAGATAATATTGATGAATTATATACTGATACTTTTGATAAATATGACTACTTTTTAAGTTGTTTTGATAATTTACAAAAAACCATATTATCATATAAATATTAATTTATGTATATAAGACTCTTTTTGGGCAATAATATTATTGGTTTGAAATATACCAGAGGAGGATTTTTAATGAAAAAAATATATAGCCTTTTCATAATTAGTTTAGTGCTATATCTTTCCGTTATTAATAACAGTGTTGCTTATGCCCAAGTATTAGGTGACAACTTTCATACTAATCTTATTTCTAAAAAGGAAAATAATGAAACTTATTTAAATAATATAAACCTTGCAACTCAATGCAATGCAGAGCTAAATGAAAATACTACAAATGAAAATATTGACGAGTCTACATTAGAGGTTTTTAGTTATGATACTCAAAAGCTCTATATAACGGAAAATGATATTGAATTAATGGCTAAATTAGTTTATGCAGAAAGTATCGGTGAACCTTATGACGGAAAAGTAGCTGTAGCATCAGTTGTTTTAAATCGTGTTATAAATCCCAGCTTTCCAAATTCAATAACAGAAGTAATCTTTCAGAAAAATGCATTTTCATGTGTTAAAAATGGAGATATTAAAGCTACTCCAAATCAAGCATGTTATAATGCAGTTTACGATGCTATAAGAGGATATGACCCTACAAATGAAGCTTTATTCTTTTATAATCCTAGTACAGCAACTTGCGCATGGATGCATCAAACACAAAAACAAGATATTAAAACAATAGGACATCATACGTTTTTTAAAATTAAATCCTAATAAAAATAATGACCAATCTAACTTGATTAGATCGGTCATTATTTTTAGATTTTCTTTTATCTATACCTTAAATGGTATTTCTAAAACTCATAATAACATTTTATTCAAATGTACCTCTTACTATGCACTCTCCATCTTGAACCATCTTTATTCCATTTGCAATTACTATATCTATATCTAAAGAGTTCTCATCAACTATTACTAAATCAGCATCTTTTCCCTTTTCTATTCTTCCTTTATTATATAGTTTTAATGTATCCGCTACATTAGAAGTTATAACTTTTATAGCAACTTCAATTGGAATTCCATATTTCTTTATACCTTCTTTAACTTGTAAATACAATGATTCCACAGAACAAATTCCAAGTCCAACTATCTTTTTATTTTCGTCAAACTTAGGCATGCTTCCATTACCATCAGAAGAAAATGTTATATTCTCTATTGGTAATCCAGCTTCAATATATTTTTTTAAACCTTCTGAAGCTGTAAGTTCACCTTCTTCTAAAAAGTTAACATCACTACTCGTAGTTAAATCTATAAGACCGCCTTCTTTTACATATTTTAAGCCTTCCATAAATAAATTAGTATTTCTATTAATATGAGTAGGTAATAATTGAGATGATGGTATGTCAGACTCGTTAATTAATTTAAATAAATAATCTAATTTTCTTTTTCCTTCACCTATATGTACATTTACTACTCCAGCTTTACTAGATAATATCCCACCAATTCTAGATTGAGCTACTAATTTAGCAAGATCTTCATAAGTTGGTTCTGAACTTCTATTATCTGATAATGCTATTTCTCCAACACCTATTATTTCTTGAATTAACATTATATCCCTTTCAATAAGTCCAGTTAATGTTTTTACTGGTACAGCATAAGATCCTGTATAACAATATGATGAAAGCCCCTCTTCTTTTAAAGATTTTACTTTAGCAATTAAAGACTTTATATTTCTACATTCACTATCTGTTCCTATACAACCAACTACTGTTGTTATTCCTACAGATGTTAAATTAGATAACTGGAGTTCTGGCGTACGCGTTTTATAGCCACCCTCACCACCGCCACCAATAAGATGTACATGACTATCTATAAATCCTGGAAAAATAATTTTATTTTTACCATCTATCACATTAACCTCAATAAAAGTATTTGATATATCTAAATTTTCATAGATTCCTTCTATCTTTCCTCCTGCTATTACAATGTCTTTTATGCCTATGTATTCTGGAGAATATACTTTAATATCTTTAATTATTGATATCATTGTTATCACATCCTATGTTAAATTTATTTTTTCTTATAGCCTAAATTAACTATTTAATATTTGATTAATTGTATCATTAAAATAAATGGATCCTGAAAAATCATCTCTTAATTTATTAGCATAATAAATACTTTTTTCTCTATCTGTATTATTAAGTATTAATGAAAGATTATATAATGCATTATCAGCATATGAACCCTTAGGATATTCTTCATAATATAATTCATATAATTTTATTGCTTCATCAGAATTATTTAATTGTTCTAATGTTACAGCTTTATAAAACATAATATGTTCTTTTAGATAACTACTATCACAATAATCATATGCTTTACTAAATTCTACATTAGCTTTTTCATAATTTTCTATATTAAACTCTTCCATACCTTTTCCATAGAATACTTCTATTCCTGAAGTCTTTAATAGATTCACACATCTCCTGTATAATCCTTTATACTCATCTGAAACATCCTGCTCATTCACATTTTGTAAATCATAATAAATGTTATCAACATCTCCATTTTCAAAATGTTCATTTAATTTATTTACATCTAACAGAGCTTTTTTATTTTGTTCATCAATGATTGTGTCTGGTGTTTCAGGCTCACTTTCTTTTTTCTCTTCAATAACTACATTTTCTGAATTACTCGCATCGTCTTCCACTTTATTTGGTGACTCCATTGACACATTATTATTCTTATTAATACCCTTAAAATTATCTTTAAATACATAGACAGTTCCACATATAAATATTACTCCAACCAAAGCCAACATTGATTTAACAAAGTTATTAGATTCCTTTTTATAAGCCTTCAACTCTATCAGTTGACTTTTTATTTGATTAGCTACTTTATAGTTTTTATCTATAACTAAAACTTTCTTCATATAATCTATGCATTTGTTTACCTCACCTTTTTTTTGATAACATAATGCTAAAGCTGTATCCACCTTCATGCAGTTAAAATCACTTTCTTTGCACTTTTCAAATATCTTTATTGCTTCATCTATCTTTAATTCTTTTAACTTCTTTTCTCCTAGCTCATATAATTCTACTCTAACTTCATCTTCCTTTGCACTGTGTATATAATTTTGAGCTATTCCATCATTATTAAAATCCTTATTAATTTTCCATACTGTAATAGCCTCATCTAATTTACCTTGTTGATATAATATAAGTCCTTTTAAATTTAATATAGAAGGATTCTTTAAACTATACGATAAGCTTTCTTCACATGCTTTTAATGACTTAGATAAGTCTCCGTTCTGATAATATTTTATAGATTTATCATAAAACTTTTTATTTTTTTTCTTCATACTATTCCCCTTTATTGCATACATTTACAAATTTATGGATTATTGTTATCTTAAGTATAACATAACAATAATATAGTATTCATTAACAAAAAAATCATCAATTGAACTATAGAACAGATACTTTTAACTTCTAATATTTAACTTTATTATAATCTTCTAAAGAATTAAAAACTCCAAAACACAATTCCTAACAGAGCTGATATAAGCACACATATTATTGGATGTACCTTATGAGATAACAATAATCCACCAATTATCAACGTAACAATTATTGATTTTATATCTACATAAGATTCTTTAGCTAAATCTAGAAATGCTTGGAGTATAAGCGCTATTAATATTGGTCTCATACCAAGTAATGCACTTTTTACTAAATTAGAATCTTTAAACTTTTCTAATGTTTTTGAACATATAGTGACTAATATAAATGATGTTGTTATTATACCTATAGTTGCAGCTAAACTCCCTAAAACCCCAGATACTTTAAATCCAACAAAGGTTGCTGAGTTAATAGAAACTGGTCCTGGTGTCATTTGAGATATACCTATAATATCCATAAATTCACTTACTGTAAGCCATGAATTGTTAGTTATTATCTCCTTTTGGATGAAAGGAATCATTGCATATCCTCCACCAAAACTGAATGCTCCAATCTTAAAAAAGGCTATAAATAATTTTAATAATATCATCCTTTATACCTTCTCTCTTAAAAATATCATTCCATATATTGCTGATACTAAAATAACAATTACAGGATGAATATTAAATACCATTAATGCTATAAGTGCAACTACTATCATAATTAATGTTCTTACATTTTTTTGTACACCCTTTGATAAACTGATTACACCAAACAGAATTAACATAGGCACAGCTGCATTTATTCCCTTAAATGCTAAATTTACAAAATAGTTATCTCTAAATTGCATAAAGAAGGCGGCAATTAAAATTATTATTAAAAACGACGGTAACGTTACTGCTAATATAGCTACTAACTCTCCAAATATCCCACCTATTTTCTGACCAATAAATGCAGAGCAATTAATTGCTAAAGCTCCTGGTAAACTTTGAGATACTATTAAAAAATCCATAAACTCATCTTTAGTAAGCCATTTCTTTTTATTAACAACCTCCTCTTCGATTAAGGGGATCATTGCATATCCCCCACCAAATGTAAAAGCTCCAATTTTAAAAAACGATATAAACATTTCTAAAACCTTATTCATATATAAAACCTCCACTTATAAATTTTACTATTAATTATTTTATCACTAAATAAACTATATTATTAATTTAAAAATTCCTATAATTTTCTGTATAACAAAAAAGGTGGAGTAAAATTCCACCTTTTCGTATATATCATATGTTAAAATATTATTCTTGTTCTAACATTATTTTCTTAGCATTTAATATTGATGTAGCACTCATTGAGAACTCATCTAATCCGTATTCAACTAATGTTGGAATAGCTGCTTCATCTCCAGCCATTTCTCCACACATTCCAACCCATTTTCCATGTTTATGTGCACCATCTATAGTCATCTTTATTAATCTAAGTACAGCTGGATGCATTGGATTGTAAAGGTATGAAACCTTTTCGCTCATTCTATCAGCGGCTAATGTGTATTGAATTAAATCGTTTGTTCCTATTGAGAAGAAATCAACATGTTTAGCTAATTCATCAGCATAAACTGCTGCTGCAGGGATTTCAACCATTATACCCCATTGAATTACTTCTGAGTATTCTTTTCCTTCTGCTTTTAATTCAGCTTTACATTCTTCAACTACTTCTTTAGCTTGTAAGAATTCTTCTAACCCTGAAATCATTGGGAACATAACGCATAAATTTCCATATGTAGAAGCTCTTAATAATGCTCTTAATTGAACCTTAAAGATTTCTTTTCTATCTAAACAAAGTCTTATTGCTCTATATCCTAAGAATGGATTCATTTCTTCTGGTAATGGTAAATATGGAAGAGTTTTATCTCCACCAATATCAAGAGTTCTTATAACAACTTGCTTACCTTCCATCTTTTCAAGAACAAATTTATAACTTTCAAATTGTTCATCTTCTGTTGGAGCACTGTCTCTATCCATGTATAAGAATTCAGTTCTGAATAATCCTACACCATCTCCACCATTTGATACAATACTAAGTACGTCTTCTGGCTTACCTATGTTTCCACATACTTCTATTCTTCTACCAGATTTAGTTGTTGTTTTTACATCTATTAATTTCTTTAATTCTTCTTGTTCTGCTTTGAACTTTTCTTGCTTAGCTCTATATTCTGCTAAAACGTCTTCTGATGGGTTAATAATTACATCTCCAGTTAATCCGTCAACTATAATCATATCTCCATTTTTAACGCCACTTGTAATATCGCCTAAACCAAGTACAGCTGGTATTTCTAATGTTCTAGCCATAATAGCTGCATGTGAAGTTCTTCCACCTATATTAGTAATAAATCCTACTACTTTGCTTCTGTCTAATTGAGCAGTATCAGATGGTGTTAAATCGTGGGCAACGATTACGGTATTGTTTTCATTGATGGCAAAAGCATCTCCACCTTTACCTGCGAAATTAGAAATTATTCTTTTTGATACGTCTTTTATATCTGCAGCTCTTTCTCTCATGTAATCATTATCCATAGATTCAAATATAGTTACAAAGCTATTTGTAACATTTTCTATAGCCTTTAATCCATTAAGGCTGTTTGTTTCTATTTCACTCATCATTGCACCAGTAAATTCTGGGTCATCTAATAATGTAATGTGCGCTTCAAAAACGGCAGCTTTTTCTGCTCCCATTTCTTTTTCTGCTTTATCTTTAATAGCTTGTAGTTGCAATTTAGAATCATCTACTGCTTTTTGTAATTTTTCTTTTTCACTCACTATATCACTAACTGACGCATCAGTTATAATTATTTCTTCATTTTCAGTTAAAAACACTTTTCCTATTGCATATCCCTTAGATGCAGCAATACCTTTTCTCATCTCTAAAACTCCTCCTCGATATTTAAAATTGTTGTTTTATAACTTAATCTGTTTATTGTTAATCTATTATGTTATTTCATGATAACTTCTAGATTTAAAATTCTAACTTTAGTTATTATAACATAAGTTTTAAAATATTTAATAACTTATTACTAACTTTATAAAAAAATATTTCAAAAACTCTCAAAAATTCTTATAAATCATCAATTAACGTAGAAACTTTTGCGTAAGCTGTCGATTTAGCTTCGAAAAAATCAGTTTTAACCGAATTCGAATTAGCAACTACGTCAACCCAAGCAGCAGGATTCTCTTCAAAGCCTTCAAATGCCACGTCTAAGCCTATTTCTCTTAATCTTTTATTTCCTAAATATTTTATATAGTCTTCAATTAACTTCTTATTTATACCTTGAATTTTATCACCTATTACATAATGTCCCCATAGTATTTCATTTTCAACACCTGTACGCATCATTTCTTTAAGTTCATTCTTTAAATCAGCTGTAAAACTTTCTGGATTTTCACTTTGCAATTCTTTTATTATATTTCTAAATAACCATAAATGAGTGTTTTCATCTCTATTTATGTATCTAATTTCTTGAGCTGAACCAGGCATCTTTCCATTTCTCTCTAAATTATAAAAGAACATAAATCCCGAATAAAAGTAAATACCCTCTAATATATAATTAGCCATTAACGTTTTTATTAAGTTATATTCATTAGGATTATTTATAAACTCATTATATAAATCGCCTATAAACTTGTTTCTCTTTAGTAAAATTTCATCATCTTTCCATTGATACAGTATTTTATTTCTCTCTTCTGGTGAACATATACTGTCAAGCATATAGCTATAACTCTGAGAATGAACGGCTTCTTGGAAGCTCTGAATAGTTAAACATAAATTTATTTCACTTGCAGTAATATAGCTATTTATATTACTTAAATTAGCTGTTTGTATAGAATCTAAAAATATTAAAAATGATAATATCTTGTCATAAGCTGTTCTTTCCTCTGGTAAAAGTTTTTTATAATCTTTTAAATCTTGTGCTAAATTTATTTCTTCTGGTATCCAAAAATTATTCATTCCTTGTCTATACCAATCAGATGCCCAAGTATATTTCATATTATTAAAGTCATTTAAATTAGTTGTGTTTCCATTTATAATTTTCTTTAACCTTGGATCTCTATCTCCAAATTCATTAAATAGTGGTTTCTTTTTTACTTCCATAATTATTTCTCCCGTTTTCTTAAATATAAAATTATTAAACCATGTTTTAAAGTTGATAGTTAATAGATGAGAATTGAGAGTTTTGGTTGAAAATATTTTTGACTTTCTAAAAATGTATATTTTAAAATTCCACTAAGGAATTTATTCCGTTACTATCAATTTTCCACTCTTAATTCTCAACTAATATTTAATTACAAACCTAAGTTTTATCAATTTTTCAAACTCACTTCGTTCCCTGAGTAAGCTCGAGTTGCCAAATATAAAATGCACTGTGTAAAAGTTCGTGTAATCAAATGTAAAATGCGCTATGTGAAAGTTCGTGTAACCAAATATAAAATTTGGACACTTACTTTTAGACACTTACTTTTTGACTCTCACTTATGCTGAACAGCTTTCACATTCTGTTACTTCTAATGATTTTGATCTTACATAATATATAGATTTCACTCCACACTTACATGCTTTTATATATAAATTCATAATTTGTCTCATTGTATATTGAGTTGTTATATACAAGTTAAATGATTGGCCTTGGTCAATATGCCTTTGTCTAACACCATTCATTTCTACACACCAGCCTTGTTCTAAATTATAAGCTGTATTATAATACCAATAATTATCTTCAGAAAGGTTTGGTGCAGTTTTAGGAATTATACTTCCTTTCTTTTCTTCTAAATAAAATCTAGCCATTATAGGATCAATTCCTTCAGAAGTTCCTGCAATAGTAGCTGTTGATCCATTTGGTGCTACGGCAATTAAGTAACCATTTCTCATTCCAAATGATTTAACCTCTTGCTTTAAATCAACCCATTTTTTATCATTATAATCTCTTAGTTCAAAGTAATCTCCATTATCCCAATCTGATCCTTCAAAAAGCTCGTATTTTCCTTTTTCTTTAGATAAATTCATACTAGCTTTTATTGAATAATAATTTATTTTTTCATACACTTTATCAACAAATGTTCTATGCTTTTCTTCTGTCCAATGTATTTTATTATTAGCTAACATATGATGATATCCGCTAGTTCCAAGTCCAATTCCTCTATATCTTTTATTTGTTATTTCAGCAAATGGAACTGAATAATAATTTAGATCAATGACATTATCCATAGCTCTTATTTGTGTTTCCACAACACATTCTAATTCTTCATCATTAAGAACATCTATATTTCCAAGTACTAGAGATGAAAGATTACATACAACAAAATCTCCAGCTTCTATATTTTGTACTACACTATATTTATCATTTTCCTTAATAATAGTATCTCCATTAACTTTCATAGCACTCATGTTTTGCATAATTTCTGTACATAAATTTGAAGAATATATCATACCTTTATGCTTATTAGGATTCATCTTATTTGCATTATCCCTAAAGAATGCGAAAGGTGCTCCTGTTTCTGCTGCACTTTTAATTATTAATCTTACTAAATCTTTAATTTTAATACTTCTTTTTTCAATTCTATCATCTTCAACACATTCAAAATATTTAGCTTCCCATTCTTCACCATAGAAGTCTTCAAGAGAATATCCTTTTACATTTTTTATCTCATGTGGACACATCATATACCAATCATTATCTACATTTTCTTCAGCAATTTTCCAGAATAAATCTGGATAACAAACTCCTGGGAATACATCATGCGCCTTTTTTCTATCATCACCATTATTAGTTCTAATTTGTAGGAATTCAGGTATATCTTTATGCCAAGCATCAAGCCAAATTGCAACTGATCCATTTCTAACACCTAATTGATCTACTGCAATTGCTGTATCATTAAATAATTTCACCCATGGAATTACTCCCCCTGATGCTCCTTTAAAGCCTCTAATAGGTGAACCTAATGATCTGATTTTGCCTATATATATTCCCATTCCACCACCAAATTTTGATACTTTAGCAAAGTTATCTAACGACTTATATATTCCCTCTAAACTATCATCAACAGTATCAACAAAACAAGAACTTAATTGATAAAAAGGCTTTCTTGCATTTGACATTGTAGGAGTTGCCATGGTTGCTTTAAGCTCACTTAAAACATTGTAAAATCTCTTTGCCCAATATACTCTTTTTTCTTTAACTTCTGGAATAGCAAGATGCATAGCAATTCCCATAAACATTTGTTGAGGAAGTTCCATAACCTTTCTATTAAAGTCTTGAACTAAATATCTTTTAGCTACAAGATCTATTCCACTATAGTTAAAAAGAAAGTCTCTTTCTGGTTTAATTTCTTTTTCTAATTCTAATACATCTTCTTTAGAATAATTTTCTAGAATATACTCTCCATAAAGATTTCTCTGTGTTAATTCTTTAATAAATTCATAATAATTATCATATAAATTTTTATTAGCATCTAAATTTCTATTTTTTCTTACTTTATCGTAAATCTCATGTATATATATTGTTGATGCTGCATATTGCCAATTAGGTTCCATATCACTTGTTAAGTCTAAAGAAACCTGAATTAAAGATTTCCTAATATCATTAATATCCATTCCATCTCTTATTATGTGCTCTAATGCCTCCAACAGTTTTTCTTCCGTATACGTACCATCATTATCTTTAATTCCCTCTATTGCTAAATCACAAAGTTTCTTTAACATCAATGTTTCCGCTCCTCTACTATATATAGTGTATATCTATTTATTAATCAAATTCAATATACAACATATCGTTTTTCAATGTTTATAGTATAATTCCAAATATCATAATTGTAAAATGCCAAAAATCATATTTATTTATAAAAAAAGTGGTTAATCTCTAATTTACTATGAATTAACCACTTAATCAATAAAATTTATTTATTAACAATTTTTATTATTCAAAGGTAATATTATATATATTTTAAACATATCACCTTCTCTTTCTATTTTAGTTTTACCACCATGTAGTTCAACTATACTTTTTGTTATTGCAAGACCTAATCCTGAACCTTCCACACTTGAATTTCTAGATTTATCTGCTCTTGCAAATCTTTCAAATATCTCTTCTTCATCAAAGTCCATTTCATAATTAGCTATGTTCTTCACTATAATTTCAACACGCTCATCATGCTTTTCTATTTCTATATAAACTCTAGTATTATCTAATGAATATTTTAAAGCATTAATTATTATATTTTCCAATGCTCTAGAAATTAATTTTCCGTCCAACTCCATAAATATATCCTCTTCATTGCTAATAACCTTAAAAGTTATATTCTTATATTCATAAAGGAAGCTATATTCTCCTATACCTTGATGTATCAGTGAAAGTATATCTAATTTATCTTTATTTAATATTATTTTTCCACTATTTATTTTTGACATTTCGAACAAATCATCAATTAATGATTTTAATTTTAATGATTTTGAATCAAGTATAGCTAAATAGTCTTTTCTTTCATCCTCAGTTATATCTTTATTTTTTAATATATTTACATAGTTTATTATTGAAGTTAATGGAGTTTTTAAATCATGTGATACATTTGATATAAGTTCTGTCTTCAATTTTTCATCCTTAACTCTTTCATATAAAGAATTTTTATATCCTTCTTTTATTAAATTAATATTATTAATTAATTCTCTAATCGTTATTGAACCAAAAACAGGTATATCTTCATCTAAATTTCCCTCATTTAACTTCTTAAGACCTTCATTTATTATTGCAATATCCAATGTTTTTTTAACAGTAAATATCACCATTAAAATCAGCCCTGTTATTATTAAAATAGTTCCTTTAAACGGATATGTTTGAAAGAATCGAACAAACATATTATTTTCATATCCACCAGTTGCTAAAAAATAAAGATAAGTAATTAATATTATTATTATTATTCCTAAGGATAGTAATAATGTTTTACTTGTTTCCTTATATTTAAATCCATTTTTAATAACAAATACTATACTGTTTAATATATCTGATTTTATTTTCTCTTCCTTGTTTCCTCTTCTTACTATTATAAATACTGTCTTAACAATTAAAAATACATAGACTAATAATAAAAGAGATAAACTTATTATTTCTTTTCTTATATTCATTAATTCTTGTTTATAAGTATCTGTTGATGTATAGTACACTTCTTCAAAATTTTTAATCGTATCATCTAAGTAGTTAACTAACCCCTTACTAACCAAGTAATTATACTCTTTTTCATTATCAAATTTTATACTTACTACACCCTGTTTCTTAAATCTATTATTTAGTAAATCATCTATTTGATTTTCCTTTATGTATTTAATAGATGAATCTAAGAGAGGATCATTTGTATACAATTCTTTAGTATGTTTATTTCTAATTATAAAATAAATATTGTCTTTTAATTTAAAATGACTAGTATATTCTTCTACATCATTATTAAAATATTTCATTAACTGTCCTATTTTTTCTTTTATTTCATTACTTCCAGTTAGTAAGTCGTATAATCCATCTGTAGTTTCATATATTATTTGAGAAAATCCTTTACTATCTTCATGAAGCTTTTTTGTTTCATATTCTTTTTCATTGAATATAGATTTAATGAAGCTTACATTATTATTTTGCTTCATAAAATCTTTATATTCTAAAACTGATGAAAACAACATTCCTGTTATTAATATCATCAATAGTATATCTATTAAATATATTCCCTTTAAATAGCTTTTTAAGTGAGTTTTAAATTTCTTTTTCAATCTTATATCCAATGCCCCACACCACCTTAATATATTCAGGCTCTTTTGTGTTTATTTCTATTTTCTCTCTTATTCTTCTTATATGAACAGTAACTGTATTTTCACTCTTATAAAATGGTTCATCCCATACTTTTTCATATATTTCTTTTATAGAAAATACTTTGCCTAAATTTGAAGCCAATAGATGCAATATTTTATATTCTGTAGCCGTTACTTTAATTTCTTCACCTCGTACAGTAATACTCTTAGATACTGCATCTATAACTAAATCTTTCACCGTTAATACCTGTTCTTCATCTTCTATGTTTAATGGTTTATCATATCTTCTTAATTGAGACTTTACTCTAGCAACTAATTCCAGATGATTAAATGGTTTTATTATATAATCATCAGCTCCAACATTTAAACCAAGAATTTTATCTGAATCTTCACCTTTTGCTGACAACATAATTATCGGTAAATTTTCTGTTTCTCTAATTTTTAAACATGTTCTTATTCCATCAAGTTTAGGCATCATTACATCTAATACAATGACATGTATTTTTTCATTATTAAGAATTTCCAATGCTTCTAATCCATCTGCAGCTTTAAAAACTTTTAAATTTTCTCCTCTTAAATATATTTCAATGGCATCTCTTATTTCCTTTTCATCATCTACAACCAATACGTTATACATAATTTATCAACTCCCAATATTAATATTATTTATACATAAAACTAAAACCTCTGCTTATATATTATAAACTGAGTTTACTAATTATTAATTAAGTCTTGAAATTCTTTAGATTCTCTTACTGGATTAAAATCTGCTTCTTTCTGTGCTTCTTTTTTTACAACTTCATCTATTTCTATTGCTTTACTTAAATATTTTATAGTATTTTCGGCATCTCCTCTTCTTCCGTATACAGATGCTATACCATAATAAGTCCATATGTAATTTTCTATCTCTAAATTTTTATTATACCACAATAATGCTTCATCTAACTTTCCATATAATTCATAAGTTAATGCTTTATTAAAAACTGCATATCCATATTGAGGTTCAAGTTCTAAAGCTTTATTAATATCTTTCATACCTGCTTCAAAACTTTCATTATAAGATTTAGCTATTCCTCTTATATTGTATCCTTTTGCACTGTTTGGAAATTCACTTATTACTTCATTTGATTTTTCAATAGATTTATCGTATTCTCCTGAAAAAAACAAATTATATGCTTCATTATATAATTTATATTCTTTTTCATTTTCTATTTTATTATTTTCATCTTCTTTACTTTCTTTATTTAAATTTACATTATCTCCATCAATAAATTCTGCATTTTCTATACTTCCCTTATTAGTAAAATCACTTTTCTTCCTGTTATTAATTCCTTCAAATCCTAATATTAATAAAGTTATTGATAATAATATTATTAATATTGTTAATTTAAGCTTTTTGCTTCCTGGCAATTTTATTTCTATCATATCTTTTTCTCCTAACCATATTTTAAATAAATATTTATATTTTAGTATAATCCTAATATTACATTATATTAAAACGTAAAGATCAGTTTAAAACAAATCAATTTATAAAAACATTATCTATCATAATATATATGTTTTCAATTATTACTAAGCATTATTGTAAAAAATATGTTATCTTATATAAATAACTTGATTTTATTATAATAAAGTGTATTAATATTTATTGGACTTAATTTATATATTTAAAAGGAGTAATTTTGATGAGTAAAATTAGCAAATATAAAAATCTAATCATTGATACTTTAATTATTTTTTCAGGATGTTTTATAGCCTCTTTAGGCATAAATTTGTTCCTATCTCATGCTAAACTATTAAGTGGAGGGGCTACAGGACTTGCTCTTATAGTAGAATATACAATGGGATTACCATCAGGTATTGTTGTCTTTGTTATAAACATTCCACTTTTATTACTAAGTTATAAAAAGTTAGATAGAAATTTCACTATATACACAACAATAGGAATGATTTCTCTATCATTATCATTAATGTTAACAAGACCATTTACAAATATTATTTATGTAAATGATATTCTTCTTTATTGTATCTATGGTGGTGTTTTATGTGGAATAGGATATGGATTAGTATTTCTAAGACATGGTTCTACAGGTGGAACTGATGTAATAACTATGCTTATAAGAAAAAAATACTCCAATTTCAATATTGGTAGTTTAGGTTTTGCATTAAACTGTATTATCATTATAATTGGAGCAATAATATTTGGATTGCCTCAAGCACTTTATACACTTATATCATTATTTACTCAAAGTATTGTGTTAGATAAAATGTTAAAAGGATTTAGCAGTAAAAAATTACTTCTTATTTTAACTGAAAAAGAGCAAGAAGTTATAAACTACGTTATAAGTGATTTACATAGAGGAATAACCTCTTTATTTGCTGAAGGAGAATATACTCACAATAAAAAGAAAATGCTTTACTGCATAGTTACAACTAGACAAATGCTTGATTTAAAAACATCTATTCATTACATAGATCCAGCAGCCTTTATTACTATAGTAGATATATCTGAAGTTAAAGGTAGAGGCTTTAAAAATTTATAATATAAAATAGACAGGATGCTTACTTTTAGTTAATCCTGTCTATTATTTTTTATCTTAAACTATGTTTTAAATATATATTAATATATCCACTCCACGCTATAATCCATTAGCGATTGACAAATACTATATTTAAAATATCTGTTGAATATATACCTAAGCAAAGCGTACAGAATTTTAAAAGTTCAATTACAATGCCTTTTCCTATTGCTTATATCAACATTGTCTTAAAGCAAAACATTATTTTAAAGTACTTAAATAATCTTTCTGACCAATTTCATAAAGATTATTTCCATCAGAATCAACAATAACAACTAATGGCATATCTTTAACTTCCATTTTTCTTATTGCTTCAGCACCTAAATCTTCATAAGCAATTATTTCTGACTTTACTATACTTTTAGCTATTAATGCAGCAGCTCCTCCAATTGCACCAAAGTATATAGCATCATTTTTTTTAATAGATTCTATAACTTCTTTATTTCTTGCACCTTTCCCTATCATACCTTTTAATCCTAAGTCTAACAGTCTTGGTGCATATGAATCCATTCTATAACTAGTTGTAGGTCCTGCTGACCCTATGACCTTTCCTGGTTTAGCTGGCGATGGTCCAACATAATATATTATTTCATCATCTATATTTAATGGTAATTTTTCATTTCTATCTAATAAATCAATTAATCTTTTATGAGCAGCATCTCTAGCTGAATAAATTATTCCACTTAATAAAATAGTATCACCTGCTTTTAATTTTAAAGTTTTTTCTGATGTAAGAGGTGTGTGTAATTTGATTTCCATATTTTTTCTCCCCCAATTATATAATATCTAATTATAATATTTAAAAATAACTCTATGTTTTGAAATAGTGTTAATATTATAGTATAAACTAAGTTCTTAACTTCAAATTAAGTGTTTACAACTGAAAGTTAGTAATTGCTATCCATGAGCATGAAGGCGTTATAATTACTAAGGATACTAGATTTGTGATAAAGCTCATGAGCAGAATTCTAAAATTAAACACTTTTATATCTAAAACTAATTGAATTCCTTACCAAATTAAATCTAACATATTTCTATATTTTAATTTTCAATATTTATATTATTATTTCTTTATGCCTTGTTGCATGACAATTTATATTTACTGCAACTGGAAGTCCTGCAATATGAGTTGGGTATGTTTCTATATTTAATCCAAGTGCCGTAGTTTTTCCACCAAATCCTTGAGGTCCTATTCCTAGTTCATTTATTTCTTCTAATAGTTCTATTTCTAACTCCTTGTAGTATTCATCATTGTTTCTTATATTTATAGGCCTTAATAATGCTTTCTTAGCTAAATAAGCTGATTTATCAAATGTTCCACCTATTCCAACACCAATTACCATTGGAGGACATGGATTAGGTCCTGCTTGTCTAACAACTTCTAATATAAACTTTTTAACACCTTCTACTCCATCTGATGGTTTTAACATAGCTATTTTACTCATATTCTCAGATCCAAATCCTTTTGGTGCAACAGTTATCTTTATTTTATCTCCAGGCACTATATCATAATAAATTACAGCTGGAGTATTATCATTTGTATTAATTCTTCTTAATGGATCATTTACTACTGATTTTCTTAAAAATCCTTCTTTATATCCTCTTCTTACCCCTTCATTAATAGCTTCACTTAAATTGCCTCCAATTAAATGAACATCTTGACCCAATTCTACAAAAACACATGCCATTCCAGTATCTTGACACATAGGCATATATTCTTTATCTGCTATTTGCGAATTTATAATTATCTTGTCTAAAATATCTTCTGCTAAATTCCAAGTTTCTTTATCTTTAGAATCTTCCAATGCTTGTCTTATATCTTTCCCTAGAAAATAATTTGCTTTAATAGACAATTCTTTTACAGCGTCTATAATGCAATTTACATTAACTTCTCTCATAATCACAACTCCTATAACTCTTTTATTAATTATAAGTTTAATTTTATTTTTATTTATTTACAAGAATAAAAATCTCATATTTCTAAATTTACATTACTATAATTAAACATAATACTTTATTAAGGAGTTATAAAATGAATAATATTAATTTAAATAAAATAATTAGAAATGTTATTTATATTCTAACTATATTTTTAATTGTCCTTATTTTATACAATTGTATTTTATTATTAAATAATAATCCTTTTGATAAAACTTCTTATAAAAATAGTCTTCGTGTTGAAAAAATAGTAGAAGATGATGTTTATAATGCTTTTAACATCAATTCATCATATAAAATAAAATTTAAAGAGAAAGATATAAGCCAATTGCCCTCAATATCAAAAGCTGAAATATTGATGATCAATTATGATCCAATAACCAGCCAACCTAACTACTCTGCTATATTTTTTAACAATGACTTTATCACTGATTCATCTATGGAAATTATATCCTACATTAATGAAAATGATTTTCCTAATATAACTTTTTTAGAATATGAAAAATTAAAAAATGAATTTAATAATAACTACATTGATGCTATATCCATAGTAGATATTAACTTTAGTTTCTCAAACTTTCTTTATTACAATAATGAATATCATCATTTTAATAATGGAGTTCAAAATATTGATTCATCTACGAAACTTCCCATAACATATAAAAATATTGTAATAGATGCTAGCTCTCAAAAAGAAAATACTCTCTATGTATATTCTGGAGGTTTATTTAAAGAATTTCAAAAAGATTCTTTTATATATTTAACAAAAGGAAAAACTTTTTGGATGACTTTAAATAACGATTCTAAAATAACCTATAATTTTTCTGATGTAGAAAGTAAACTTTAAAAACAAGTTAACTAACATTGTAATAATTAACAAATTTAATTTTTAAATAAAATATCTCAAAACGACTATTTTATCATTTTGAGATATTTAACTTATTTAGTAGTGTTTTCAAAATAAGAATTAACTGCATCTAAAATGCTCTTAGCTATTTTTTCTTGATGCTCATCACTTTTTAGATTTTGTTCCTCTTTATTATTCGATAAAAAACCACACTCTACTAATACACATGCTCCATCGTAACCATCTCTTAATATTCTATATTGATCTTTTGCAGCTTTAGCAACTCTTTTATTTCCGTCATTTATATTGGTTTTTAATGAATTTTGTATGCTCTCAGCTAAAATTTTACTCTTTTCATTATTTGAATACCATACTTGTGCTCCAAAACAATTAGGTTGTGGAAACATATTTTGATGAATAGATATAAATACTTCACAATTTTTATCTTTTTTCATATTACATCTAGCATTTAAATCATTTACTTTCTTCTTATCTAATTCAGAATCATCTTCTCTTGTTAAATAAACACTATATCCTAACTCCTCTAATTGATTTTTTAATTTTAAACTTATAGATAAGTTTATATCTTTTTCAACAGTTCCATTTTTAGATTGTGCTCCGCCATCTATACCTCCATGACCTGGATCTATTACAATTACATGTTTTGATTTATTCTCTTCAGCCAATACTCTTGTTGGTATTCCAAGTATAAGGAATATTATACAAAATATCGATAACGCTCTTTTCATATTCATAGATGATACCTCCCATTAAATAAAGACTCTTATACAAAGTATTATTTGTTACATGAATTTTATTTATTCAAGTAATATATAAAATTTATACCCTAATAGTTTTGTGTTAATGCTTTTATTTTAATATATGCTTTAAACATATTGATATATTTAATAGGTAAATTGGTATTTTAATTTGACTTTAAGAATTTCTAATTAGTATTTTTAAATTCAATTACTCACTCCACTCTATTTATACATATATGAATATTCTTCTAAAAAATAGCATAAAAAAAACACATCAAATAATATTTAAGTTTATTATTTGATGTGTTATAAATTATTTATAATTTTCTATTACACTTTCAGCAATATTAGTCGAATGATCTCCTATACGCTCAAAATTATTGACTAAATCTAAGAAAATAGCTCCTGCATATGCATTACATTTTTCTTCATAAAGTCTCTTTATATGCTTATCTCTATAAGTTTTTTGATAAGTATCTATTTTTCTTTCAACTTCAATAATAGTTTTTGCTTTTTCGAAATCTCTTGAAGCATATGAATCAATTGCAATTTCTAATGCTTCAACTGTAGTATTATATATATCGTATAATTCTCCCATAGCTTCTTCACTATACTTAAGCTTTTTATGTATTTTTTGATTAGCTAATTCTGCAATATTTCTAGCATGATCACCTATTCTCTCTATATCTATAATTACATGGAAAGTAGATGCTACTATACCTTTTTCCTTGTCTGATAAATCACACTTAGAAAGTTTAACTAAGTATGCCGTTATACTTTCTTCCAAAATATTAATTATCTCTTCATTTTCATATACTTGCTTAACTAATGTATCATCATTATCAATAAATGATTTCATAGATAATTCTAAATTTTTTCTAGCCTTATTAGCCATTCTTATAGTTTCTTTTATAACTTGTCCTGCTGCAATAACAGGAGTTTCTAAAAGTCTATTATCTATGTATTTAGGTCCTTTTTTCTCTATTTCATCTTCACCTGGTATTATTTTATTTATAAACATTATTATGTATTTATTAAGTGGTAATAGTATTGCTGTATTCACTAAGTTGAAAACTGTATGTGCATTAGCAATTTGTCTACTTACATCAGGACTAGTTGTTGTTACAAATTTTCCAAGTACACCTAAAAACGGTAGAAATATAATTGTACCTGCAATATTAAATATCAAATGTAATATTGCAGCTTTATGTGCTGTCTTATTAGTTCCAACACTTGCAATCATTGCTGTTATACATGTTCCTATATTACATCCAAATATAATAGGTAAAGCTATTGTTATATCTATAGCGTTTGCAGCAGCTAATGCTACTAATATTCCTGTTGTTGCTGATGAGCTTTGAAGTATTGCTGTTATTGCTGTTCCCGCAATTACTCCTATAAACCAATTATCTCCAATAGATGCTATAGCATCTGAAAATAAAGGAGTATTTGTTAATGGTTTCATAGAGGCACTCATTATGCCCATTCCTGTGAATAGTATACCAAATCCTAAAACTATGTTTCCAATATCTTTTCTCTTTTTCCCTCTTGCAAACATAACCATAGCGGCTCCAATAAATACAAATATAGGTGCTATTTCATCTAATTTGAATGATACTAATTGAGCTGTTATTGTTGTTCCTATGTTAGCTCCCATTATAATTCCTGCTGCTTGAGCTAAGTTCATAAGTCCTGCATTAACGAATCCAACTACCATAACAGTTGTTGCACTACTACTCTGAATTACAGCAGTAACTACTGCTCCAATAAGAACAGCTGACATTGGATTACTTGTTACTTTTTCAAGAATCTTTTTAAGACCATCTCCTGCTGCATTTTCTAACCCGTCGCCCATTAATTTCATACCATAAATAAATAAGCCTAAGCCACCCATTAATTTTATTATAACCATTATTATAGATTCCAAATTATTTGTCCCCTTCACTTATTTTATTTATCAACATTTTTAGTTTACATGATTTTTTACATTATGTTAATATTTTAGAGTGATTTTTAACCTAGTTTTAATATAAAATTGATTTTTTTATTAAAACTAGCATAAAATTTAAAATTTATATATAATATTGAATCTTTTTGGAATTTTCAAACAAAGATATCTTTATGTATATCATAAAATACTATGATATACTTTATTGCCATAAAATTTTATTGTAAGATTTTACTTATAATTTATTAATGAAGATAAAAAAAAGGAAGAGAAATAATTCCTCCCCCTTTTTGCAAGATATAAATTCCTATCTCTTTGAGAATTGTGGAGCTCTTCTTGCTTTCTTAAGACCGTATTTCTTTCTTTCCTTCATTCTAGGATCTCTAGTTAAGAATCCAGCCTTCTTTAATTCTGGTCTTAGAGTTTCATCAGATTTAACTAATGCTCTAGTTATACCGTGTCTAATAGCTCCTGCTTGACCTGTAAATCCACCACCGTGAACATTTACTAAAACATCAAACTTATCTTTAGTTCCAGTTAAAACTAATGGTTGGTTAACTATTACTCTTAAAGTTTCTAAACCGAAGAATGTTTCGATTTCTCTTTTATTTATAACAACTTTACCATTTCCTGGTACAAGTCTAACTCTTGCAACTGATTTCTTTCTTCTTCCAGTACCCATGTATTGAACTTTTGCCATTTTCTATTTCCTCCTCCCGAGATCTTATTAGTACTTTAATTCTAGTACTTCTGGTTTTTGAGCTGCGTGATCATGTTCAGCACCTCTGTATACTTTTAATTTCTTTAGCATTTGTCTTCCTAGTACTCCCTTTGGAAGCATTCTTCTTACTGCTTCTTCAAAAGCGAATTCAGGCTTCTTAGCTAATACTTCTCTATAAGGAGTTTCCTTTAATCCACCTGGATAAAAACTATGCTTTCTTAACATTTTTTGATCTAACTTCTTACCAGTTAAAACCACCTCTTCTGCATTGATTACTATAACGAAATCTCCGCAGTCAACATTTGGTGTAAATGTTGGTTTATTTTTTCCTCTTAAAATTGAAGCAACTTGGCTAGCAACTCTTCCTAGTGGCTTACCAGCAGCATCAACAACATACCATTTTCTTTCAACTTCTTGTGCTTTCGCAATGTATGATTTCATCTCTTTCCCTCCCTGAACTTACATTATGGCATACTATTATTTTTAGTATGCACTTTTATGTCAAGACCCGGGGCTAGTGGATCTTATATACATAAATCTTTTAACAAACAAACTTATTATAATACACGCTTACGGGCGTGTCAATGTTTTTTGTAATATTTAATAAAAAACTTTTTCTAAAACTAAACCATTAGGTGGTACACACATTCCTGCATTCTTCCTGATTCCATCATTTATTATATTATCAACATCTTCAAGTTTTGTTTTTCCTGTTCCAACATTAATTAATGTACCCACTATTATTCTTACCATATTATATAAAAAGCCATCAGCACTTATAAAAACTTTGATAACATTTTTATTTTCTTCTATGTAAAAATTAGTTATAGTTCTAACTGTTGTTTTGGCTGAACTGCCTGGCGACATAAAAGCCTTAAAGTCATGTTTACCTATGAAACATTCACAAGCTTTTTTCATATCTTCAACATTCAATTCTTTTCTAACATGATGTACATATTGTTTTCCAAAAGATAACTTTTCATATCGATTAACAATAGTATAAGAATACATCTTTCCTTTAGAAGAATATCGTGCATGAAAATCCATATCTACTTCTTCAGATCTTATTATTGAAATATCATCTGGTAATTTAGTATTTAATGCTTCTCTAAACTTTTCTCCTGGTATACTGCTATCAGTAAAAAAATTAGCTACCATAGCCTTGGCATGAACTCCACCATCAGTTCTAGAGCTTCCATTAGTTAAACTCTTTTCTCCTGTGATTTTCAAAATAGCATTTTCTAAGCACCCTTGTACAGTCCTATCTTTAACTTGCCTTTGCCAGCCACAAAAATTTGTACCATCAAATTCAATTATTAATTTTATATTTCTCATATGTTTCCTCTTTAAATTATAAAATAAACCTAACAACTATACTCCATAATATAAGCAATGAAAATACAACAAAAGCTATTATATCCTTAGAAGTAAACTTTAATACTTTCATTCTTGTTCTTCCAGCTCCACCTCTATATCCTCTAGCTTCCATAGCCATAGCTAATTCATCTGCTCTTCTAAAAGAACTTATAAATAATGGAACTAATAATGGAACTAAGCTTTTAGCTTTATTTATTATATTTCCAGATTCAAAGTCAGCACCTCTAGCTTTTTGTGCTTTCATTATTTTATCTGTTTCATCCATAAGTGTTGGAATAAATCTCAATGCTATTGTCATCATCATAGCAAGCTCATGTGCCATTTCTTTTCCTATAGGTCTTATTAACTTTTCTATTCCATCAGTTAGTTCTATAGGTGATGTAGTCAATGTTAGAATTGATGTTCCAACTATTAAAAATATCAATCTTAATGCCATAAATCCTGCTAATCTAAGACCCTCTACATATACAGATAAGAATCCCATTTTAAATATTAATGTTTCCGGAGTACCTTTAATCATAAAAACATTCAGAACAGCTGTTAATGCAATCAATAAAAATACCGGTTTTAATCCATTAAAAATGAATCTTAATGGAATTTTTGCAATTAATATTATTGATGCTAAAAATAAAAATACAAAAGTATATCCAACAAACTTATTTATTATAAATAAACATACAATAAAAAGCATTGATATCATTATTTTAGTTCTTGGATCTAATTTATGAATAAAAGATTCCCCTGGTATATATTGTCCTATAGTAATATCCTTTAACATAACAATTTAATTATTGCCAACAAACACTTGCTTAATATGTGTTTTGGCAAAATTCCTCCCCTCTTAATTTAAGAGTAATATTAATTTATAAATATTTAATTTTTTTCTTTCAAAATTCTTAGTAATTCCTTTTTAGCTCCTTCTATTGTAAAAATATCATCTGATATTTCAAAACCTTTTTTTCTAAGTTCTCTTACTAAATATGTAACTTGAGGAACTCCTAATCCTATCTTTTCTAATTTATCTACTTCCTTAAATACTTCTGAAGATTTACCTTGTAATTCAACCTTACCATGGTTCATAACAACTATTCTTTGAGCTATCTTAGCTACATCCTCCATACTATGACTAACTAATATAATAGTCATATTATATTCTTTATGAAGTTTAGAAATTTGTTCTAATATATCATCTCTTCCTTTAGGATCTAATCCAGCTGTTGGTTCATCTAATATTAACGTAGTTGGCTTCATGGCAATAACACCAGCTATAGCTACTCTTCTTTTTTGTCCTCCACTTAAATCAAATGGAGATTGATCTTTATAAGTATCATAATCTAATCCTACCATGTTCATAGATTCAATTACTCTAATTTTTATTTCTTCTTCAGTTAATCCTAAATTTTTAGGTCCAAA
The DNA here is from genome assembly GCF_963527835.1 of uncultured Clostridium sp. Classification (GTDB taxonomy): domain Bacteria; phylum Bacillota; class Clostridia; order Clostridiales; family Clostridiaceae; genus Clostridium. The sequence goes on along the minus strand of NZ_CAURTC010000004.1, from coordinate 17,688 downwards.
AGCTATATCTTTAGCTATAGTTTCTTCAAATATTTGATATTCTGGATATTGAAATACAAGTCCAACTTTTTTTCTTACATCAGTTAGATTTATTTGTTTTTTTGTTATATCAAGTCCATCAACAATTATAGTTCCACTTGTAGCTTCTAATAAACCATTTAAATGTTGAATGAAAGTAGATTTTCCAGAACCTGTATGTCCAATTAATGCTACAAATTCACCATCTTTTATTTCTATGTTAACATTATCCAAAGCAACTTTTTCAAAAGGTGTTTTAGGCATATATATATGTGTTAAATTTTCTACTTTAATTGACATATCGCATTCACCATCTCATCTACATTTAATATTTCTTTTGGAATGTCTATTCCTTCTTTTCTAAGTTCATAAGTTAACTCTGTAACTTGTGGAACATCCAATCCTATATTCTTCATCATTTCAACTTGTGGAAAAATTTCTTTAGGTGTTCCTTCCATTTTAACTTCCCCACCATCCATAACTACAATCCTGTCTGCTTGAGCTGCTTCATCCATATAATGAGTTATTAAAACTATAGTGATACCATAATTCTTATTAATATCTTTTATAGTTTTTAAAACGTCTTTTCTACCAGATGGATCTAACATAGCTGTTGGCTCATCAAAAATTATACATTTAGGCTGAATTGCTAATATTCCTGCTATTGCAATTCTTTGTTTTTGACCGCCTGATAAAAGATGTGGTGCATGTCTTTTATACTCACTCATTCCAACTTTTTCTAAGCTCTCATCCACTCTTCTTCTTATTTCTTTTGATTCTACTCCTAGATTTTCAGGTCCAAAAGCTACATCTTCTTCAACAATTGTTGCAACTAATTGATTATCAGGATTTTGAAAAACCATTCCTGCTCTAGATCTTATTTCCCATAGATTATTTTCATCACTAGTACTTAAATTATCTACAATTACAGTACCACTACTTGGAGTAAGTAATGCATTCATATGTTTAGCTATAGTGGATTTTCCTGATCCGTTATGACCTAATACTACTAAAAATTCTCCTTTTTTAACTTTAAGGTTAACATTTTTAAGTGCATATTTTTCTTCTCTTGCACCTTCTTCATTTCTGATATATTTGAAGGATACATCAGTGCAATTAACCATTTCCTGATTCATTGTTTAACCTCCATAAATTATACTTACTAATACATTATACAAAACTTTAAATATAATCATTTTTACATAATATTACACCTCAGTGTATATACATAAAATTAGCTAAGTTAATTATATAATAAAATATTATAAGTTCAATAAAAAAATCCGAAATTTTTCTATGATTTTACAAAAAGTGCTCTATAATATATTATGTTTATATTTTTATATGTTAAAATGGGGACTAAGTTTAAACTTAATCCCCTTATTAGTTATACTAATTCAAGTATTACTACTTCAGCTCCGTCTCCTCTTCTAGGACCTTTTTTATACATTCTTGTATATCCGCCATTTCTTTCAGCGTATTTAGGAGCTACGTTATCAAATAAATTTTTAACAACTAATTCTTCTTGTATAAAAGCTAATGCCTGTCTTCTAGCATGAAGATCTCCTCTTTTTCCAAGAGTAATCATTTTTTCTGCAAGAGATCTAGTTTCCTTAGCTCTTGTTACAGTTGTTTCGATTTTGCCGTGTTTTAATAAACTTGTAACAAGATTTCTTAGCATAGCTCTTCTTTGGTCTGTAGGTAGACCTAACTTACGATAACCTGCCATGGATTTACCTCCTTACTCATCGTTTAGTTTTAAGCATAAACCTAACTCTTTAAGTTTTCTCTCAACTTCTTCTAAAGATTTCTTTCCTAGATTTCTGACTTTCATCATATCATCCATTGATTTAGTAGCAAGTTCTTGTACTGTGTTAATTCCAGCTCTCTTTAAACAGTTATATGATCTAACTGATAAATCAAGTTCTTCTACAGTCATTTCTAGTACTTTTTCTTTTTTGTCTTCTTCTTTTTCTATCATTATTTCAACGTCATTAGTGTTATTAGTTAATGACATGAATAATTTAAAATGTTCTATAAGGATTTTAGCTGATAAACTTATAGCTTCATCAATCTTTATAGTACCATTAGTCCATATTTCTAAAGTTAATTTATCATAATCAGTAATTTGACCTACTCTCGTATTGTCAACTGTAAAATTAACTTTTTTTACTGGTGTATAAATTGAATCAATAGCTATTGATGAAATTGGTAATTCATCACTCTTATTTTTGTTTTGAGTAACGTATCCTCTTCCTCTATTAACTGTTAACTCCATATAAAGTCTTCCATTGTCATCTAAAGTTGCTATATGTAAATCCTTATTAACAACTTCAACATCTCCGTCAGTCTTTATATCTGCTCCAGTAACTTCTCCTGGTCCTTTAGCATCAATATAGATAACTTTAGGGCCTTCACCATTCATTCTTAAAGCTAAAGATTTAATATTAAGAATTAATTCTGTAACATCTTCTTTAACTCCTTGAACAGTAGAAAACTCATGAAGAACTCCATCGATCTTAACAGAACTAGTTGCTACTCCTGGAAGAGATGATAATAATATTCTTCTTAGGGCGTTTCCTAATGTAATACCATATCCTCTTTCAAGTGGTTCAACAACGTATTTTCCATAAGTTCCGTCTTCACTAGCTTCGATACATTCTATTATTGGCTTTTCGATTTCTAACATCCACGAACCCTCCTTATATTATAAATGGCAACCTTATTTTGAGGGCAACTGATTCTATATTTGCATATCATTTGATAGATTTGCCTAACAAATATAACTTTATTCAATATATTATTTACTATATAACTCAACAATAAGTGTTTCGTTAACAGGCACATCTATATCTTCTCTTGATGGCTCTGCAACAACTTTTCCTTCATAGTTATCAACATTAGCTTCTAACCATTTTGGTAAAGTTTTTGGATTTTCTACGAAAGTCTTAAACTTTTCACTTGATCTGCTTTTTTCGCATACAGTAATTACATCATTAATTGAAACATGATATGAACAAATGTCAACCTTTTTACCATTTACTAAGAAATGTCCATGAGTAACTAATTGTCTAGCTTCATTTCTTGATGCACCATAACCTAGTTTGTAAACTACGTTATCCAATCTCATTTCTAGTAATTTAAGTAGGTTTTCACCTGTTATACCCTTCATGTGTTCAGCCTTTTCATAATATGTTCTGAATTGGCCTTCTAAAATTCCATATATTCTTCTTGCCTTTTGTTTTTCTCTTAATTGAATGCCATAGTTTGACATTTTCTTCTTGCTTGCTCCATGTTGTCCTGGTGCGTAGCTTCTTCTAACAAAAGCACATTTATCTGTAAAACATCTATCCCCTTTAAGGAATAATTTCATACCTTCTCTTCTACATAATCTGCATGTAGCTCCAGTATATCTTGCCATTAAATTACACCTCCTATTACGTTAAATTAAACTCTTCTTCTCTTTGGTGGTCTACAACCATTGTGTGGAATCGGAGTAACATCTTTTATTAAAGTTACTTCTAACCCAGCTGCTTGTAAAGATCTTATAGCTGCTTCTCTTCCTGAACCTGGACCTTTTACATAAACTTCTATACTTTTTAATCCATGTTCCATAGCTGATTTAGCTGCTGTTTCAGCTGCCATTTGAGCTGCAAATGGAGTGCTTTTTCTTGATCCTCTAAAGCCTAGTGCACCTGCACTTGACCATGATAAAGCATTACCTACTGCATCTGTTAAAGTAACTATTGAATTATTGAAAGTTGACTTTATGTGCGCTGCGCCATGCTCAACATTTTTTCTTTCTTTTCTTCTTCTAGTTTTCTTAACTTTTTGAGCCATTAGTTATTTTCCCTCCTTACTATTTCTTTTTATTAGCCATTGTTTTCTTAGGACCTTTTCTAGTTCTAGCGTTAGTTTTAGTCTTTTGACCTCTAACTGGAAGACCTCTTCTGTGTCTTATTCCTCTGTATGATCCTATTTCAACTAATCTCTTAATGTTTAAAGCAACATCTCTTCTTAAGTCACCTTCAACCATTAAGTTCTTATTTATATAAGTTCTGATTTCATTTACTTCGTCTTCTGATAAATCTTTTACTCTAGCATCAGGACTAATTCCTGTTGTAGATAAGATTTTTTGTGAAGTTGATAAACCTATCCCATAGATATAAGTTAAAGCAATTTCAACTCTTTTTTCTCTTGGTAGGTCAACACCTGATATTCTTGCCATTAAAAATTACACCTCCTGATAATTGAAATGCATAAAAGTTTGATTTAAAAATTATATAAAAATTTTAGGCCAATAGACTTCTCTATTGCAGCCGCTCCTAAAAATCTATTGCAATTAATTAAACGACTATATAATCATATTTGACTTTTAAGAAAATGTCAATATTATTTAACCTTATAATGTAAGTTTATTGTAAAATTGATCATTAACCTTGTTTTTGCTTGTGCTTAGGATTTTCACAGATAACCATTACTCTTCCTTTTCTTTTTATTACTTTGCACTTTTCGCAAATAGGCTTAACTGATGGTCTTACTTTCATAGCTAACCCTCCTCATATTTCTGATGATAGATATAATTTAATTATCTCTATCTTATTTTGCTCTCCATGTAATTCTTCCTCTAGTTAAGTCATATGGAGAAAGCTCCACTGTAACCTTATCGCCTGGTAGAATTCTAATGAAGTTCATTCTTAATTTTCCTGATATATGTGCTAGAATTTTATGACCGCTTTCAAGTTCAACTTGGAACATGGCATTCGGTAAAGATTCTAGTACTGTACCTTGCATTTCTATAACATCATCTTTTGACATAAGGTAATCAACCCTCCTTAACAATGCTTCTAAGTTTTAGAAATCTCTTAATTTTTAAATCAGTACTTTTATCGCATACTTGTATAGATGATTCAAGTTCTTCATCTACTTTTTCTAATATATTTAAATGCTTAAGTTTTTTCTTCTTAGGCTTATTTACTGTTTTTGTATTTCCATTAGATAACAAAACATAATCGTCATCTAGTTGCCTAACAATAACATATAAATGTTCTATATCTCTTCCTGCTTTTGAAAGTACTATTTTCCCAATCAAGTCATTGCTTTGCAAAATTTTCACCTCGATGATTACCTTAGTAATAAATTAGCACTTAACTAAATGGTATCATGCAAATTTATAACTAAGCAACACTCTGTTTCTACTTAATAAGTGTTAATATCTCTGGTCCATCTGGCAAAATTGCAACTGTATTTTCATAATGTGCAGATAAAGTAGCATCTGCCGTTACAACTGTCCATCCATTACTTAAAGTTTTAACTTTACAGTTTCCCATATTAACCATAGGTTCTATGGCTAATACCATTCCATTAAGTAATTTAGTTCCTTTGCCTTCTCTTCCAAAGTTAGGCACTTCGGGATCTTCATGAAGTTTCCTTCCAATCCCATGACCTACGAAGTCTCTTACTACTGAGAAACTTGCTGCCTCAATGTAGTTTTGTATTTCGTGTGATATATTACCTAATCTATTTCCTTCTTTAGCATATTTTATACCTTGAAAGAAACTTTTTTTTGTTACATCTATTAATCTTTTAGCATCATTTGTAACTTCTCCAATTGGAAAGGTTCTTGCTGCATCTCCATGGAAACCATCAATGAAAGCTCCACAGTCAATACTAACTATGTCACCATCTTTTATTTTATAATTTCCTGGCATTCCATGAACTACTTGCTCATTCACAGAAATACATAGTGACGAAGGAAAACCATATAATCCTTTAAAGGAAGGTTTCGCTCCATGCTTAGTTATAAATTCTTCTGCTACCCTGTCTAATTCTGCAGTAGTTATACCAGGCTTTATATTTTCTTCCAATAGTAATAATGTTTCAGCTACTATTCTACCTGCTTTTCTCATTAAAGCAATTTCATCATTATTTTTGATAATAATCATGTTTTATTGCTCTCCTAATAATTTGCAAATTTCTTCAAATACTTGATTAATAACTTTTGTACCATCTACCATTGAAAGTAAATTTTTACTCTTGTAAAACTCAATTAGTGGTTGTGTTTGTTTATCATATACATCGATTCTTTCCTTTACAGTTTCAACTGTATCGTCTTTTCTTTGTACAATATCACTTCCACACAAGTTACATTTTCCATCAATTTTTGGTGGGTTAAATTTAATATGAAAACTTCCTCCACATGATGTACAAACTCTTCTGCCTGTCATTCTCTCTAATATAAACTCACTAGGTACATCAATTAATAATGCTGTATCTAATTGTTCGTTTCTATTTTCAAGGAACTCATTAAGAGCTTCAGCTTGTGCTACAGTTCTTGGGAAACCATCTAATAGATATCCTGATAAACAATCATCTTGTTGTAATCTATCCTTAACCATATTAATAGTAACTTCGTCTGGAACCAATAAACCTTTATCCATATAGCTTCTTGCTTCCATACCAAGTGGAGTATTTTCAGAAATATTTTTTCTAAAAATATCACCAGTAGAAATATGTGGTATTGAATATCTATTACTAATTGATTTTGCCTGTGTTCCTTTTCCTGCTCCTGGAGGACCTAGTAATACTATCTTCACGGGCTTCATCTCCATTTACTTAATCTATTTTAGAAATCCTTTATAGTGACGCATTGTCATTTGTGATTCAACTTGTCTGTTGAAATCTAATGCTACACCTATAATGATTAAAAGTGCCGTTCCTGAGAAAGATATATTCTTAAATTCCGTATAATTTTGAACTATAGTTGGTGTTACAGCTAAAATAGCTGCCAATATTCCACCTATTACTGAAACTCTATTAAGAATTCTTTCAAAATATCTTGTTGTAGCTTCTCCTGGTCTTATACCTGGTATAAATCCTGTAGATTTATGCAAGTTTTCAGCCATTTCATCTGGCTTAAACGTTATTTGTGTATAGAACCATGTGAAGAATAATGTAAGTATAGCGTATAACACTATATACATCCAGCTTTCAGAATTAAAAACACATGTTTTATTAGTTAAAATCCACATTGCCCAACTTTTGTTTGGAACAAAAGTAGCTATTGTTCTAGGGAAATCCATAACAGACATTGCAAATATTATTGCAATAACTGCTGACCCTATAATACTTAATGGTATGTGACTTGTTTGATTTCTCATCATTTTACTTCCGCCAACAGCTTTACCAGCATATTGAACAGGTATTCTTCTTTCAGCTAATGAGAAATAAAGTACAATAGCTAACAATGCAACAAAGAATGCTGCAAATAATGCGACTTCTATTATGCTCACATTTCCTGCTTGTTTAGAAGCAGCAATTGAACCCATAGTCATTGGAATTCTTGAAACTATATTAACAAAGATTAATATTGAAGTTCCATTTCCAATTCCATTAACAGTTAATTGATCACCTAACCACATACAAAAAGTTGATCCTACAACTAGTGCGAATATTATAACTAACATTTCACTAGTCTTTATTCCTGCTGTAGCTCCACTATTAGAAATAGTTGCATATATTCCAAAAGCTAGAATAAATGATATTCCAAGTGATACATAACGAGTAGCATTTTGAATTTTCTTTCTTCCATCTTCACCCTCTTTAGAAAGTTGTTCTAATTGAGGAATGGCAACAGTTAATAATTGCATTATGATTGATGCATTAATATAAGGCATAACACCTAATGCAAATATACTGAATCTACTAAAAGCTCCTCCTGATAATAAATCATAAAAGCTTAGTAAACCGCCTGATTGGGATATGCTTTTTAGATAATCAGCATTGATTCCAGGAACAGGAATATGACTTCCCATCCTGAAAACTGCAACCAATAAGATTATCCAAAAAAATTTCTTCCTTAGTTCAGAAACCTTAAATGCGTTACGTAAAGTCTGAAGCACTTTAAATCACCTCAACTTTTCCTCCAGCTGCTTCGATCTTTTCTATTGCAGACTTTGAGAACTTACATCCTTTTACTATTAAAGATTTTTCTAAATTTCCGTTACCAAGTATTTTTACTCCGTCTAATACCTTACTTACAACTCTTCTTTCAAGTAATACTTCTGGAGTTATCTCAGTACCATTTTCAAATATATTTAATCTATCAACATTAATACTAATGTATTTTTTAGCAAATATATTTGTAAAACCTCTCTTTGGAAGTCTTCTATATAAAGGCATTTGACCTCCTTCAAAACCCGGTCTTACTCCACCGCCTGATCTTGCATTTTGACCCTTTTCACCTTTACCAGCATTTCTTCCTAAACCAGAACCTGTACCTCTACCAACTCTTTTAGGAGCTTTCCTACTTCCAGCTGCTGGTTGTAATTCATGAAGTTTCATCTTAAGCACACCTCCTTATTTTCTTATATTTCTTCTACCTTTAACAGGTAATCAATTTTCTTTAACATACCTTTAATTTGAGGTGTTCCCTCATGTTCTACTGTAGCACGAATCTTTCTAAGTCCAAGAGCATTTGCAGTAGCGATATGTTCTTTTTTTCTACCTATTAAACTCTTTACTAAAGTAATTTTTAGTTTAGCCATTGCAATACCTCCTAACCTAATATTTCTTCTACAGATTTTCCTCTTAATTTAGCTATATCTTCAGCTGTTCTTAAGCTTGCTAATCCGTTTATTGTAGCTTTAACCATGTTTTTAGGATTATTTGAACCTAATGATTTAGCTCTTACATCCTTTAAACCTGCTAATTCTAATACAGATCTTGCTGGACCTCCAGCAATAACTCCTGTACCTTGTTTAGCTGGCATTATTAGAACATTACCTGTTCCAAATTTTCCGTTGATTTGATGAGGAACAGTAGTTCCTAACATCGCAACTTCTACTAAGTTTTTCTTAGCATCTTCTATTCCTTTTTTGATTGCTTCAGGAATTTCGATAGATTTACCCATTCCAACGCCAACGTGTCCGTTTTCGTCTCCAACAACAACTAGAGCGCTGAATCTGAAGTTTCTACCACCTTTAACAACCTTAGTAACTCTGTTTATATCAACAACCTTTTCTTTAAGGTCTAGTGTACTAGGATCGATTCTCATGTATTTCCCTCCTTGTATATTAGAATTTTAAGCCTGCTTCTCTAGCGCCTTCTGCTAATTCTTGAACTCTTCCGTGGTATACATATCCACCTCTGTCGAATACTACTTCAGTAATTCCTTTTTCTATAGCTTTCTTAGCTACAGCTGCACCTACAAGTTTAGCACCTTCTTTATTTCCACCATTAGTTGAAAATTCTTTATCTAAACTTGAAGCAGCTACTATTGTAACAGCATTTACGTCATCTATAATTTGTGCGTATATATTCTTTTCACTTCTGAAAACTGAAAGTCTTGGTCTGTCAGGAGTACCAAAAACTTTCTTACGAACTCTAAGGTGACGCTTAGTTCTGCTTGCTTTTTTGTCTACCTTTTTGAACATACAGCTCACTCCTTCCTATTATTTCTTACCAGTCTTACCTTCTTTACGTCTGATCACTTCGTTTTCGAACTTGATACCTTTACCCTTATATGGTTCTGGTAATCTCCATTTTCTTATATCAGCTGCAGCAGCACCAACTTTTTCTTTGTCGATACCTTTAACAATTACTTTAGTTGCAGCAGGAGTTTCAAATGTGATTCCATCAATAGGTTCGATTTCAACTGGATGTGAATATCCAAGGTTCATTACAAGTTTCTTGCCTTGTAATTGAGCTCTATAACCAACACCAACTAATTCTAAAGTCTTTTGGTAACCTTCATTAACTCCGATTACCATGTTATTAATTAACGCTCTTGTTAAACCATGAAGAGCTCTATGAGCTTTTTGATCACTTGGTCTAGTAACAACTACTTCATTGTTTTCAACTGCTATATTTATGTCTTTATGCATAGTTTTAACTAATTCACCTTTTGGACCTTTAACTGTAACAACGTTGTCTGGTGTTACAGTTACAGTTATGCCAGCAGGAACAGCTATTGGTAATCTACCAACTCTTGACATAAGTACACCTCCTGTATTATTTCTAAATTCTATATGTGAAACTATCTCTTGTTTATTTTCAAAATTTAAATACTACCAAACGTAGCAAAGAACTTCTCCACCTAAACCATCTTTTCTAGCTTCTCTATCAACCATTAGTCCTTTAGATGTTGAAATTACTGCAACTCCTAATCCATTAAGAACTTTTGGTACTTCATCTTTTTTACAATATACTCTTAATCCTGGTTTAGAAATTCTCTTAATACCAGTTATAACTCTTTCATTATTTGCACCATATTTAAGACTAATTCTTAACATTGGTACTACTCCGTCGTTATATTCTTCAATATTCTTAATATAACCCTCTTGTAATAATATATTTGTAATTGCCTTCTTTACATTTGAAGAAGGTACTTCTACAACTTCGTGTTTTACAGCATTAGCATTTCTTACACGTGTAAGTAGATCTGCTATTGGATCTGTCATAACCATTTTTTGTGCCTCCTTTCATTACATCATGTATTACCAGCTTGCTTTTCTGCAACCAGGAATTTCGCCTTTATAAGCAAGTTCTCTAAAACAAATACGACATACTCCGTATTTTCTTAATACAGCATGTGGTCTTCCACATATTCTACATCTTGTATAAGCTCTAGTTTTGTATTTAGGAGCTTTACTCCACTTTTCAATAATAGCTTTACGTGCCAATATGTTTCCCTCCTTATTATTGAGCGAATGGCATTCCAAGAAATCTAAGTAATTCTCTTGCTTCTTCGTCTGTATTTGCTGTTGTAACGAAGATTATATCCATCCCTCTAACTTTATCAATCTTATCATATTCTATTTCTGGGAATATTAATTGTTCTTTTATTCCTAAAGAATAGTTTCCTCTACCATCAAATGCTTTAGCTGAAACTCCTCTGAAATCTCTTACTCTAGGTAATGCTATACTCATTAACTTATCAGCAAATTCATACATCTTTGCTTTTCTTAATGTAACTTTACATCCTAAAGCCATATTTTCTCTTATTTTAAAGTTAGCAACTGATTTTTTTGCTCTTGTTAATATTGGCTTTTGACCAGCTATTAAACTTAAATCACTAACTGCTGATTCTAAAACTTTTTGATTTTCCTTAGCTTCTCCAACACCCATGTTGATCACGATCTTTTCTAGCTTTGGAATTTCCATAACGTTCTTATATCCGAACTTTTCAATCATCGCCGGAATTACTTCTTTTGAATATTTTTCTTGAAGTCTTGTCATTTATAGTTACCTCCTTTCAGAATTTAGAATGTTTCTGAACATTTCTTACATACTCTAACTTTAGTACCATCATCTAATATTTTGTTAGCTATTCTTGTAGCATTTTTACATTTGTTACAATATAACATAACTTTAGAACTGTTGATAGCTGCTTCTCTTTCGATTATAGCACTTTCAACTTGGCTCTTATTAGCTTTTTGATGCTTTTTAACTATGTTAATTCCTTGAACAAGAACTTTTCCTGTCTTTGGATATACTTTTAAAACTTCACCAGTTTTTCCTTTATCTTTACCAGATATAACTACAACTGTATCACTTTTTCTTACATGTACCTTCAAGTAAGACACCTCCTCTTATAGAACTTCTGGTGCTAATGATAGAATTTTATTAAATTCTTTATCTCTTAGCTCCCTAGCAACAGGTCCAAAGATACGAGTACCTCTTGGTTGTTTATCGTCTTTAATGATAACTGCAGCATTTTCATCAAATTTAATATATGAACCGTCCGCTCTTCTTAATCCTTTTGCTGATCTAACTATAACAGCCTTAACAACCTCGCCTTTTTTAACAACTCCGCCTGGTGTTGCACTTTTAACGCTAGCTACAATAACGTCACTTATATTACCAAATTTTCTTTTTGATCCACCTAGTACTCTTATGCACATAATTTCTTTTGCACCTGAATTATCTGCAACTTTAAGTAAAGTTTGTGGTTGTATCATACAATTACCCTCCTTTCAGTATTACAGCCTATTTAGCTTTTTCTACTATTTCAACAAGTCTCCATCTTTTATCTTTAGATAAAGGTCTAGTTTCCATTATTAATACTCTATCATTAATTTTAGCTTCATTTTTTTCATCATGAACCTTAAACTTTGTAGTCTTGTTAATTGTTTTTCCGTATAGTGGATGTCTAACCTTAGTTTCGACAGCTACTACTACTGTTTTATCCATTTTATCTGAAACAACTCTACCAGTTCTTTTCTTTCTTAACGTTCTTTCCATTCGGGCTTACCCTCCTTCCAGATTTACTGTTCTAATGCCCTCATTTCGTCTTCTCTTAAGATGGTCTTTATTTGGGCTATAGATTTCTTTACTTCTCTAATTCTCATAGGATTTTCTAATTGTCCTGTAGCTAATTGAAATCTTAAATTGAATAACTCTGCTTTAAGATCTCCTAACTTTAATGTTAAATCTTGAGGATTGCTTGATCTTAATTCTTTTAATTCTCTAGCCTTCATTATTTTTCACCACCCATTTCCTCAAAATCTCTTCTTGTAACAAACTTAGTTCTTACAGGAAGTTTATGTGATGCAAGTCTCATTGCTTCTCTTGCCACATCTTCAGTAACTCCAGATAGTTCAAAAACTACTCTATCAGGTTTAACAACAGCTACCCAATATTCTGGTGATCCTTTACCTGATCCCATTCTTGTTTCAGCTGGTTTTTCTGTTACTGGTTTATCTGGGAAAATCTTTATCCAAAGTTTTCCTCCTCTTTTTATATATCTGTTGATAGCAATTCTGGCAGCTTCGATTTGATTACTTGTTATCCATCCACAAGTTGTAGCTTGAAGACCAAAATCTCCATAAGCTAAGAAGTTACCTCTTGTAGCTCTACCTTTCATTCTACCACGTTGTACCTTACGATGCTTTACTCTTTTAGGCATTAACATGATCTATTCCTCCTTTCTTACGCGTTAGCTTCTTCCTTTTCTACTTTCTTTGTTGGAAGAACTTCACCTTTATAAACCCAAACTTTAACTCCGATTTTTCCATATGTTGTATTTGCTTCAGCAAATCCATAATCGATATCAGCTCTTAATGTTTGTAGTGGGATTGTTCCTTCATGATAGTGTTCAGTTCTTGCTATTTCAGCTCCACCTAATCTACCAGAACAAGCAGTTTTTACACCTTTTATTCCATGTCTCATAGCTCTTTGCATTGTTTGCTTCATAGCTCTTCTGAATGAAATTCTCTTTTCTAATTGTGCAGCTATATTTTCAGCCATTAATTGTGCTTCAGCTTCTACACTTTTAACTTCAACTATATTTATTAGTATGTTTTTTCCACTAATATAGTTAGTTAATTTCTTCTTTAAACTTTCTATTCCTGATCCACCTTTTCCTATTACGACACCAGGTTTAGCAGTATATATATTTAATTTAACTCTTTTAGCAGCTCTTTCGATTTCTATTTTAGAAATCCCAGCTGAGAAAAGTTCTTTTTTAACAAATTTTCTGATTTGGTTATCTTCTACAAGATTGTCAGCAAAGTCCTTTTTATTAGCATACCACTTTGCGTCCCATCCCTTGATAACGCCTACTCTAAGACCGTGAGGATGTACTTTTTGACCCACTTAACTTTCCCTCCTTCTTTAAGCTCTTTCTTTTACAACTACTGTTACATGACTAGTTCTTTTGTTGATTCTGAATGCCTTACCGTGATCCATTGGTCTGAATCTCTTAAGTATTGGACCTTCACCAACATAAGCTTCTGAAACATATAAGTTGTCAGCATTTAATTCTAAATTATTTTCTGCATTAGCAACAGCTGATTTTAAAACCTTTTTAATTACTACTGCTGCTTCTCTTGGAGTATATTCTAAAATAGCAAAAGCTTCTTTAACTTGTTTTCCTCTTATTAAATCAAGAATTACTCTAACTTTCATTGGAGACATTCTAATATATTTAGCTATAGCTCTAGCTTCCATTTATGTTCCTCCTTTCCAGGCTACTTTCTTTTTGATGTTTTATCTGCCACATGACCTCTATAAGTTCTAGTTAATACGAACTCACCTAACTTGTGTCCAACCATATCTTCTGATAAATAAACTGGAACATGTTTTCTTCCGTCATGAACTGCAATTGTATGACCTATCATTTGTGGATAGATTGTTGAACTTCTTGACCAAGTCTTAACAACTTTCTTATCTCCACTTGCATTCATTTCTTCTATCTTCTTTAAAAGTCCTTCATGCACAAAAGGTGCTTTTTTTGTTGATCTACTCACTAATATTGCCTCCCTTCATAAACCTTAGTAACAATAAGCTAGAAGAGAATAAAAATTTCTCTTCAAACTACTTAGCGTTTCTACCCTTGATAATAAATCTGTCAGAATATTTCTTATTCTTTCTTGTTTTGTATCCAAGTGCTGGTTTACCCCAAGGAGTAACTGGACTTGGTCTACCAACTGGTGATTTACCTTCACCACCACCGTGAGGGTGATCGTTAGGGTTCATAACAGATCCTCTAACTGTAGGTCTCCATCCCATATGTCTCTTTCTACCAGCTTTACCGATATTAACTATATCGTTTGTTGGATTAGAAACAGTTCCGATTGTTGCTCTACATTCTATTCTTACATATCTCATTTCGCCTGAAGGTAATCTTAAAGTTGCGTAGTTTCCTTCTTTAGCCATTAATTGTGCTGAATTACCAGCAGATCTAACTAATTGACCACCTTTACCTTTTTGTAATTCGATATTATGAATAACTGTACCAACTGGTATGTTCTTTAATGGAAGAGCATTACCTGGTTTGATATCAGAATCTGGACCTGATACTATAACATCACCAACTTTTAATCCTGCTGGAGCGATTATGTATCTTTTTTCTCCATCTGTATAAACAACAAGTGCAATATAAGCTGATCTATTTGGATCATATTCTATAGTTGCAACCTTTGCTGGAATTGAATCTTTATTTCTTTTAAAGTCTATGATTCTGTATTTTCTCTTAACTCCGCCGCCACGGTGTCTTACAGTAATCTTACCTTGAGCATTTCTACCCGCTTTACTCTTTAATGATACAAGAAGTGACTTTTCCGGTTGTTGTGAAGTTATTTCTTCAAATGTTGGCATAGTCATTTGTCTTCTTGATGGTGTAATAGGGTTAAACTTTTTAACTGCCATTACAATTCCCTCCTTTTTTTCAGCTTTTCTGGCATTTCACCAATAATGGCCTTAATATACTATTGTAATCCGTCGAAGAATTCTATAGCTTTGCTTTCTTCAGTTAATGTAACAATAGCTTTTTTGTAGTCAGATCTCTTTCCTACATGTACGCCCATTCTTTTAGTTTTTCCTAAACCGTTTATAGTGTTAACGTCTTTAACTTTAACATCAAAAACTTCTTCCACAGCTCTCTTTACTTGAGACTTATTAGCATTTACGTGAACTATGAAAGTGTACTTCTTTTCTGCCATAGCGGCCATGCTCTTTTCAGTGATAACAGGCTTTCTTATTATATCATGGCTTGTTAATTTCATTATGCGTACACCTCCTCAATTTTTGATACAGCATCTTTAGTTATGATTAATTTTTCAAACTTTAATAAATCATATACGTTGATGTTGTTTACTGGGATAACACTAACCCCTTGAATATTTCTTGCTGATTTGTATACAGCTTCATTTGATTCAGCAGTTATTATTAATGTTTTCTTTGCATTGAATGCATTTAACATTTCTATAAATTGCTTAGTCTTTGGTGCTTCAAAAGATAATGATTCTAAAACTACCATTTGTCCATCGTTAACTTTGCTAGTTAATGCTGACTTCATAGCAACTCTTCTCATACTCTTTGGAATTGAAACTCTGTAATCTCTTGGCTTTGGTGCGAATACAATACCACCTTTGATCCATTGAGGTGCTCTAATAGAACCTTGTCTTGCTCTACCAGTACCTTTTTGTCTCCAAGGTTTGATTCCGCCTCCTCTTACCTCAGTTCTAGTCTTAGCTGATTGAGTTCCTTGTCTCTTATTAGCTAATAAAGCAACTACTACTTGATGTAATGCGTGTTTGTTTACTTCTACTTCAAATATATTTGCATTTAATTGGATATCTCCAACTTGTTTTCCTTCTTGATTAAATAACCCTACTGTAGGCATCATGTCTCCTCCTTTCCTTTAGAAATTAAGCTTTAACTGCGTTTCTTATTACTACTGTACCTTTGTTAGGTCCTGGGATACCACCCTTGATTAATAATAAGTTCTTTTCAGCTATTACTTTAACTACTTCTAAGTTCATTACTGTTGTATTAACGCAACCCATATGTCCAGGCATTCTCTTATTCTTGAATGTTCTAGATGGATCTGATGAAGCTCCCATTGAACCTGGTGCTCTTTTGAACTTAGAACCATGAGTCATTGGTCCTCTTTGTTGGTTCCATCTCTTGATAACACCTTGGAATCCCTTACCTTTAGAAACTCCAGATACATCAATTTTGTCTCCAATTTCAAATACATCAGCTTTGATTTCTTGACCAACTTCATATTGGCTTACATCTTCAAGTTTGAATTCTTTTAAAGTTCTCTTTAAAACAACTCCTGCTTTTTCAAAATGTCCTTTAGCTGGCTTGTTAACTAATTTTTCTCTTATATCACCAAAACCAACTTGTATTGCTTCATAACCGTCTTTTTCTACAGTTTTCTTTTGAACAACAACACATGGACCAGCTTCTACTACTGTAACTGGAATAACCTTTCCTGCTTCGTTGAAGATTTGAGTCATCCCTATTTTCTTACCCATTATAGCTTTTTTCATGTATTTACACCTCCCAAACTAATTAGCGGACTGTTTCCAATCATAATAGTTCATTCTTTTTATTTTCCAGCTTATAATTTAATTTCTATATCCACACCTGCTGGAAGATTTAATCTCATTAACGCATCAACAGTCTTAGGTGATGGATTAACTATGTCGATTAATCTCTTATGAGTTCTTATTTCGAATTGTTCTCTTGAATCTTTATATTTGTGAACCGCTCTTAATATTGTAACAACATCTTTTTCAGTTGGTAGTGGAACTGGTCCTACTACTTTAGCTCCTGATGTTTTTGCAGTTTCTACAATTCTCTCAGCTGATTGATCTAATATTGTATGATCAAAAGCTTTTAATCTGATTCTTATTTTTTGCTTTGACATTATGGTTTCCCTCCTTTTCATGTACGCTTTACTTCTAACGCACAACAGCGGTCATTCTATAAACTGCACCGGGTGTTTCATCACTCGCCACAAAATTATACAATCCCTGTCGTCGGATTCTAGATCCAAACTACTCATCAAGAATTACCCGGAAGTCCGGCAACCTCTTGATTCATCGCTGTATGCTATGCAACTTCTTCATTATACTATCATTAAAAATATTTTTCAAGTTTTTTTTATACTTTTCTTCAAGTTTTTACTCATTTAATATTTTTGCTTTTTTTCGTTTCCGTTTCTTTTATTATTCTAATAGTATTTCTTATAAATTTCAATATATTTATTGTATTTTATTATTTATATTAGTCTTTTTATTTTTTTATCTTTAAATATAAAAATAAGGTAGAGAAAACGTCTTTCCCCTACCTTATTTATTATTCTAATTAGAATTTATAATTATTATTAAGATTAAGCGTTAATCTTAGTAACAACTCCTGATCCTACAGTTCTTC
>NZ_CAURTC010000003.1:0-219456 GCF_963527835.1 uncultured Clostridium sp. | reverse complement strand
TTACGGACTTTCACCGATTAGTACGTGCCCATGCTGGGCACACAATAAAAAAACAGATGATTCACTCATCTGTTTTTGATATTTTTTATAAAAATCAACATTTTAATTTTTATTCCTCTAATTTCTCTCGCATTCTTAAAAGCACCTTTTTTTCAATCCTCGATACCTGAACTTGACTTATACCAAGTAATTTAGCTACTTGAACTTGAGTCTTGTCTTTAAAATATCTTAACACTATAATCTGTCGGGCTTTTTCATCTAAGCTTCTTAATGCCTCTTTTAGTGCTATTTTATTTATCATACCAATATCATCTTCACCTTTTTCACTTAACTTATCTATAAGTAATACAGGAGCTCCATCATCTTGATGAATTGTATCATAAAGGTATTGTAAACTAGTAGCTGACTCCATAGCAAATATTATTTCTTCTTTGTCTACTCCAGAATATTCTGCAAGTTCTTCTATTGTAGGACTACGATTTAATTTTTTAGTTAGTTCTTCTTTTGTAAAGTGTATACGCTTTGCTAAGCTTTTCACATTACGACTGACTTTTATCATCCCATCGTCTCTTAAAAATCTTTTTATCTCTCCAATAATCATAGGTACTGCATAAGTTGAAAATTTAACATTGTAACTTAAATCAAAATTATTTATAGCCTTTACGAGTCCAATAGATCCTATTTGAAATATATCCTCATAGTCGTATCCTCTATTTAAAAATTTCTTGCTTATAGAAGCTACTAATGGTAAATTCATTTCTATTAATCTATTCATAGCTTCTGTATCGCCATCTTTAGCTAAAGGCAATAATTGTGAGTTATCATTATAATTAAATTCCTCTCTATTAAAATTCTCTGTTCCCATATTTTTCCCCTAACTTAATATGTTAAATTTTTTCTTCATTCTAACCCTTGTACCCTTTTCCTTTTCACTCTCAACTAATAACCCATCCATAAATGTCTCCATAACAGTAAAGCCCATTCCTGATCTCTCCAAATCAGGACGTGATGTATATAATGGCTCCATCACTTTTGGTATATCTTCAATACCTTTTCCATGATCCATAATCTCAATGGTAACTTCTCCATCACAAATTTCAACTTCAATTTTAATAATTCCATCTTCCTTATTTTCATATCCGTGTATTATAGAATTAGTTACCGCTTCTGATACTGCTGTTTTTACGTCACTTATCTCATCTATAGTTGGATCTAATTGAGCGATAAATGCAGCTACAGCTACTCTTGCAAAAGCTTCATTTTGAGATTTACTTACAAACTCCAAATTCATTTTATTTTCATACACAATAAATCCCTCCATCTTAAATGCATCTTACTGCCTCATCTACAGTTTCATAATGTTTAATGATTTTATATAATCCTGTTAATTCAAATACTTTATTTACGCTTTCCTTTATATTACAAATACAAAGACCGCCACCTTTATTGCTAAGCTTTTTATTTCTTGCAACTACTACTCCTATTCCCGAACTGTCCATAAAGCTCACTCCAGAAAAGTTTAAAATTAATTTTTGTATATTATCCCTATCGATTCTATCGTCAATTCTAACTCGAACTTCTTCTGCACTATGATGATCTAACTCCCCAATCATAGTGACTATTAAAATTTCATCATACTTATCAAACTTTAAATCCATATAAAAATACTCTAAAATTTTTCTTAGAGTAATTCACCTCCTTAGTTTCTTTACCATATTTTAACATACTATTTTATGCATCGTCAATTTGTTTTATTACATTTTATCCTATTTATTGAAATTTATATGATAATTAAAAATATCTTAAGTACAATTTAATTAAAATGTAAAGATAATAGTTAATAGTTAAAATTAAAAACTTTATACTTTTTTCTTATGCTCTATTTTTAATATGCGTTATTTAAAATCACATCGTAATTAAGATTTAAATTCTTAAATATTATTCCTAAGTTCAATCACTTAGTCCAGTTTTACTTATTCATGCATTAGCACTTTTCTAAAAAAAACAAAAAAATAAGTACTAAGCTTCTTTTAACTTAGTACTTATTTTTTTACTTCTTCTTTTTACTCGGTTTATATTTTGCAATCTCTTCTTCTATAATCTTAAAAAATGTTTTAACATTTTCACCTTCATTTAGTATAAGAACTTCTATTGCATCTTCAAGAGTATCCATTGTATAAATATGAAAATCGCCACTACTAATACTCTCTTCTACTTCTTTTTCTAAGATCAATTCATCTTGATTCATACTAGGAATCAGTACACCTTTACCACTAACATTATCTAAAGTCTTACAAACAGTATAAAAACCTTCAATTTTCTCATTAACCATTCCTATTGGCTGTACTTCTCCAAATTGGTTTATTGATCCTGTTACTGCAATATTTTGTTTTATTGGTCTTTTACTAAGGGCTGAAAGCATACATATTATTTCTGCAACAGAAGCACTATCACCTTCAATTAGCGAATACGTTTGTTCAAAACTCAACTGAAAATCAACTGGTAAGCTTTCATAAGGGCTTAATAACGTATTTATTAAGCCTCTTAAAATTACAATAGATTTTTCATGGATATTTCCACTTAATTTGCATTCATTATGAACATCAATTATTCTACCACTGCCTTGAAATGTTAAACAAGTTATTCTCATAGGTCTTCCAAAGCTAAATAAACTTGTACCAATAACAGCTAATCCATTAATAGATCCAATCTTTTCACCTTTAATAGATATTAATACTTTATTATTCTTATAACTTTCTAACATTTCTTCTTTAATATCTTTATCATCACAATGATAGCTACTAATAATATCATCTCTAATTATAGAAAATCTACCCTCACTACTTGCTTTATCATTAGCTAGATATAATATTCTGTCAATATAGTAATTATCAACAGAAATCTTATTTCTATCCCCTATAATTCTAGATAAATATTTAAAAATTTCTTCTACTGATTCTTGATCCATATCTAAAAGATTTTCGTTTTTCACTTTATTTTTTATATAATCTGCAACTAAGCTTCTTGATGCATCATTACATTTCAATTGATTTTCCATTTCAACTTTTAATGGAAATATTCTTTTAAATTCTTCGTCTCTCTCATGAAGTATACTAAATGCTTCATAATCACCTATTAAAATAACTTTCACATTAATTGGTATAGACTCAGGTTTCAATCCTTCTAAAGATAGAACATCTAAATAATTTTTTGTATAACTATAGTCTATTTTCCCAAACATTAGTATTTTCTTTAAATAATAATAACTATACCCACTAGCTAACAATGAATTAAGATTTAAAATTAAACAACCTTCATTAGCCTTTAATAAGCTTCCAGGATGTATTAACTCTATGTCTGGCAAATATCCCGCATTACTATTCTTATATTCAATATTTCCAATCAAATTATTTATTGTGGGATCTTCTTCAAAAATAACTCTTGGATGTGGTGTATTTTTATTATCCACAAGAACTCTAACTTTAAATTTTGCAAAAATATCATCTATATATTGTTGATCCTCTTCTAAACTTACTGTATAGCATTCAACTATTTGCTCTTCAATCCAATCAAACATTTGAGAAAGATGCATACAAGTAAATTTGTCAGTTACAAATTCAAATAACAAGTCTTCCTTTATTTCTTTCATTTCTTTTTTAAGATACTTTTCATAAACAGCTCTTAATTCATTAATAGATTTAATTTCAAGAGCAGTTAATTTATCTAGTACTACTTGTGCTTCTTTTTTAAGTTCTGATACTTGTTCCTTGATCTCTCCTCGTTCTTCATTTTCTAATTCATCATATTCATCTTCTGTCATCTCATTTCCTTGAGATTTTAATGGTATGAATACAAAACCTCCATTTGTTGCTTTTACATCAAAGTTATTTTCCTTCGCTTTTTTCATTAATTTAGAAATATACTCATTTCTTTGATCTTTGGTTTTTTCAAGCAAATTCTCTTTTTCTTTATCAGATGAGCCGTTATAAAATTCTATTACACAATCAAAATATTGACTTTTCACATCATCAATTTGTTCTTTTAATAGTGTGCCTTTTCCACTTGGTAAAAATAAAACTTTAGGATTTAATATATCTTCAGTAGTAACATAGCATATATCTTTAGGTGCTCTTTCTTCTTCGTATATCTCTGAAATATAATCCTTCAAGTCACTTAATTTATCCATTGCAAATGAATCAATATAATATAAGTTGTATCCATTTTTCTTAATTTTTAAGGCTCTTTTTATATCATTTAATCTTGAAGTAACTTGTGGCAATTCTGCAAGACGTTCCTTATCAGATAATTCTTTAAAAGAACATTTAAATATAACTTCACTTGGAGTTAATTCGTTTTTCATAAACCATATCCACTTCGAAGTTTTTTTCTATAACTTAAACTTAGATTAAATCTTCAAAAGTAGTTTCCTCCTTAAATTAGTAGTATATTAATATTAATATTCTTCAACTAAGAAAATAGAGATAGTTTTTTATCTTTTCTACACATTTTAATATATTATTTACTACTAATTTTTTATAATTAAGCTAAAACTTCATTAAAAACTCCTTGATTTTTACTTATTAAGAACGAATATGTACTAAATGCCAATAATTCGTCCAAATATTTTATATTTTCCTCTTCCATACTCATAAATACAATAACTAGAACAAGTATATTTCTAAACCCTTTATCTATATAAAATTCATATTCAAGTTCTTCATCACATAAATATTCTACAACTTCTTTCATCTTCCTTATAATTTCATCTACATCTTGTTTTTTTACCAAAACTCCTAATACACTTAAAAATTGATTACTTATCTTGAAATCATTTTTTTCTAATGATTTTAATAGCTCTTCAGCCTTGCAGGTTGCATCTTCATAACCATTTAACATTATTGTATTAGTCAAACCTTGTACGCTGTTATTAGAGAATAAATCCAAATCTAAAACATAATTAAAAACTTGTTCCATATATTCAGTTATGGAGTTAAATTCATTACAATTTATTGCTAATAAGGTACAAAATAAATAATCATCCTCTTTTGTTACATTTCCATATTTAGATTTTATTATTTTAAATATTTCTTTAGTTTTATAAATTATATCTTGCCTATTTTCTTTATCTACATATTTTACTATTGAAAATGCTGATAAAACTAAATATCCGCACTCTTTTAAGTTTTCTTCTAATAGTGAATCGAATACATCCATTATTTCATCAATTAACTTTACTTTATCTATGTTCTCATTCACCACTGATATTAAAAACGATAATATATATAACATATCTCCTCTAAATGAAGACATTCTAGATGTTTTATTTTTAATAAATTTTCTTATATATTTAATTTCGTCAAATTTAATTTCTTTATTATAATATCCATTAAGTAAAGAAGAAAAATGATTAATATAATCTCCATCATATCTTAATGTTTCTTTGGCATTAAGATAGTTATTCACTGTAGTATCACAAACTATTTTGGTATTCGTATCTATTATGATCTCCCCCTAGTTTTTTACTAATCTATTAATTACTTTCTTTGTTCAATTATATAATATCTTTATGACATATTTATGTCTAAATTTATTATTTAATTATTAATAAATAATGTCTTTATTATTATATATATGATTAATACGTTTTTAGGGGATGCTAATAATATTACTTTATGCTGTTATATCTAGCTAATTTTGCTTCTTATTTCATTAATAGTTGAACTTATTGAATCTAGCGTATTTAATTTTTCAGTAAGTTGTTTTATTATATCTTGATAGTTTTTTTCTCTCTCTTCTTGTCTTAAGTCTCTATTTTCTTGTGTTTTTAATATGTAAACTATAAGAACACAACTTAACATTGTCCAAACTCCTTGAGTTGTAGCTATTTTTATTAATTGATCAAACATAAATTGCCTCCCTATATAATATATTCTTTAAAAATTTCAAAGCTTGTCTTTTAGATTTATTTACTGCTTGTCTTGATATTTTTAATCTTTCTGCAATTTCCGCATCTGATAGCTGTAAATAAAACTTTAAAAAAATTATTTTCTTTTGTTTTGGCTTTAATGATGAAATTAAATCCTTAAATACTACGTTTGAATATTCATCATTATTAATATTTTTATCTAACACATTTAAAAGTTCTTCATCAGAATTATAAGTTATAAAATTTTTATAAGAATTTATTTTATAATATAAATTTATTGACTTATTATTAAGACATCTTCTCATATATTTTAATATTTCTTCATCATTATTAAATTTTTTCACCTCTAATTGTAAAGTAAGTTCATACAAATATATGATTAAATCTGTAGATGCTTCAGGATATTTCAACTTATAACTCAAATAATTAATTTTAGAATTAAAATAAGATAAGATATCCATAAAATTATTAGATTGTTCTTGAAATAGTTTTATTTTTTTTAATAAATCTGTAGGCATACGACCACTCCTTAAGTTGTACTAACTCTATGACCAGAGTTTTATATACCTACTAAAAGTAAAAATATAAAAAATATGTAAACCTATTTTTTCAATTTATGTATTTTTATTCAAACAAAATTCTACAAAAACAAATATAATATTCCTATATTTGATAAATATCATTATAAAAATTATACTTTATACGCCTAAATATTCTATATAAATCCAATGATTGTTACTTAAACTTTACAATTACAAGCACAGATAATTTTGAAATTCACAAATTTCTATAGAAACCATCACACTACTTATTTCGCATATGGATCTTTTATAATCACATTAGTAATTTCAAATTTTAAAAAAGAAAAAACAGATATAATTTACACTATAAATCACAAATTCTAGATACTAAAAAAACATCGAGTAAAATAAAACTCGATGCTTTTAAATACCTTAAACCTTAAAAATAATCTTTCTAAGGGGGATAACCTAAATAAGATGTTTATTTCAACTTATTATTTTATTTATAAAGGTTACTTCCAATTATATTATTGTAATATTAGCAAATAATATATTCATAAACTAAATTTTATATGCACTTTTAAAATACAATGAAATACTAATATGTATGGTGCTTAATAAAGTATTATGATATAATAATCTAGATATAATAGGTTTTTTATTTTAATTGATAAATACATTGTTATTAAAAAGGAGAGTCATAAATGGGTTTAAAAGAAAAATTTTCTGGAAAATTTAATAAATATTTTCAAGACGCATATCTTGAAAAATATGGAGATAGAATTACAAGCACATCTGGAACTGTTTTATCAGTAAAGGTTTTTGAAAAAAGTTACTTTATATTTCACAAGATATTAGTTGAAATGGTAGTTAAGCCTGAAGTTGGTAGATCTGTTGTTAAATGTTTTTATAAACAAAATAAATGGTTTAAGAAACCTGAATTTATTACTGTATCTCAAGGACATAAAGTAATAATAATGGGCGTTAAAGGCGAAAAAATAAAGAAAAAGGATACTACAGAAGCTATCCAAATAATGAATGTATTAAATCTTACAACTAAAAAAGACTTAATACCTGTTGATCATAGTGAATTAAAAAAATCACGTCAACAAGCTACTAAAATGATGAGAAGATAATTTTATAAAATTAATAATACTTTATTAATTCACAAATGAAAACAAAAGTACCAATTGAAAATATCAATTGGTACTTTTTTATTATATTTGAACAATGGTAATATTGTAGTATAAAGCTCGTGGCTAGAGAAATTTACTTTAAGAATACTAAAATATTACTATTAAATTAAACATAACATTTTATCTTTATTAAATTATAATCTACTATTTATTACGTAACTATGTCTTAATAAGTGTTAGCATATGCAATTAATAAAGCTGCATTGTAATTGGACTTTAAAAACTGTAAAGTGAATGTCCAAAAGCAAGTGTCTAAATTTTATATTTGAAAACACGAACTTTCACACAGTACAATTTTATATTTTCTTTCTCAAACTTACTCAGCGACTATATAAGAGCCAAGTTTCCTTCTTAATCCAGTCCGCGCGAGCATTACAGTAGAAGATTAACATCCTATTTTGATTTTATTAATAAATACACACTATTTATTAATGCTATTATTCCTGAGAAGAACATAACTATTAACCATTGGTTAAATGACAATGCAACAGTATGGAATATTCCTCTGAAGAATGGTATATAAAGTACAGATGTTATCATTATTATTGAAATTAAAACAGCACCTACTAAATATGGATTAGTAAATAGTTTTATTTCAAATATTGAATGTCTTTCTGATCTACATTCAAAAACATGTATTAATTGAGACATTACAAGCGTACATAAAGCTAAAGTTCTACAAGTTTCTAAATTCATACCATAATATCTTCCTATCATAAATGATAGTAAGGTACATATTCCTATTAATGACCCCCTTACTACAATCTTCTCAACTAGTCCCCTAGCAAAAATACTTTCATTTTTTGCTCTTGGAGTTTGTCTCATAATATCACTATCAGCTGGATCAATACCAAGAGCAATAGCTGGTAATCCATCAGTAGCTAAATTAACAAGTAAAATTTGTATTGGACTTAATGGATTGGGAAGATAAAATAATGTTGCTAAAAACATAGTTAAAACTTCACCCAAATTACAAGACAATAAATATCTTATGAATTTTCTTATATTGTCATAAATTATTCTTCCCTCTTCTACTGCTGCTACTATAGTTGAAAAATTATCATCCATTAATATCATTGATGATGCTTCTTTAGTAACATCAGTTCCTGAAATTCCCATTGAAATTCCTATATCTGCTTCTTTTATTGCTGGGGCATCATTTACTCCGTCGCCAGTCATTGCAACTATATTTCCTTTTTTCTTAAATACTTTTACAATTCTTAACTTATGGTTTGGTGAAACCCTAGCAAATACTCTAACTTTATTTACTTTATTATATAATTCATCATCACTAATCTTCTCTATCTCTTCCCCAGTTAATACTTGTTCTTCAGTATTACAAATATTTAAAGATTTAGCTATTGCAAGTGCAGTATTTTTATGGTCTCCTGTTATCATAACAGGCTTTATTCCTGCAAGCTTACATTTTAAAACTGCATCCCTCGCTTCTTTTCTTGGTGGATCAATGCTTCCAACAACACCTATAAATATAAGATTTTCTTCTAAATGATTATTTTTACTTATTCCTTCTTCTTTATATGCGCATGCTATACACCTTAGTGCTCTAGATGACATAGCTTCAATAAATTTTGCAACTTGTTGTTTCTTTTGATATGTTAAAGGCTTTATTTTATTATTTTCTAATATATAAGAACATTTTTCTATAAGTCTTTCTGGAGCACCTTTAGCATAACAAGCTTCTTTACCATTTTCATTAACTATTACAGACATCATCTTTCTTGTTGAATCAAAGGGAATATCATATACTCTATTTATATTAGATACATATGCTTTTAACGGTTCAACTTTCTTAAAAAACATTTCTATTAATGCAGTTTCTGTTGGTTCTCCATGAAGCACTTCTGGCATTACATCCTTAGTAAAATCATAATTACAATCATTACAATAAACTAAAGCTTTCATCATTTTATTATAATCTTTTAATTCTTCTTTTTCTAATTCGTATATTCTTCCATTTAAATAAACTTCTTTAGCTGTCATCTTATTTTGAGTTAATGTACCTGTCTTATCAGAACATATAACAGAAGTACATCCTAGAGTTTCAACTGCTGGTAATTTTCTGACTAGTGCATTTCGCTTTAACATTCTTGATACACCAAGTGCTAATGCTACTGTTACAATGGCAGCAAGTCCTTCTGGAATGGCTGCTACTGCTAAGCTTACTCCAAGTAAAAACATTTCTGTTACATCATTACCTCTTATTACACCCATTACAGTTACTATTATGCATACAATTAAACAAATAACTACCAATACTTTACCAAGTGAATCTAATTTTTTATTTAAAGGAGATCTTTCTTCGTCTATGTTTTGAATTAAATCTGCTATTTTTCCCATTTCAGTCTTCATACCTATTGTGTCAACTTTAAATAATCCTTTTCCTTTTACAATAGTTGTTCCCATATAGCATCTATTATTTTTTCCATTAACATCTTTATCAACTCCTACTGATTCACCAGTAAGTAGTGATTCATCCACAACAATACCTAATCCCTCAATAAATGCACCATCTGCGGGCACTCTGTCACCAGCTTCTAAAATAACTACATCACCGATGGTTAAATATATAGAATTAAGAATTTGTATGCTTCCATCTCTTAATACTTTACATGTTGGTGCTGCTAAATCTTTTAGAGCCTCTAATGACTTTTCTGTTCTAAATTCTTGAACAAATCCTAATATTGCATTTACAAATACAATTATTAATATAGTAATTGCATCAGCTTTATCACCTATAATTCCTGAAATTATTGTTGCTGCTATAAGTACCCATACAATAAAATCATTAAATTGTGAAAGAAATATTTTTAAGGCTGATGTCTTTTTCTTATGCTGAAGTTCATTAAGCCCAAAATTCTTAATTCTTTTTTCGGCTTCCTTTGTACTAAGTCCTTTTAAAAGTTCTTTTTCTTGTACCACAATTTCTCCTCCCTTTTTTTCTCCTCATATAAATATATATATTTTCCTTTACAAAAGTTATGATGATTTTTTAATAAACTTTACATTATTGAAATTTACAAGTAAAATATATACTGTGATTTTATACAAATAAGGAGGAGCTATTTTGAAGAATATAGTTTATGTAACTGGACATAAAAATCCTGATTCAGATTCAATCTGTGCTGCTTATGGATATGCAGCTTTGAAAAATAAAATTAGTAATCTTGAAGCTATACCTGTAAGACTAGGTAATGTAAATCAAGAAACTCAATTCATACTAGATTATTTTGGTGTTGAAGCACCTAAGTATTTAGAAACAGTAAAGCTTAAAGTAGAAGATTTAAAAATAGATAATCTTGATCCAATTCCACCAACATTCCCTTTAAGAGGTGCTTGGAACATAATGAGAGATAATCATCTTAAAGCTTTACCAATAGCTGATAAAAATGGTAGCTTAATTGGAGTTATTTCTATTTCTAATTTAACATCAGCCTATATGGATATTTGGGATAATAACATCCTCGCAAAGAGTAATACATCTATAGAAAATATAATAGAAACTCTTGATGCCAAAGCAATATACATAGATGAAAATATTAAAACATTTCCTGGGAAAATAACTGTAACTGCAATGCAACCTAATAGTTTAAGAGAGATGATAAATCAAGGTGATATTGCAATAGTTGGAGATAGGCATGATGTTCAAGAAGAACTATTAAATATAGGAACTTCTTTAATAATTATAACTGGATCAAACACTTTGCCATCTGAATTAATCTTTAAAGCTAGAGAAAATGGAGTTACTGTTATAAGTACACCTCATGATTCATTCACAACATCAAGATTAATAGTTCAAAGTATACCAGTTGAATATGTAATGGCTAAAGAAAACTTAATATCATTCTCTACTGATGATTTAGTAGATGACATTAAAGGTGTTATGGCAGAAACTAAATACCATTGCTACCCTGTAACTAATATGGAAGGTAAAGTACTTGGTACAATTTCAAGATACCATCTTATTTCTGATCATAAGAAAAAAGTTATTCAAGTTGACCATAATGAAAAAGGCCAATCAGTTAATGGCTTAGATGATGCTGAAATAATAGAAATAATAGATCACCATAGAGTTGCTGATATTCAAACAAGTAATCCTATATACTTTAGAAATGAACCAATTGGTAGTACTTCAAGCATAGTTGCTAAATGTTATTTTGAAAGTGATATTGAGCCTTCTAGGGAAGTTGCTGGACTTTTATGTGGAGCTATAATTTCAGATACTCTATTATTTAGAAGCCCAACTTGTACTGAACAAGATAAAATTATTTGTCTTAGATTAGCTGAAATAGCTGGAGTACACATTGATGAATTCGCTAAAGAAATGTTTAAAGCAGGTACTTCTTTAAAAGGAAAATCTGTTGCTGAAATATTTAATCAAGATTTTAAACCTTTCAGTATAGCTAATTATAAAATAGGAGTTGCTCAAGTTAATACAATGGACATCGATGGATTTATGCCATTAAAAGATGAAATGTTAAATTATATGAGCAAACAAGCTGAAGAAAACAACTTTGATGTAGTTATGTTACTTTTAACTGATATATTAAATGAAGGTTCTCAAATTTTAGTTGCTGGACCAAAACCAGAAATTGTTGAAAAAGCATTCAAGGTAGAATTATACAATTGTATGACATTCCTACCTGGGGTATTATCAAGAAAGAAACAAGTAGTACCACCTTTAACAACAACATTATTAGCAAAATAATTATTAAATAAAAAAATAGTATCTCAAATTTTTGAGATACTATTTTTTATTATATATTTTTTCGTCTATATATTTTTAAACACCAATATTATAGTATAATGGCGCAGTGACATTGGAATTTGCTTTTTAGAACTCTTAATAAAGACCTGTTGAATTAATTGCTTGTCACAATGTTTCATTGGGAGCATGCATTAATTAGACTAGTATTTATTTTTAGTGTTCTTAAGTGAGAGTCGAAAAGTGAATGTCCAAATTTTACATTTGGTAACATGAACTTTCACACAGTGAATTTTACATTTCGCTCCTCGAACTTACTCAGCGAAGTCGAGTTTCCTTTTTACATTCGGTCCACGAGCTTTATACTATAATATTGCTAGTTCTAAAAATTATTTTCTCATTCCGTTTATCATTCCCCATACTTCATCAGCAATTGTTATACCTTTAGAACTTAATTGGAATGCTCTTTGAGTACTTATTATATCTGTGAATATCTCAGAGGTATCTACATTAGAACCTTCTAACATTCCTTGCTCAATATTATAATCATTACTTAAGGCTATTTGAGCATCATCAGATGCTACAAAATAGTTATTTCCAATAGCAATAAATGCCTTATCACCCACTGCGGTAAACACTGGTATTTGTCCTACTTTTACATATTCACCATCAACTTTTGTTGATACTCCACCTTCACTATCTATTGAAATATCTTCACTAGATAATTTAGGATTTCCTTCTGACATACCATCTTCATATTGTATGTATATTTTATTACCTCTAGCATCAACTAATACACCATCTCTATCAATCTTTAAGTTACCATCTCTAGTATATGCTATAGTCCCATCATTTTGAGCAGATGCAAAATATCCTTTTCCATCTATAGCTACATCAGTTTTAACACCAGTAGTTAAAAGATTACCTTGAGTATCTTTTCTATAATCCATACCTAATTTAACACCAGTACCATTAATGGCATCTTTATTCACAAGAGGAGTTCCTTTTCTATCTAATGACTCAGTTAAAAGATCACTAAATTGAACATCTGTTGATTTATATCCAGTTGTTGATGTATTAACTAAATCATTTGAAAGATAATCTAACTTTTCTTGATATGCATTCATACCACTTTGAGCATTTGCAAATATATTAAACATAATTTAATCCTCCCTATCTTACAGATCCAATTTCATTTGCAGCTTTTTGAACAGTTTCATCTTGCATGCTAACAAATTTTTGGTTAGTTTCAAATTGACGTTTTATTTCCATAAGTTTTACTAGTTCTTCAGTTGGATTAACATTTGAAGTTTCAAGTACACCTTGTTTTATATTTACCACTGCATTATATACTGGATTATTACCTTTATAATAATTATCTCCAACCTTTTCTAGTGGTGCATACTCTGCAAAATCTGCTGTCAATAATGTATGTGTTGATTCTCCTGTAGCACTTTGAAGATTATTATTTCCATCTAAAGAAAATTCATCTTTTCCTACATATATAGGTTCTTCTGCACCGTTTGCATTATTTCTTCCTAGTGCATAGTCTCCATTACCTGTTATTAAATACCCTTGTTGATCTATTTTAAAATCACCACTTCTTGTAAATAAACGTTCATTTCCTCTTTGTACTGTAAAAAATCCTCTACCATCAATACCAAAATCAGTATAGCTATCTGTAGCTTTAAAAGCACCTTGCGTATATATAGTGCTTACATCATTAACTTTTACGCCTAAATTCAAGTTACCAAGTTTATTTGGAACGTGTCTATCTCCAACTTTATTTTGTCTGTTAGTTATCAAAACATCTTCAAAACTTTGTTTTGTTAAAGTATTTTTTTTATAACCATTATTATTAACATTGACAATATTATTAGTAACAGTTTGTTGTTCATTTTCTAATGTTATAAGTCCTGATACAGCAGTATAAAAACCTCTTATCACTTATTTATCAGCTCCCTCTTTAATAATAGCTTTACATTCATCGTTATAGTGCATGCCTAAACCTCTAGCTTTTTCTTCTATTTTACTGTCAGAAAGATTTGAACTACTCTTATATCCAAACATAAGGGTTACTCCTATAACTAATCCTATACCAATACCAAATAATATTTTACTATCATTTAAGAAAAATATTATGTCTTTTAGCTTTTGAATAAGTTTCTTACTAATAATACTTCCCCCTTACTTATAGACAAAGCTTTACAAATCTCTTCGTCAGTTAAATCTTGCTTTATTAAATCAGTTATCCTCTGTTGCTTGCTAAATTTATTTGAAACTTCATTATTTTTATCAGTAGATTGATTTAAAAATTCAGAATCATCAATAATGTCATCAAACACTTCCCGATTTTTAAAATTTATTTCTGAAATAACTCCGCTACCTACTTCCTTATGCTCACTTTGTTCTTTAGCAATCTCTTCTTGAACATTAACTTTTTCTGAGTTAGTATTATCTCTAATATTACTTTCTTTTTTAGTCATAACCTCTTCTTCAGCATTAAATTCTAATTTTTCAATATTTCTATCTAATATATTATCGTACTCTTTTTCAATATCATTAACCATATTCATGTTGATTTTTATAGTTTTAATTTCTTGTTGAAGTTCTGTAAGGCTTTCACCTATATCTCTTCTTAAAATTCCAAGTTCTAATTTATAATCATTTAAATTTTCTTTTTCTTCATTCAAAGTAAATTCAAATGATGTTAATCCCTTATTAATTTTATTATAATTATGTACAATTAAAATAATTCCAATTGCAATCAATATTAATGGTATCATCGAATCGCCTCTTTAATCAATGTAATGTAATTTTTTCATAGCTTCTCTTAAGTTACTAATAGATCTTGCATGTAATTGACATACTCTCGATTCAGATACTGACAATATAGATCCTATTTCCTTAAGAGTTAATTTTTCATAATAATATAAATTAAGTATTAATTGCTCTTTTTCTTTTAATAATTTAATTGCATCCGATAATACTTCTAACTTTTCTTTTTCTTCTAATTCGCCCTCGGGACTAGGGCTATTCTTATCTTCTATTATTCCTAGAAGATTAACTTCCTCATCATCTGAAAAAATTATATTTTCTAAAGATACCATAGATATATGATTGATATAATTTTCTATTTGAGAAACTTCTTCCAAAGATAATTCTAAATATTGTGTTATTTCTAAAATGTTAGGTTCTCTCAATAATTTATTTTGTAAAGCTTCAATAGCACTATTATATCTATTTAGTTTGTCCATGGCACCTTTAGTTATAGGTCTATTCTTACGTATTTGATCTATTATAGCTCCTTTTATTCTAATAGAAGCATATGATGAAAATTTCATTCCCTTTTCAGGATTAAATTTACTAATAGCATCCATAAGTCCTATTATCCCATAACTAACTAAATCCTCATACTCCATATATTTATTTTTACCAATCATAATCCTAGAAGCTATATATTTAACTAAAGGGATATATTCTTTTACTATTTGTTCTTTTACATCGTTATCTTGTAAATTACACATTCCTCTCAATCCCTCCTCTTTTAACTCTTTACACTCTTACTATTCTTAACTTTTTTATAATATAGGAGAAAATTTTATCTTTTGTTAAATAGAGTAATGATTATAATCGTTCTCTTTGTTTTCTCATTATATTAAAAATTTCACGTATAACTTTATCTCTTTGATTTTCACTAATTTCAATAAATTTAACTCCATAAATATATTCATTAAATTCTGTTATTTCTAAACGCATAATTTGTGCTTTCAAATAATTTAATTTATCATTTAATGCAAATTCTAATAATAAC
The DNA here is from genome assembly GCF_963527835.1 of uncultured Clostridium sp. GTDB lineage: Bacteria > Bacillota > Clostridia > Clostridiales > Clostridiaceae > Clostridium. The sequence goes on along the minus strand of NZ_CAURTC010000003.1, from coordinate 203,276 downwards.
TTATCATATTTCTCTAATTTTTCTTTAGTTTTAAATCTCATTCCGCCACCGCTTAAATCTATCATTAATGCATCTTTAAAACTACTCACTTCTTCATCTTCTGATTTCGTTATTTTTTTAAATTTAACAATATTCATGAAATCCACTCTTACAAAATCTCGTCTTTGTATTTCTCTTACATCATAAGGCTCACTTAATTTATAATAAATTATATTGTTTTCTTTTCCACGTTCTATAACATCACAATGAAAATTAAAGCATTTTCCACCTTTTGCATAAGAATTCAATTCTATCTTACTCTCTATTTTTAAAGCTAAATACTCCCCATCATATACTGGAATATTTATCTTAATACTATCATCCTCAATATCTTGTACTAAGCTTTTAAAAGCTTTATCTTCTACTAAAATCTCTACTCTATCATTAACTTTTAATATAAATTTTGACATTCCTAGCCTCCTATGAAAATATTCTAAATAATTTTTTAAATAATTCTCTAGGTCCACTTGAAGTCTTCACATCTTGTCCTAAAATCTTTAATGCAATATTATCTACGGATTGCGATGCTTCACATGTAGGATATGATATTACAAAAGGCTTTTGCATTTTAACACTTTGAACAACTTTTTTGTCATCTATAACATAGCCTAAATATTCCAAATTCAATTTTAAAAATTTATTTGCTGCTCTTTGAAGTTTGTTATATACATCTAATCCTTCTGACGAGTTAATGGCTCTATTAACTACAACCATTGCATGATTCTTTATTCTAAAATGATCAGCTGCTTTTATTAAACTATATGCATCAGTAAGTGATGTAGGTTCAGGTGTTGTTATTATTATTAAATCTTCTGATACAGCCATGAAAGATAAAATACTTTTATTAATTCCAGCACCAGTATCCATAAGTATATAATCAAATTCATTAAGAGATTCTAATTTTTTTAAAAATAAATTTCTTTCATTTTCTTGTAATTCATCTACTTTGTTTAATCCAGATCCAGCTGGTAATAAACTTACTCCATTAGGTCCTAGTACAATTATATCCTCTATCTTTTTCTCAGTAAATATAATATCAAATATATTATACTTAGGATAAATGCCCATTAGAACATCATCATTTCCCATACCTAAATCAGCATCAAAGATCAAAACTTTTTTTCCTTTATTTTGTAAAGAAATTCCTAAGTTAACAACAAAATTACTTTTTCCTACTCCACCTTTACCAGATGTAACTGTAATCATCTTAGCATTTGATTTACTATTAGTATTTTCACTTTTATCAACAAGTTTTCTTAAAGCTTCAGCTTGATCTAGCATAAAGTTTCCTCCCCTAACATAAATCTAGCCATTTCTTCTCTGGTTGGTACTATTATATCATTAGGTACATTTTGTCCTGTTGTTATATACTTAACAGGTTTATTTGATCTCTTCATTATATTATATAATGATCCATATACAGTTGTTTCATCTAATTTAGTAATTATCACATTATCATAAGATAAATCAGAATAACCATTTAATATACTTACTATATCTCTATTTTTAGTTGTCGCGCTAATTACCATGCTCACATAATCTGGATTAGCTTTTTCAACAAATGCTCTTAACTCTGAAATCTGCATCGTATTTTTACTACTTCTACCTGTAGTATCAATAAGAATAACATCACAGTCATTCATTGAATTTATTGCTTCTTCCATTTCTTTTATAGTAATTACAACTTTAAAAGGTATATTCATTATTTCAGCATAAGTTTTTAACTGTTCTATTGCGCCTATTCTATATGTATCAACAGTTATTAATCCAACCTTTTTCTTGTCTACAAGTGATAATTTTCCTGCTAGCTTTGCTATAGTAGTTGTTTTTCCAACACCAGTTGGTCCAACTAAAGCTATTTTCCCGGAAATATTTTTACTACACTCTGCAAATACATCTTCAAAGACATTTCTAAGAAGTTCATATTTATCTATATTTTCATCATCAACATTATTTATTTTACTAAGTATTTCTTCATGAAATTCCTCATCTACATCTATCTCAATAAGCTTCTCTTCAATTTTATCAAATTTTTTAATTTCATCTTTTGATGTATTTTCTATAACTCTGTTCAAAAGTTCCTTCATTTCACTTACTTCTTTATACATAGAATCTTTAACTAATTCTGGATGTTTATATGAATTTGCTTTTTCTTTCACTTTTAAGTTAGTAATTAAATTTAAAGCAGGTCTTGTTGTATTTTCATCTTTTTCTATTATTGTATTTTTATCAGAAGTTTCTAATAATCTCTTTATATTACTTAATGAATCTTCTATTTTATCGTCTTTTTTATTATTATTTTTGTTTAAATCAACTGCATTTTCTACTGCTGCTGTAACTTCTATTAACTTCCCTGAAAAAAATCCTTTAATTCCAGACTTTCTTACTTTTCTTTGGCTTATTATAATAGCATCTTTACCTAGTTCATATCTAATCCTAGTTAATGCTTCATTCATATTACTTACAAGATATCTTTTTATAATCATTAAATACTAACAACTCCTCCACTATTAATTTCTATATCATTTGGTACTTCATTTAATGAAATTACCATAACATGTGGAAATACCATTTCTATTAATTTTTTAAATACTGCTCTTATATTAGGAGATACTAATATAACTGGTTGATTATTATTAAAGTAAGTTGTTTCAAGTATATTTTTTATACCTCCAAGTAATCTAGTTGTTGTATCTGGATCTACAGTTGGAAAAGATCCCTGCATTGTCTTTTGAATACTTGATCCTATTATTTCTTCTACATTAGGATCTAGTGTTACAACTGTAACTGCCCTATCTTCATTTATTAACTGATTACAAATTGTTCTTGATAAAGAAAATCTGACATATTCTGTAAGTACTTCAATATCTCGTGTATTTCTTGAATTATCAGCCAAAGATTCCATTATAGTAACCATATCTTTTATAGGAACTTTTTCTTTTAAAAGACTTTGTAATACTTTTTGAAGTTCACCTATAGTCATTAAATCTGGAATAAGTTCTTCTACAACAGCACTATATTTATCTCTTAAATTATCAACAATAAGTTTAACCTCTTGTCTACCAAGTAACTCATAAGAATGAGATTTTATAGTTTCTGTTAAATGTGTTACCATAACTGTGGTTGGATCTACTACTGTAAATCCTTTTATTTCAGCTTCTTCTCTCTGATCTTTATTAATCCATACAGCTGGCAATTTAAATGTTGGTTCTAAAGTCTTTATACCTGGTATTTCTAAACCATCACCTGTAGGATCCATACAAAGTAACATACTTGGCATTAATTCAGATGAAGCTACTGTTGTTCCTCTTATTTTTATAACATATTCATTGGTTTTTAATTGAAGATTATCTCTAATTCTTATTGGTTGTACTACAATCCCCATCTCAATTGCACATTGTCTTCTAACAGATGCAATTCTTTGAAGTAAGTCACCGCCTGAACTTTCATCTGCAAGTGGAATTAATCCATAACCAATTTCAACTTCCATTGGTTCTACTGAAATTAAATTCATTACATTTTCTGGTTCCTTACGTTCTGCTTCAATAATTTCTTCTTCTTCTGAAACAAATTCTTGCTCTAATTGCTTGGTCTCTTCCTTGTAAAGCATATAAGAAAGTACTGCCATTGAAGCCGCTGCAATTAAAAATGGAACTTTAGGCATATTAGGAACTAATGCTAAAAAGAACATAGCAGCACTTGCAATAGATGTTGCTATAGGGAATCCTGTTAATTGCCTTGATAAAGATTTACCAAAGTTTTCAGCATTTCCTGAACGTGTAACTAAAATACCTGATGCTGTTGATATTAATAGCGCTGGCACCTGACTTACAAGTCCATCTCCTACAGTAAGTTGAACATACTTAAGTGCGGCATCTCCAACACTTAAATCCTTTTGCATAACTCCAATTATTATACCTGCAATTATATTTATTACAGTTATTATTATCCCTGCAATAGCATCACCTTTTACGAACTTAGATGCACCATCCATAGATCCATAAAAATCTGCTTCTGATTGCAAATCTTGTCTTCTTTGTTTAGCCATTGTTTCATCTATAAGTCCTGAATTTAGGTCAGCATCTATACTCATTTGTTTTCCTGGCATAGCATCAAGTGTGAATCTTGCTGATACCTCAGAAACTCTACCAGCACCGGCTGTAATAACCATGAATTGTATTATAATTATAATTAAGAATATAATTATACCAACTACATAGTTTCCCCCGATAACAAAATCTCCAAATGCTTGAATTATCTTTCCTGCATCACCTTCGCTTAATATAAGTCTAGTTGACGATATATTAAGACCTAATCTAAATAATGTAGTAATTAATAGCAATGTTGGAAATACTGATAGTTGTAATACATTTGTAGTAAACATTGTTATGATTATAATGACAACAGATAACGTTATGTTAAATGCTAAAAGTACATCTAATAATGTTTTTGGCAATGGTATTATCATCATAAGTACTATACATATAACTCCAGCTGCTACAAGTACATCTAAGTTGTTTTTCATATCGAGTCTTTTATTTCCAAGTCCCAACCTTATCCCACCCTTTATTTAATATAAAACTAAGATTTCTTCTTTAACTTCAATACTATTGCTAGTACTTCTGCTACCCCCTGATATAAATCTTGAGGTATATCTTGATCTATTTCTACCCTATCATACATTAACCTTGCTAATGGCTTGTTCTCAACAATAGGAACATCATTATCTTTAGCAATTGTTTTTAATCTAAGTGCAACATTGTCTGCACCCTTAGCAACAACTTTAGGTGCTTCCATGTTTCCACCTTCTTCATATTTTAATGCAATAGCTAAGTGAGTAGGATTTGTAATTACAACTGTAGCATCTGAAACAGATTGCATCATTCTTCTCATTCCCATTTCTCTTTGCTTTTGCTTTATTTTCGCTTTTAATTGAGGATCTCCCTCTGCTTGCTTATATTCATCCTTAATTTCTTGTTTAGTCATTTTCAATTCTTTATTATGAAGTCTAAATTGTACAAAATAATCAGTTGCACCAATAATAACTAATGCTAATGTTATCTGCTTAAATATTCCTATTACTAAATTTTTTATTTCATTCCCTAAAGAAGGTAAATATAAATTCGAAATATTTATTATATCAACATAATTATCCTTAACATACTTATAAGCTAATATAGATATTATTGTTACTACTACCACATTTTTAATTAAACCAACTAAACTTCTTTTAGAAAACATATTTTTTAAACCCTTCAACGGGTTTAATTTACCTAATGATGGTTTTAACGGTTCTCCTGTTATCATAAAACCTGTTTGAATTATACTTGATGCTACTCCTGCTATCATTATTGCTAATGCAAATGGTAAAAATACAGTAGCTACTTTTAAAAGGCTAAAAGTAACAAAATTAGTAGCTGTTAATTCATTAAAATCTTTTAAACTTGGGAATGTTAAAAAATAAGTTAAAACACCTTTAAAGGTATTTACTAAACTTCCCCATAACATAGAAATCGCCAGTGTACATGCAGCCATAGTAATGGCAACACTTACATCTTTACTTCGAGCCACTTGTCCTTTTTTCTTTGAATCCGATTTTTTCTTTGGAGTTGCTTCTTCTGTTTTTTCATCTGCAAATATCAGTGCTATAGGAATTGCAGGAATTGCTTTGAAAATATGTTCAAAAACATCTGATAAATTATAAACTGCATTACTAACTATTTTAAATATAAGTGGTAGTAAAATTACAAATGTAATAAGTCCTAATAAATTTTTAATTGGTAAACCAAATATCATTATTGGAATTGTCGGTACAGTTCTTGATATCAATCCTAAACATAAATCAGTTATAACAATTATCAGCACTATTGGTACTGCTATTTTCACTCCTAATACAAAGTATTCAGTAATAGTAGATATTACAGCCATCATAGTTTCTTGATAAACTAATGTTTGACCAATAGGTACTATTCTAAAACTTTCAATTAATAATTTTATTACTATGTGATGACCATCCACAATAAAGAAAATAACTGTGGCTATCATATAAGAAAGATTTCCAAGTAAAGTAGTTTGAGAGTGTGAAGTTGGATCTAATACTGACACCATAGAAAATCCCGCATGAATATCCATCCAGCTTCCCGCAAATTTTACTACTTCAAAAATCATATTAGTTATGAAACCTAACACTAATCCGGTCATAACTTCATTTAATCCATAAATAATTAAATAATATACATTATTTATTTCATTCACAGTTGAATAATCTACCCCAGCTAATACTGCAATAGATATTATTAAACTTAATGTTCCTTTTAATATATGTGGTGTTCCTGTTTGAAAAAATGCATTAACAGTAACAAAATAAGATGTTAATCTTAAAAATATAAAAAATAATGCAAGAAAGTAGGCCGTTTCAATCACAATGCACTACCTCCCCTTTACGCTGTAACTTTTGTAATTAATTCAAATATTCTTGTTGTAAAAGACATTAAGGTTTGAAGCATCCAGCTTCCTAAAAATATTCCAATAATAGCTCCAGCAATTAATTTAGGAACAAAAGTTAAAGTTTGTTCTTGAATTTGAGTTGTTGCTTGTATAATACTTATAAGCAATCCAACAATTAATACTACAAGTAGTATTGGAGCTGCTAGTTTTGCCGCAACTATTATAGTATCTTTAACAACACCATTTAATAAAGCTTGACTCATAAATTTTCACCTCACGAAAAGCTCATAATTAACGATTTTACGAGTAAGTACCATCCATCTACCATTACAAATAATAATAATTTAAATGGCAATGATACCATAGCCGGGGGTAACATCATCATACCCATGGACATCAGTACACTTGCTACAACCATATCAATTACTATAAATGGTAAATATATTAAAAATCCTATTTGAAATGCTGTCTTTAACTCACTTATTGCAAATGCAGGAATTAAAGTTGTAAATGGAATGTTTTCTCTAGTTAATTCCTCTTTATTTACATTGTTAATCTCTACAAATAACTCTAAGTCTTTTTCCCTAGTTTGTTTCAGCATAAAATCTTTTATTGGTTTTGAACCTATTTCAATAGCTTCTTCCTGCGTTATACTCTGCTCAATATACGGCTTAAAAGCCTTTGTATTAACTTCATTATATACTGGTGACATAATAAATATAGTAAGAAACAATGCCAATCCTGTTAGAATTTGATTAGGTATCGCTTGTTGTACACCCATAGCACTTTTAATAAATGAAAATACAATTACTATTCTTGTAAAAGATGTTAACATTATAACTATAGATGGTAGTACTGCAAGAATCGTGAAAAATATTAGTATTTTTATGTTATTAACATAATCATTTGGACTACTTTCACCATCTCCAATAGCTACATTTACTTGTGGCAAATCTATGCCTTCAGGAACTGCATATGCTTTGATTCCACAAAATGTTATAATAGCAAAAGCTAAAATCAACACAAACATAACTTTATTTTTATTTTTCTTCATATTTATCTTCCTTTGATGTATAATTCTTAAATACATTTAAAACTTTTTTCTTCATATTTTCATATTTCTTTATATATGACTCATTTATAAGATACATATTATTTATTTTATCTTCTTCAATCTTATTAATTTCTTCTTCAGATAAATCTTCTAGTTTTTCCATACCTGTTTGTGTATTTGTAAGTAAATATCCTTTATTACCTACTTTGATTACTACTATAGAATTTTCCTTCGTTATTTGAGTTCTATCTATAACTTTTACATACTTATTGTCATTAACTTCTTTTACCTTGCTCCCTAATATCTTAAATGTTAAAAACATAAGTGAAAAGACAACTAATAAAGACATTATTAAATTTAGAATCATCTTAAAAAAACTAAATTCCATATTTTTTCTTCTTTCTATTGAGTTATTATGCTATCAAATCTAACATCGACTATTTTACTCTTTGTTAATTGCTTATTTATTTTATCCATAAGTTGATCTTTTATTTCTTTTTCATTATTAGTATCATTAATATAATCAATCTTTAAAGACTTTAGATAAAATATTATTGAATCTCTTACTACAACTTTTTTTTCTTCTAGTTCAGTTGCAGCATCTTTATCTGTCTTATCATACCCTATTGATATTTGACCTTTAAAATATCTTTTTCCGCCTTCATCTGCTAAGTTTGCAGTGATTTCTCCCATATCTACATAAGTTATATCAAGAGATCGTTCCTTAACAACTGTAGTAGCATTTTTTTGCATGAATATATAAGTTCCAGCAAATACGCCTCCACCAACAAGCAGTAAAGCTACCACAAATATTATAACAGTTTTCATATTGCCTGATTTGCCCTTTGATTCTTTATCCTTACCCTTATCTTTATCAGCCATTATTATCACTCCTCATTATCTTTTTCATTAATTATTAATATATTAACCCTTCTATTTTTAGCTTTATTTTCTTCTGAATTATTATAAACTATTGGTCTGTACTCTCCATAACCTGCTGCACTAAATTTCATTGGATCATTGCTTTTTGCCTCAACAAAATATTTAACTACATTTACAGCTCTTTGAGTTGATAATTCCCAGTTACTTGCATATCTATAATTGCTTATAGGTACATTATCAGTATGACCTTCTACTATAACTGAATTTGGTAATGCCGAAATCAATGTATCAACTTTATCTAAAACTTCTTTACTTCCAGGAATTAAATCTGCTTGACCTGATTCAAATAAAACACTGTCTTTTAATTCTAGAATAACTCCACGTTGGTCTTGAATAATATCCATAGCTCCAGATAAATTAGTTTTTTCAACATAATCTTTTACATCTTGATACATACTTTCTTTTCCTAAAGATTCTGCATCAATTACACCTTCAGTATCTGATTCTCCTCCAATTATAGGGACCTTTCCATCATATTGGTTATACTGAAGAAATGTGTCACCTGACTGGCCTGTCATAACTGATACAAAAGCCTGAGATATTGATTGTACTTTTTGTGCATCAACACTTGACATGGAATAAAGTAAAATAAAAAAGGTTAAAAGTAATGTAACACAATCCGAATAAGTTGCTAGCCACTCATCTCCTCTTAAGCCACCACCATCATCCGACTTTTTTTTCCTAGCCATTTCTATGCAACCCCTTCATTGTTTTCTGAATTATTTTGAGTATAAACTATTCTTTCTTGTGGTGATAAATAAGATATTAATTTATCCTCAACAATTCTAGGATTTACTCCTGATTGAATTGAAAGTATACCTTCAAGCATCATTTCTTTTATAGCAACTTCTTTTTGACTTTTATTATTTAAATTTTGTGCTATTGGTGATGCAAAAATATTAGCTATAAGTGAACCATAATATGTTGTTATAAGAGCTTTACCCATTCCTGATGCTATTGTACTAGAATCAGTTAAATTTGCAAGCATTTGTATTAATCCTATAAGTGTACCTAACATACCAAATCCTGGTGCAAATGCTCCCCAAGCTGAAAAAATTCCTGCTCCTGATTTATGTCTTACTTCCATTTCTGATATATCTAGTTCTAATATTTCTTTTATAGATTCCGGTTCTATTCCATCAACAACCATTTGTAAGCCTTTTTTTAAAAATTTATCTTCTAATTGAGATATTGTATCTTCTAAAGATAATAACCCGTCTCTTCTAGCTTTTCTTGAAAGTTCTGTAAACTGACTTATTGTTTCCATTGTAGACGACTTTGGTTCTTTAAATGATTGGAGAAATAATATTCCTGCTTTTCTTATTTCATCTAGTGGATATACAATCATTACTGCTGCAATAGATCCCCCACATGTTATAGCTATTGAAGGTACATCCCAAAAAAGCTTTAAGTTACTTGCACCTGAACCTCCACTTGCCATTCCATAAATCATTAATCCTAAACCCATTATTAATCCAGCAGCAGTCATTATATCAGTTTTCTTCATTACTAAATGCCTCCTCTATCTTCCCTGCATAAACATTTCTCTTTTATATTTTAGAATTTTAAATTTAATTTCATCTACACTTTCGATAACTATGTACTTTTTTCCATTACTTAGTGTAATTAAAGTTTCTGGAACTTCTTCTATTTTTTCAATATGGTCATCATTTAATATAAATGATTTATTATTCATTCCTGTTAATTCAATCATTGACTTCCTCCCATAAAGCATAAATTTTATACTCTCATATTATTTATTTAAATGATTAGAGAGAAAACACTTTACTCCCTAATCATTAAATTATCTTATCTCATTAATCCTGTAATTGTTTGAAGGATTTCATCAGCTGTTGAAATCATTTTTGATGAAGCTTGGAAAGCTCTTGTTGCTGTTATCATATCTGTAAATTGTTCTGTTAAATCTACATTTGATGCTTCAAGCGCTCCTTGAATAAAATCTCCAAAGCCTTTACTGTTGTCTAATAAACTATCATCAGCGCCAATTCCACCAGTTGGTGTTTTTATTATTACTTCTCCTGAGTTAGGTGATGATTGTAGAAGATTTCCACCAACACTTGTTAAGCCTTCTGGATTTTTAAAACTAGCCATAGCTACTTGTCCAAGTGCAGCTCTACTACCATCACCAAGAACTGCTGTAATTACTCCATCTTTACCTATGCTAAAACTTTTAACAGGTTGTGTTATATCTTTACCATCATCAGTTTTTCCAGTTACAACTTTGTCAGGTATAACCAATGGTTGTAATTTAACATTTCCATCTTCAGCTCCTATAGCTTTTGGTTTTCCATCAGCATCTACAAAGTTTGCTATGGGATTTCCATCTGCATCTACACCAACACTATTTATCACATTACCATCAGCATCAGTTCCTGTAAGATAATATCCCATAACCCTGTAACCATCTGCTGTTATTAAATTTCCTTGATGATCTAAAGTTAAATTACCATCTCTAGTATATAATATATCCATATTCCCACCTGGTCCTAAACCTAGATTTCCATCTATAGGGTTACCACCTTCTGTTCCATCAGCTCCACCATATGAAGTATTACCACTTCCAACTATTAAGTATCCATCACCATCTATACATACATCTAAGCTTCTTCCTGTTGATAGTGCATTGCCTTGTCCCATAACTTTATTTATACTTGCAAGTTGTGCTCCAAGACCTACTTGCTTAGCATTTGTACCACCTTTTGTTGAAGTTGGCGCTGTTGCTGAAGACATATTTTGATAAAGCATATCTGTAAATCTTGCACTTGATGATTTAAATCCTGTTGTACTTACATTGGCTATATTATTACCTATAACGTCTAATTTAACTTGGTTAGCTTTCATCCCACTTATTCCTGAGTACATCGATCTTAACATATTTAATTTTCCTCCATTTATTCTAAAATTTTATCTTTTGTTATCAATAATCATTAAAGTTTTATGTTTTATTTATAAACTGTTAATAATCAATTCATCTCTTCAAATTATATAGCATATAAAGCTACTATTCAGCCGGAGTGTAAATTCTGAATATAAGTTTTATCCTAATTTTATCTCATTAAGCCAGTTATTGTTTGAAGTATTTCATCACCTGTAGTAATCATTTTTGATGAGGCTTGGAAAGCTCTTGTTGCTGTTATCATATCTGTAAATTGTTCTGTTAAATCTACATTTGATGATTCTAAAGCACCTTGTACAAATTCTCCAAAGCCTTTGCTATTATCACTAAAGTCAGTTGCTAACTTTCCTACTGGAGTCTTTATTATTTCTGGTCCTGAGTTAGGAGATGTTTGTAATAGGTTTCCCCCTATTGATGTTAGTCCTTCTGGATTTTTAAAGGTAGCCATAGCTATTTGACCAAGAGCAGTTCTACTACCATCTCCAAGTACAGCAGTGATTACTCCATCTTTTCCTATAGAAAAACTTCTAACTGGTACTTCAACAAATACATCAGTTGGTTTTCCATCTGCATCTCTTTTGGGTGCTAAAACTTTATCTGGTATCTTTAAAGTATTCAATTGTGCCCCTTCACCAACAGCGTGTAAATTTTTAGAATCTGCATCCACATAATTAGTTACTGGATCATCGCCATCCTTTTCTCCCCAAGCCACACTTGGTTTACCATCATCTCCATCTTTAAGCAAATATCCCATAACCCTATATCCATCTGCTGTTAAAAGATTTCCTTCATGGTCAAGAGTAAAATTACCATCTCGTGTATAAAGAATTTCATTTTCTCCACCACCAGTTAATTTTCCTGACGTACTTATTCCTATAGTATTTTTTGTATCTGTTTTGTCACCTGCATAAACCTCTGGGCCCTTACTTACCATGATATATCCATCACCATCAACACATACATCTAGACTTCTTCCTGTTGATAATGCATTACCTTGTCCCATAACTTTATTTATACTTGAAAGTTGTGATCCAAGTCCTACTTGTTTAGCATTTGTACCACCTTTTGTTGAAGTTGGTGCTGTTGCCTCTCCAGCATTTTGATAAAGCATATCAGAAAATCTTGCACTTGATGATTTAAATCCTGTTGTACTTACATTGGCTATATTATTACCTATAACATCTAACTTAACTTGATTAGTTTTCATTCCACTTATTCCAGAATACATTGATCTTAACATATTTAATGCCTCCAAATCATAATTTGTTAACTTGTCTCTTTCATTCAACAAGTTTAGGCTTCCTTAATTTAGGTCCAGCCTATAAAATTACCACACTATCTATATTGGTAAATATATTATCTTTTGCTCTCTCTTTCTCAACAGCTGTTATTAATGTTCTATTTTCTATACTTGCAATTAACGCAGTATCTTTGTACAAAATAACAGAGTTTTTTGAGTTTTTATCTTTTGCGATTTGGAATCCTTTTTCAATTTCTTGCATATCTTTATCTGTAAAGTTAATTTCATCTAGTCTTTCTGCTGCATGTTTCGATACAATAAAACCTTCATTCTTATTGATAACATTATTTAATACATCTTTAAAACTGTTCTTTTCTTCTGTTTGTATTATTGATTTTGGATTGGTATTTTTAATAGGTTCAAAAGCACCAACTGGATACACTTGACCATTAATTATTCTATAACTCAATTATTATCCTAATATTTTATGCAATTTTTTAAGTTCATTTTCATAATTTTCTTTGTATCCTGCCTTATCTTTATTATCTACCATTCCTAAAACTTCACTTACTTTTTCTTCTTTTATTCGACTTTGTGAATCCAACTTATCTGTATTTTCTACTTTTGAATTGTCTTCTGGTTCATCTGGTTCATCCGGTTCACCTGGTTCTTCTGGCTCTTCTGGTTCTTCTGGTTTAACATCCATATCTTCTTCTGTTAAATCCCCTGCTTTTATTATGTTTGAATACTCATGATCTTCTATAATTGGTTTCCCATCTTCATCCAGTTTATCAGTCTCAACTCTTATTTTAACAACACCCATATCTATAAAAGCACTTTTTACAGTTCCTTTTGTTATAATGTTTTTGCCATCTTTATCATAAGTAGAAATAACTACTTTTTGGTCCTTTAAGGATGAAGCTGCTAAAAAGTCTGAATTAATTAACATATTACCATTTTGTTCTGGTATATCTAATATAGTTTGTATATTTTTTACATCAAATACTTTATATATGTTTTTACCATTTTCATAGACTTCTACAGAAACATAGGTACCATAATTATCTTTAGATACACCTCTTACAACCCCTGTATAATACTCACCATCAGCATTTACAACATTCATCGTTACACCTTTTCCAACTAACTGTTGATGTGCAAATGTACTCATCGTATCATTTAAGTTGTACATTTGTTCCATAGCTGCAAATTGTGCCATTTGAGTAACATATGCAGTTGAATCTTGATCAGACGTTGGGTCTAAATTAGCTAACTGAGCTGATAAAAGCTTTAAAAATGAATTTTTATCAAATTCTTGACCTGATTTAGATATTGGTGTTCCTCTATCAGTTGTCATTTTTCCTTGAGTAGAATTAGTCTTACTATTTGCTGCATTCTTAGCATCAGTTTTCCCAAGAGCTGCATTTACATCACTCATAGAATAAGTCATAACTTCACCTCCTAAGCAAAAAAGTCTAAATTACTATTTAAATCTTCTGTAACATCATCTTCTAATTCAATTGAATCAATTTCAGATGCTTCTCTATTATTACTATTTTGTTTTTGATTTTCTTTTGCTAATCCTCTTCCAAAACCTTCATCCTTAAAGAATGTGGTATCTTCTTGATATAACTCTACATTTACATCAGCAACTTTTATATTTTGTTCACCTATGGCTTTCTTCATTTCAACTAAATTTTGAGAAAGAAGTTCAAATGTTTCTTTGGAATTTGCTTTTATGTTTGCTTTCATGATTCCATTTTCTTGAATCAAACTAATAGTAACTTGACCTAAATCTTTTGGATTTATTTTTACTGTTAGTTCCTTCATAGAGTTTGTAATCATAAGCTTAACATTTTTAATTAAATCATCGCCCATAGTTGCTTTATTAATTGTTACTGATTCAGTTGGAACAGCTACATTATTTGAATTAATCTCATTTCTCGAAGAAAGTAAATTGATTTTATTTAATACGCTATCATCTTTATTATTGTTTAAAAGCTTATTTAAAAAATCATCTTCATCTGAAGTGCTTGTAGGTACTTTTTCTTCTTCAATATTTTGATTATTCATTTGAGAATTGGCATTTTGCTCAAAATTTTTAAATGCAGTATTAAAGTTAGAAGTTTTATTTTCCTTATTTTCTAATGAACTTGATATTTGACTCATTAAATCTTTAACTTTATTTGACACATCTGTATCTTCATCAAGTTTATTTCCTAACTTGCTCAATAACTTATTTAATAAATCTTTATTATCAGAATTTAATAAATTAGTTAATGGACTTTCTGACGCAGTCAATAAATTTTCAAGAAGTTTAGGCAAAGCACTATTTTCTTTACCTAAGTTGTTAATTATTGAATTCAATATATCAGAATTTAAATCTTTCATGTCAATATTTTCATCTTTAACAGAAGATAACATATTAAAAATTGAATTTAACATTTCAATAATTTCATCCTTTGATGCATTATCGATTTTCTCTTCTATTTCATTAATTTTATCTTCTACATTAACATCTTTGTCATTAACATTTTCATTTACAACTTCAACTTTATCTTTTATATTTTTACTATCATCTTTTTTACTTTCTACTTTTGTACTTGATTTTTCATTTAGTACATCTTTAAAGCTTGTATCATCTTTACTTTTTGTAGTGTAATTTTTATCATTACTAGACGATGCACTATTAACTCTAGATGATGTCTTTTTAGGTTCTGCATTTAATGATGTTAAGTTTAAATTAGAACTTATATTCATTTTCATTTATTCTCACCTCCCTTCATTGATGTTTCTCATATATGAATAAAGGGCTATTTCATCAAGGTTAACTTGTTCAACCCTTTCTTCCTCTTTAATGTGCTCTAAAAGTTTTTTTTCTTTTAATATTTCAACGGTTTTCCTATCAACCTGTTTAGATACCAAATCAGTTCTAGCTTCATTCACTTTTTTATCCTTCAAAACTAAATCTTTTTCAGTTTCTTTAATTCCAGTTTCAAGTCCTTGAAGATAATACCTCTTTAATTTTTGATATACTACATCTTCACCTGGAACAATTCCATTATATTTATCATAATTAAACTTTAATTGATTTAATTTTTTCTCAGTATTTTGCTTTTGTCTTTGTGTTTCAGTAAAAATTCTTTTGCTCTCTTCTTCTTTATCTTGTCTTATTTCAAGAAGCTTATCTAAACTAAACTTAAATTTTTCTGCCACTTACCATACCTCCACCACTAATGTGTGATATTTACTATTCAAACATTGACACTAAATAACTTATACTCTCATCAAAATTTGATTTTTCATTAACAGTCTGACGCAGAAACTCTTCTATTTTATCATGATAAGAAATTGCTAAATCTATTTTTTTATTACTACCTTTTACATATGCTCCTATATTAATTAAATCCTCAGACTCTTTATATGTTGCTAAAAGATCTCTTGCGATAGAAGCTGCTTGTATATGCTGTGGTGGAGCTATTGAATTCATAAGTCTACTTACACTATTTAATATATCAATAGCAGGGTAATGATTTTTATGAGCAAGAGATCTTGATAATACAATATGGCCATCCAAAATACCTCTAACCGCATCTGCTATTGGTTCATTAAAATCATCTCCATCAACTAAAACTGTATAAAAAGCAGTGATTGATCCATCTTCTGATGTTCCAGACCTTTCCATAAGCTTAGGTAACTTAGCAAATACCGATGGTGTATATCCTTTTGTTGCAGGAGGCTCTCCTATTGCAAGACCTACTTCTCTTTGAGCCATTGCAAATCTTGTAACAGAATCCATCATTAAAATTACTTTTTTACCTTTATCTCTAAAATATTCTGCTATTGCAGTAGCCGTAAGAGCACCTTTTAATCTTATTAATGCTGGTTTATCAGAAGTAGCACAAACTACAACTGATTTTTTCATACCTTCTGGTCCTAGATCTTTCTCTATAAATTCCAGAACCTCTCTACCTCTTTCTCCAATTAAAGCAATAACATTAACATCTGCCTTTGCTTCTCTTGCTATCATTCCAAGAGTAGTACTCTTACCAACTCCACTACCTGCAAAAATACCTATTCTTTGACCATCGCCACAAGTTAAGAATCCATCTATAGCTCTAATACCTGTTGGCATTATTTCTTTAATTCTTTTTCTTTTCAAAGGATCTGGTGGATTATTTTCTAGTGGGTAGTCTTCTCCTTCAACAAGTTCTTCACCCCTTAATGGCTTTCCTAGTCCATCAATAATTTCACCTAACAATTTATCAGAACATTTTACACTTAGGGGCTTACGCATTGGAACTACTCTACATCCTGGAGAAATTCCTATTAATTCATCTAAAGGCATTAAAACAACAAAACCATCTTTGAATCCAACGACTTCACAATTAACAGGAGTATTTTTTTCATTATATATAATACACAATTCTCCAACGAATGCCTTTATGCCTTTTACTTCAACTGTAAGACCAATTACTTTATTAACCACACCTTCAGTATATATTGAACTAGTATTGTTAGCCTTCTTGATTAAGTTATTAAAATCAATATCTATCATGTTTAATACTCCTAATCTTGTCCTAATATTTCTTTTTTTATTGCTTCCATACCGATATCAAATCCAACAATTACTTTACCATTAGGCTTTTCTATAGTAGCATTTCCAATCTCTATAAAATCATCATTCAATATAAAAATTTCATCTTTTATTGAATAAGATACCTTCCATCTATTAACTTGAGCTTTAAGTTCTTCAACATGAAGAGAATTGCATTTTATTATTAAATTTTCTTCACCCTTAGATAATGAAATGGCTTCTTCAACTAATGAATTCATTGAATCTTCATGACTTAATTCTTTTCTCAAGATATTTTTAGCAATCTCTAAAGATAATTTTATAATATCAGATTTCTTATCTTCTAAATATTCAGCATAATTTTCATTAGCAGATCTTAGAACTCCTTCTGCTTTATCAATAATTTCTTGAGATTTTGCTTTAGCTAAGTCTATATTTTCATCATAAGCTTTTTTGTATCCATCGTCATAACCATTTTGAAGCCCCTCTTCATATCCTTTTTCATAAGCTTCTTTTTCTAAGTTTTGAGCTTGCATAGTTCCTCTTAATATAATTCCTTGCTTTTCATTGTTAGCATCTTGTATTATTCTTTTTCCTATTTCTTCATACTTTGCAATTAAACCATCAACTTCTTCTTTTGAATAAACTTCTTGTTGAATTTCTTTTTCAAAATTTTCTTCAATCTCTAACTTCTTTTTTTTAGATATATATTCAGTAGAAATTTTCTTTTTTTCTGCATCCAAAGCACAGTTCTTTTTTATAATACTATACGATGATTGCATCTTCTCCACCTCTTGAAATTATTATTTCATTTGATTCATCTAATCTTCTAATTACAGAAACAATCTTTTGTTGTGCCTTTTCAACATCCATAAGTCTTACAGGTCCTAGGAATTCCATATCTTCCTTTAAAGAAGCTGCTGCTCTCTTAGATTGATTTCTATAAATTGCATTGGCAACCTCTTCCGAACAGCCCTTAAGTGCAAGTGATAAATCACTAACTTCAACCTCTCTAAGAATTCTTTGAATAGATACATCATCAAGGGTAATAATATCTTCGAATACGAACATAGAACTCTTGATCTTATCTGCAAGTTCTGCATCTTCTCTTTCAAGGCCTTCTGTAATATTCTTTTCAGTTGTTCTATCAACTTGATTTAAAATATCAACTAATGTTTGAACTCCACCTAAACTTGTCATCTCTGTCTTTACTACAGAAGATAACTTATTCTCAAGTACGGCTTCTATCTCTTTTATAACCATTGGAGATGTAGTACTCATAGTTGCAATTCTGAATGCAACCTCTGATTGAGTTTCTTCCGGAAGGTCTGCCATAACTTGAGCTGCTTTATCAGCTTGTAAATAACATAAAATTAAAGCTATAGTTTGAGGATGTTCATAAGTTATTGCATTTAAAAGCTGATGTGCATCAGCTTTTCTAGCAATAGCAAATGGTCTATATTGTGATGTAGCTTCAGAAACTTTTTCTAAAATTTCATTTGCTCTTTGTGCTCCTAAAGCTTTTGATAATAAAACTTTAGCATAATCCATTCCACCCTCGATTATATAATCTCTTGCTTTATTTATTTCTAAAAATTCATCTAAAATTTCTTCTCTTTGTTCTGATGTGACAGAAGTTATATTAGCAATTTCATATGATATTTTTTGTATCTCTTGCTCCGGTAATTTTTTTAATATTCCTGATGAAGCTTCCGGTCCAAGTGTTATAAAAAGTATTGCTGCTTTTTGAACTCCTGTTAATTTTTTAGGTTCTTTACCCACAGGCTATCACCTCTCATCCTCTG
Organism: uncultured Clostridium sp.; assembly: GCF_963527835.1. Lineage (GTDB taxonomy): Bacteria > Bacillota > Clostridia > Clostridiales > Clostridiaceae > Clostridium. The sequence continues at coordinate 184,256 of NZ_CAURTC010000003.1, read as the reverse complement.
AAAGCCAAGATTTTATAATTTCAACTACTTGCTCTGGCTTATCTGTGGCATATTTTTTAATTTCGTTTTCCATATGAGTCTTTTCATTTTTAGTCTCAAATTCTATTGGTTCAAATATTTCTGGTTCTTTTTCATCCCCAACTACTACATCTAATAATTGAGTGTCATCATCATATTCATCTTTAGCATTTTTTCTTCTCTTTTTGACTAAAATAACTATTATTATAATTAAAGCTAGTAATGCTATAGCACCCATGATTATATATTTTTGCATTTCTTTTTGTTTAGCTTCTGCATTAAATTCATCTGTTTGATTTTGAGCATCTTCTTTTAGACTTGGATCAAAATTCATACCTAATACAGAAATTTGATCTCCTCTAACAGAATTAAATCCTATGGCATTTGATACTGCATTTTCAATAGCTTGTTGAGTTGCTGCATCTAAATTGCCATCAACTACAACTGAAGCTGTCATTCTCTTAACTTCTCCTGGTGCACTAATTACCTTAGTTTCAGTCTTTCCAATTTCATAGTTATTTTTTTGTTCTTCTCTTGATGAATTAGAATTTGTATTATTTGTATCGTCTATAGTGTTACTTATATTATTGTCAACAGGACTCTCACTAATATTCCCATCAGCACCAGTATTATTAACTTCTTTAATTGTTTGTTGACTTACAACTACTTTATTAGGATCAAGAACTGTTTGTGTTTGTTGTTTAGAATCAAAATCTAAATCCACATTAACAGTGGCCTTAACCTTATCTTTACCAATAACAGGTTCTAATAAGCTTACTATTTCCTTTTGTAATTTACTTTCATAATTCTTTTCTAAAGAATATTGCTTATCTAATGATTCTGAACTCATCATCTCATTTTCATCATCATTTAAATTAGCAGTAAGTAAATTCATCTTATCATCTATAACCTCAATATTCTCTTTAGGAACATTTTCTGTACTACCTGAAACAAGTGCAACTATTGATTTTACTTGATCTTTAGTAATTTCACTTCCTGTTTTTAATTCCAAATATACAGCAGCCTTTCCTGGCGTACTTTCCTTAACAAAAACTGAGTCTGTAGATGGTGTAATATGAACCCTTGCACTTTCTATTTGAGAAAAACTTTTTATTGTTTTTTCAAGTTCTCCTTCTTGCATTCTTAATTTTTTAACTTTAAACTCCTCGTCCGTCATTCCAAAAGAACTTCCACTATCCATTAATTCATATCCACTACTTCCTGATTTCAATTCAGGAGCTAGCTCCAATCTTAATTGATCTACCTTATCATTAGGTACTAAAATAGTATCACCTTGTATTTTGGTTGTAACTTTTTGTTCATTTAACTTAGCGAGTATAGTCTGTGCATCTTTGGGATCAAGATTTGAAAACAAAACTTGATATTTATTTGATGATGTGTAAATTACTGTACTTGCAACAGCAATAATCACAGCAACACAGGATATAAATATAGCAATTTTTATTTTCTTGCTTTGAGTTTTAAACTTTTCCCACAGCCCTTTGACCTTTTCTAAAAGTTTATTCATTTATCATAGCACTCCTCACTTCAGTTACAACTGCATTTTTATTAATTCTTTATATGATTCAACTAAATTATCTCTAGTTTTAACTAAAAATTGTAATGCTAAGCTTGCTTCTTCTCCTTTTATCATAACCTCATCTATATTTACATCATCGCCTTTAACAAAAGCATTTGTATAATTATCTGATTGTACTTGTTTTGTATTTACTTCATCTATACAATTCTTCAATGTTTCACCAAAGCTCACATTGTTTTCTTTGTTAAGTGTAATATCTTGTCCACCTTTATTATTTAAAGCGTCAAATTTATTATTAAATAATACTTGTTTTTCATCAAACCCATTTATAATCTTCATTTTTAATTACTCCTTATTTACCAATTTCTAAAGCTTTTGAAAACATCCCTTTAAGTGCATTTAATGTCTCTACATTAGCTTCATATGATCTTGTAGATACCATCATATCAGCCATTTCATTTAACACATTAACATTAGGCATAGTTACATATCCAGTTTCATCCGCATCAGGATGAGTAGGATTATAAACCCTTCTAAGGGGAGATTTATCTTCTACTATTTTTGCTGGTTTAACTCCTGCCATTTTTCTATTTTCATCAAGCGCTTCTTGAAATACCGCTATTTTTCTAACATAAGGTCCACTACCATCTGCACTTCTTGTTGTACTTGCATTAGTCATATTAGATGTTATTGTATCCATTCGTAATCTTTCTGCCGAAATACCTGTAGCACTTATTTGCATAGATGTAAATGCGTTCATAAATTATCCCTCCTTTATTTTATAACAGTTTTTAGATTATTAAATTTTCCATTTAATTTAGTAATTAAAGCATTATATTTTAATGTGTTAGCAGCCTGGTTAACTTTTTCAAGCTCTAAATCTACATTGTTATCATCAGTTCTCATACTAGTATTTTGTTCTCTTACAACTTCTATATCTCCATTTAAATCGTTATTTCCTCTTAAATGTCTAGAATTTGTAGTTTTTAGTGATAAATCCTTTGTATCTGAGTTATTTTTTAAATTTTCTTCAAAAATTACATTGAATTTTTTATATCCCTTTGTGTTTATATTTGCCATATTATTAGCTATGGCTTTTGATCTTGCATTTGATGCTTTAAGTCCATCTTTAAGTAAACTATATGTATCATATGATTTAATTGAATTTATAGGCATATGTTTCCCCCCATAATAATTTCTTTAATAATATAAAAAGTTATATTTTAGCGAATTAAATATATAAATTAATTTATAATATAATTATAAAATAATAACTATGTTTATGCTACAAATTTTCTATTTTTTATCCAAATAATTACATTTAATGTATTGTTTTATTATATATCTCTTATATCTCAATAAATCCATATTTTATTATACTATATATCCAATTGTTTTTAACTATTTTTTTGAAACAATTAAACGTTTTATAAAAATCTTATATTGTACTATGTTTTTTTAAAAAATATATATTATTTTTCACTTTTTTTGTCACATCTATTTTTACTTAATATAAGACATATAATTTAGATTTTTTATCTAGTATTTAATTAATTCATTTAAAACAAAAAACTACCCCCTAAAGAGTAGTTACATCATCAAATTAATTGCATACAAAAAAACACATTAATTAAATTAATTGCTTTTAAATATAATTAATTAAAACAAAAAGTATATTATACCCTTCGGCAACTGGCTGGCTTAGATTGCTCCTTAGCCCCTATAGCTTTGCGTCACTAACTTTAGTTAGTTTTGCCTATTCAGTTATCTTACATATTATAACTATATTATAATCTATTTCCCATGTTTTGTCAAAATAAAACAAAATTTTTTTAAAAAATTTTTAATAAATTTTCCAACAATAACATTTTCTTTTTAATTTTAATTAAAAATGCCTTACTTAATATTAAAATCAACATAAAATTAGATTTACTATTAAGTAAAGCACACAAATAAAATATTTACTTATCTAATATTCTTTAAAACGTTCAACGCATCTTGAGGGAAATTATTACTTTGAGCAATTAGCGAAATAGATGATTGTATTAATATTTGACTTTCTGAAAACTTAAGCATTTCAAATGCAATATCCGCATCAGCAATATTACTTTGAGATTTCTCTAACGAAAGGTTATTTTCAGACATAGCATTATCCGTATCTTCTAATCTTAATTGTATTGCTCCATACTTGCTTCTAGCACTTGATACAGACTGTATAGCAGCATCTACTATATCTAAAGAATTACCTATATTATTTTGACTTGTTATATCTAAAATCTTATTTCCAGTATCACTTTTAAATCCTAAGCCTACAGCAGTAAGATCAAACTTAGGAAGCACTGTAAGTTCATCTTGTAAACTTCCTGTCATAGAAGTTACTACTTTTGCTTCTCCATCTTTAACACCATTTATAAGCTTAACGCCATTAAATTCAGTATTTTTAGACATATGATCCAAATGTTCTGTTAACTGATCAATTTCATTTTGAATTACATTTCTATCTTCATCAGTTAGACTTCCACCACCTGCTTGAACAGTTAATTCTTTAATCCTACACAAACTATCATTCATCTCTTGCATTGCCCCATCAAATGTTTGAAGCATAGAATTAGTATCCTCAATATTCCTTCTAGCTGCAGAATTGCTAAGAACTTGTATCTTAAGCATTTGACTTTGAGTTATTTTATTAGGATTATCTTTTGCTGAATTAAGCTTAAGACCTGAACTTATATTATTGATAGCTGAAGAATTACTAGTAAGTTGTTTTTTATAGTTACTATATATATTTGCCGAAAACATATTATGACTTAATCTCATTTTATCACCACCGTTTTTATTTAAACATTCTAATAAAGTTATCGAAGTTTTTGTGAAAAACTTTATGTTTTAACTCAATATTATTAAATGTTTGTTAAAACATTTAATATTCGTTCAGCACCCCTTCCATCTATCAAAGATACTGATTTTTTGCTCATTTCTATTCTTTTATAAATATCCTCATCTAATTCTAAAATTGACTTGCATAAATCTTTTTCATTAATACTACTGTACCAGCCCAAGTTTTTTATAATTCCTTTATTATCTAGATTTATAGCAATATCTCTTTGATTGTCAGCAATTATTACTCCTATAGTCGGAACACCACATGCTGATAATTCATATAAAGTACTTCCACATGATGATATAGCCATATCACATTTTTTCATTAATTCAAGCATATTAGCATTAAAATATAAATTAATGTTTTCTTGGGTTTCATTTAATTTCTTTATCGCTTTTATGTTTTTCATATTAAAAGAAGGCCCTATTACTATGTGAAATATAAAATCTAGTTTTTTTATATAATCACATAATATATTCATAATACCATTAGGATCTGATCCACCTAAAGTTATAATTATATCAAAAACCTTACTCTTTATAGTCTTACTCTTTATATTTTTAAATTCATCTCTCAATAAACAATATTTGCTTCCTAAAAAAAGTTTAGTTTCTTTATTTACATTTTTAGAATAATCCATATATTCGGCATTAAAATTTTGATTAATTATAAAATCAACATTCATTTTGCATTTATTAATATCATACATATATCCTGTCAATTTAAAATAAGGTTTTAATTTTTCAAAATATTCTTTATCGACATCATAACTATCAGTAATTAACATATCTGCATTATATATTTTTTGTAAACTTATTATTTTAGCTACAACATTATCCTCATTTATTAACAAAACATTAAAATCACTTGCTTTTATTTTTTCAATTCCAGATTGAAACTTTGTAATATCATTTCTTGATTTTTTACATATAAAAATTACATTATGCTCTTTATTTAATGCCTTAGCTAATACAATCATTCTCATTATATGACCTAGACCTATATCTTTTCCGCCATCAGCCCTGATAAAAATTTTTATACTTTTCACCAACTTTCTAATCAACTAATTCCCAATTCATTGGAGTACCTTTTTCTATATCCTTACTAGCTTTTTTTCCTAATATATTATTTATATTTTTTGTCTCAATTCCAAATCCCGGTCTGATACTTTTTATATTATTACAATCAAATACTTCACCTTTTTTTATATCTTTAACTATAAATAGACTCCTAGAATGTTCTCTGGATTTTTTTTGCTTATCTGTTAAATCATAAGTAACTTTACCTAAAGCTTTTTCTACAATTCTTATATTATCTACCATTTCTTTAAACTCTTCTGGTTCCATTGAAAACTTACTATCTGCCCCTCCATCACTTCTTCTAAGAGTCATATGCTTTTCAATTATTTTTGCACCAAGAGCTACTCCTCCAACGGACACTGCATTGCCCATAGTATGATCTGAAAGACCTGCAATTACATTAAATGTTTCCTTCATATTAGGTATAGTATTCAAATTAGCTTCCTCTACCGGTGCTGGATATGATGACGTACACTTAAGTAATGCGACTTTTTCATTTCCCATCCTTTTACATGCATCTAATGCTCCTTCAATATCCTTCATTCTTGCAATTCCAGTAGACATAATTATAGGTTTACCTTTTGATGCAATATACTCAATAAACGGAATATCATTAATTTCAAATGAAGCTATTTTATAGGCTTGAACATCTATTTCTTCTAAAAAATCAACTGATGTAAAATCAAATGGTGATGAAAAAAATATTAACCCTTCTTCTTCAGCTACTTTTTTTAATTTTGGCTGCCATTCCCAAGGAGTATATGCTGTTTGATAAAGTTTATGTAAAGTAGTTCCATCCCAAATTGTCCCTTGTTTTATTTGAAAATATTCATTATCACAATCAATTGTTATTGTATCTGGAGTGTATGTTTGAAGCTTAATTGCATCTGCACCTGCCCATTTAGCTTTTTTTATAATCTCCACTGCTCTATCATAATTTTGAAGATGATTAGCTGACATTTCGGCTATTATAAAAGTTTTTTCATTTTCGCCTATTTTTATATTATCTATTTTAAATGATTTATTCATTATTATCTCCTTCTAAAAAATACTTTTTAACTAATAAAATACGATTATAACTTTTTCTTAAATATATTTTTATGTATCAATGTTATATTTATCGTGTTTTATTATAAATTCTTTAAACAAAAAAGATTAGCTTTAATTTAAAACTAATCTTCATCAACTAGAAAACCACCTATTATAACTTCATTACCTAAAGATTTTTCATTTTTATTCTGACTTAATTTTATTAAAAGACTATGTTCACCATTTCCAATGTCTTTTAAATTAATTAAAGTAGAAAAGCATGCATCATTATCCATATATAAATCTAAAGTAAAAGTAAATTTATCATCTAAAATACATTCTAAAATTCCCGATTTATTTGATAATATACACATCATGGCTAAATAATTACCTTTAAAATTTACTTCCATGCAATCACCAATTGTATTAGTCTTAGCTCCAAATTTAAATTTATTATTTAAACTAACTTCTTTTTCTTCCCAGTGTCCATAAAAAGTGCATTCTTCATAAGATTTTATTTTAGGATTTCTAAAATTATATTTACTTAAAACTTTATTGTTTAACTTAACATCAAGTTCTTCTAAATTAATCTTCTCTACATTATCTTTTATAATTTTAAAATATATATTATGTCCAATATCATTAGGATGTAAATTATCAATAGATATTTTTGACCATGTTATCTCTTGGTTTCCTATTATTTTAAATATTTCATCTTGAACATCAATAACTGGGATATTATAAAAATAAGCAAATTTCTTATGAATACTTGTATAACTATCTGCCATACCCGTAGGAAAATCAATTATTATTATTTTATTAGTTATCTTACAACATTCTCTAATTAACCCTTCAAAATATATTCCTATATCATCAACACTATAAATTCTATCATTTACTGCAAACTCAATAAAAATTAAATCTGGTTTAAAATCATTTAAATCTCTTTTTAATCTAAATAATCCAAATTGAGAAGCTGTGCCTCCAGCTCCTAAATTTTTAATTACAGAATGTTTGTATTTTTCATTAAAATACTGTTCGAATTTATATACATAAGAATTTTTATACTTGCTTGCACCTGCTCCTTCTGTTATGGAACCTCCTATTATAGCTATTTTCATGATAGCCTCCTACTTTAAACAATTTAATGTACTAATAAATTGTTAATTCTTTTCTTAATTCTCTAGTTGTCAACTTAAAATTAGTAAGATTATTAATGAACTCAATATTTACTCTAGCATCATTATAATTCTTTCTTATATTAGCTGCTTTATTAAACTCATTTTTGGCTTTCTTAATATTTCCTAAAATACCATAAGTGCACCCTAAATTATTATGTGCCTCAGCCATTCTATAATCTAATCTTATAGCTTTTAGATAATTATATCTTGCAGTATTATATTTTTGCAATACATAGCAACAGTTTCCTAAATAGAAATATATAAGCTTATTTTTTCTCTTCAATTTTATAATTTCTAAAACTTTCTTAGCTTCATTCCACATTTCCATCTTCATATAAATTTTAGCCAATATTATTTTTTTTTCTGTTTTTCTAAAAGTAGATGAATTAATAAAAAATTTAATTTTTTCTATACCTAATGCTTTAATTATATCTATTTCACTTTTTAACTGATTATTATGATTATTAGTAAGATTTTTCTTATGTCTTCTATATAAATAAAGCGATTCATCTATATATTCATATTTATATCTCTCTGCAAGCTTTAATATAAAATCATAGTCTTCTGCATTTAAATAATTATCATTATACCTAATTCCATCTTCTAAACATTTTTTTCTTAACATAATAGAAGCTGGTGCCGGTATTAATTGTCTTGTAAGCATCATACATAAAAAATTATTTTTATTTTTATAAACTCCTTCACTTCTTAAAGTGTTAATATACTTAGAGTTTTCATCTATAACATCAGCATTATTATATATTACATCAATATCTCTACATTTTTTCAGTATTTTTACTTGCTTTTCAATTTTATTTTTATCATATAAATCATCAGCATCTAAAAAAGCAATATATTCTCCATTTGCAATATTTAACCCCAAATTTCTTGCAGAAGCTACCCCTCCATTTTCTTTTTTTATATATATAATTTTATTTGTGTATTTCTTAAGAACTTCTGAGGTATTGTCTGTTGACCCATCATCTACAACTATTATTTCTATATCTTTATATGTTTGATTAAAGATGCTTTGTAATGCACTTTCTATATATTTCTCATTATTATATGTTGGTACTATAATACTAACCAAGTTACCCCACCTCAATATATTATTAATAACTATATTGCAACTCTATATCAATCACTCATTTAATGTATTTACAGACTTAAAATTTTTATCAACAAAAATTTTTTCTATAAGTTTGATTCAAAACATTTTTTATTACTCCTCTGTATGCTCAAATTATTATATAATGGTATTATAAACAAAGCTATATATTAACATTATTAAAGAAATATTCGAGTATTTCTACCACTTTATCTTTTCATTTAATATTTTAGTAAATTTTATTCCCCCTTTAATATTTAAATGAGAAACATCTTTAAAATCTTCATCATAAAAACTATCATTTCTAAAATAATCTATATATTGAAAATCATACTCATGAGAAATTTCTTTTATTATAGAAAAAAATTCTTTTTCTATTCTATCCGAAAAGTTTTCATAATAATATTTTGAAGTAGGACATACTACTATAATAGGTTTAATATTATAGCTCTTAAGTAATTCTAAATATTCTTTTAATATTTGCTTATTTTCACTAACAGTTACAGGATAATTCTTATTGCAATCCAAAGTCGCTTGAACTCTTCCCATTTCCTTCCTATTAACTGCTTCAATTAATTGTTTTTCCTTTTGATCAACCCCATAAGTCGACTTACCTTTAATTAAATTTAATATCTTATTAGCTATTTTTTTATTTATATCTATCCTCTTTTCAAAATATTTATCAATTTCTAAATGATGACTTTTCTTTAATTTTTTTAAATAAAGATATACATTATTTTTCATAGCAGATAATGATAAATCATATTCAAAGCTGTAATAATTCAATCCAATAATACAATATTTTAAATTATTATTACAATTTTCTAATATGTATTTTACAATATAATAATCATAATATAAATCCTGACTATCATATGAAAAATTTATTCCCCTTCTATTTAAATTATCTTCTGAAATACCACTTACAAAATAAGATATTCCTGTTATTATGGTATCATAATCTAATGAATGGCTTTTGTAATTAATCATTTTATGTTCAAATCTATCATTAGCCATATTGAAAAAATTAATATACTCAAATATTTTTTCTGAATTAATATCAAGTTTTATTAACTGATTGTAAATTTCTTCAGTGTATTGGCTTGCTATTATTATAAAATCATAATCTAAACATTCTATCTTCTCAGGTGAACAAATATTTTTATTATGTAATATCTTATTCCATTTCTCTTTATCATTATCTAAATAACATAAAATATTAGTATTATTATTAACATTTTTCGTCACTTCATTAGCAACACTTCCTGTACCAAAAACAACTACATTATACATAATTCACCCCAAACACTAACAACTAATCTCCCTAAATATATTTACAAGCTTTTTAGTTAATTCTTTTCTTTCATATTTATTAATTTTATTCCTATTTATTTTCACAATATACCCATTTTTCCATTTTTCATAATAAACTTTTATTTCCTTCTGTATATTAAAAATATTATCATACTCAACATTAACTCCACTATTAGTTTCAACCAGCAACTTATCTATAAGACTATTTTTAGGAGAAAGTGCTATTATTGGTATACCTAATCTTAGATATTCAAAAACCTTGCCTGTATATACAGATTTTGCTTTTTCACCATCTCCAATTATTAACAACAACACATCTGCAGTTGATGATATTTTTAAAGATTCTTCATGAGAAAGATATCCGTTAATAATTACATTCTTATTAATACTATTAGACATATTTAAAATATTATTTAATATTTCACTTTCAATTTTCCCATTAAATATAATTTCCAAATCCTCTGTTTTTAGTTCATCATCTCTAATCAAATTCATAATAGCTTGAATAAATGTATATGGATTTATACTTGTATACAATGACCCATTATAAACAATTTTAAATTTTCTAGACTTACATTTATTATTCCTATTAAACTTAAAATCTTCTTCATCATACCCATTAGTTATTAGATTCACCTTTTCTTCATCAATTGAAAAATCCTTAATATAATTTTCACTTGAAATTGATGTTATAGTTATAACTCTATCTGCCTTATTTAAAATATTTGCTTCCAAACTTCTCTCTATCTTATATCGTAATGACTTATTATCTAATGATATATATGGATTATTAGTCCACTCATCTCTGAAATCACATACTAATGGTATTCCATATTTATCTTTTAAATATAAACCTATTAAATGTGATGAATAAGGTGCAGAAGTCGTGAATAAAACATCAATCTCATTAATATTAATTTTTTTCTCAATCTTATCAATAACACTATTTGCCCATATTGCATTTCCATCTGGCATTAAAAATAAATTTCTTAATTCAGCAAACTTATTTTCAATCATTGTTTCATATTCATATCTTAAATTCTCATCTATGTTATCAAAAGAATATTTAACAAGATTCATCATTTCTTCTTTATATCTATCCGTTACATCCTTAAACTTTATATCATCTATTCTTACCAGTTTTATATCTTTAGGAATTTCTTTCATTAAACTTTCATCCAACACGCTAAATTTACTCTTACCAACGGTTACTACAATAGGTTCCCATCCAAATTCTCTTAAATATTTAACAAACTTTAAAGTTCTTTGTACACCAGACCATCCTAATGGCGGAAAATAATATGCAATAATTAATACTTTTTTCATATCATATCTCCTATATTAAAAACCTCTCTCCACTTCGCTAGACAAATAACTCTCCATATTGTAAAATCAAATCTACTTGTCCCATTCATTTGATTATCAAACCACGATAAAGCTAAATTTTTATCTATTAAGTCACCTAAGAACTCACAACCGCTCTCAAAGTATGTTCTAAAAATCTCTTTATTATCTCTAATCCATAATACCTCTGGGGTAACAAATCCCATTTTATCTTTTCTTTTTCTTATTTTGTCAGGTAATAATCCTCTCATTCCTTCTCTTAAAATATACTTTGTAATTCCTGTATTAATTTTCTTATCAGACTCACAAGAAACAACATATTCAACTAGTCTATGATCTAAAAAAGGAACTCTACTTTCTATAGAAAACGTCATAGAATTTCTATCTTCATAATGAAGTAATTGTGGTAAGCTACTATGATATATTTGATGTAATGAAAAATCCTGTACATTCTTCATACTTTCATTTAATTTTTTATAATACTTATAATAACTATCAAAATCAGGTTTACTAAATCTATCTGTTCTACATACTCTTTCTCTTAACTTCTCTTCTAATGAACACATATGTATTTCAAATGCTCTTTCAAATATCTGTTCTTTTGTAAAATAATTATAATTTTTAGTTACTTCATCTATTTCTTTTTGCAGATTATAAAAATCCATTTTAAAGAATAACTCACTAAAATACGATATATAAAAGGAATTATATCCTGCTAATTGTTCGTCTGCACCTTGTCCATCTAGCATTACTTTAATGTCATTAACACTAGCCTCTTTAAAAACATTCCACTGCGCAAAAATACTTGTTGATCCAAAAGGTTCATCTTGATGCCATATTATACTATCCAACTTTTCAAAAAGTTCTTCGACTCTTGGAAAAATTTTATGTTCTTTAGCCGATACATATTTATTTACTTCATCAATGTATTCCTGTTCATCATACATCTTGTCTTGAAAGCACGATGATATAGTATCAATATGTCTATAATCGTTATTTTCTTTTAATAATTTGTCCATTAAAACTACTATAGTTGAACTATCTAAGCCGCCTGATAAGCAAGCACCTAAGCTAACATCTGAAATCATATGTTCTCTTATAGATTCTTCCATTAAATCTCTAAATTTAACACTTGAGCCACAACTATCATTTTTCCCATTAATATTATTATTTAAATTATAATAAGAATAGGTATTAAGTTCTTGATTATTTAAATCATAGATCAAATTATTCCCAGGCAATAGCTGATTAACTCCTTTAAACATAGTTTCTTCTGTATGATCTAAAGCTCCAAATACAAAAAAATCTTGTACTCTTTGCTTATTAGCTATAGACTTCCATTCCGGTAAAATAGTGAACTGCTTTATTTCTGATGAAAATGCTAAATAATTCTCATTATTAAAATAATAAAACGGCTTTATTCCAAATCTATCCCTAGAACAAAATACCTTTTGTTTTTTTATATCATACAAAATAAATGCCCACATTCCCCTAAAGTGGTTTACACATTCTTCTCCCCATCTTTCATAAGCTGCTAATATTACTTCACTATCACTATTAGTCTTAAAATCATAATCCTTCAACTCTTCTTTAAGGATTTTAAAATTATATATCTCTCCATTAAAAACCAAAATGTGATGATCATTCTTTAAAGGCTGATTTGCATTTTTATTTAAGTCTATTATTGCAAGTCTCCTATGGCCTAAAGCTACCTTTTCATCTACATAATATCCTTCGCCATCAGGTCCTCTATGTTTTATTAAATTTGTCATATCTTTTATTGATTTACTTATATTAATTAAAATATTTTTTTCTTTATTTATTAAACCACTTATTCCACACATATAGACCTCCTAATCTAACCCTTTTATTAATTCTAATAATTTCAGTTTGTTATTTTCAGCATTTTCCACCTTAGACAATTCATTTGAATTTTTCTTGTATTTATCTATATCTTGTGTTGTTAATGAGTTTAATTTATCTGCAAGAGTCTCAGGATTAAAATCTTTAGAAACTACTCCACACTTATACTTTTCAACATAATTTTTCATCTCTTTTGACGGTCCTATAGCTACAGCTAAAGATGCCTGTACAAATTCAAAAAACTTATTTGGCAAAGCATATTCGTAATTTAAATTAACTGGTTCTAATAAAAATATCCCTATATCATATTTATGTAGCATTTCAACAATTTCTTCAGGAGGTACCGCTTTTTTTAAATTACATCTAGATGTATAATTAATTTTTCTTACTAAATTTTCATAATGATCACTTCCGTCTTCTATTAGATATAAATCTAAGCTAAATCTATTATCTAATTTTTCAACTACACTTAAAATATTTTCTATTTTTCTAGATGAATTAGCGACCCCGTGATATACTATTTTTATTGAAGTGCTATTAGTCTCTTTAATCTCTAATTCTCCACATTTTGGAGCATTAGTAAGCACATTTACCTTAATTCCAAATTCTTTTTTAAATTCTTTTGCTATTCCCTTAGACACAGTTATAATTTCATCACATTCTTTTAAATATGTTGCACATAAATAATATTTATAATCCGCAAACAAACAATTCCATTCATAGTCATCTGAAAACTCTTTAGGTGCATACTCATGCATATCAGCTATTATTTTTATTCCTCTTTCTTTTGCAATTTTTACGCCTAATGGAATTATAGAAATATCATTGGCTAATATAATGTCTATCTTCTTATCTTTTAAATTTACATATAATTCCTTTATATACTCTTCTTCCCAATATGCTTCCTCAAATTTTTTATTGTTCATTCTATATCTTAATAATCTTCTTCGTCTATCTAGTTCTTCTAAATTTATAGATTTCTTTGAACAATCTATAAAATCTATAAATTGTTCAATGTTAGGATTATTGGTTCCGGTAACTATTAAATTATAATTATCTTTTAAGAAAAATATATGTCTTCTTATTCGTCCATCTATTAATAAATTTGTATCTGCCAATATTAAAACTGTCTTTTTCATTGTTCACCTCTACATATAATTCTGTATGGTTTTAATTCAATATTATTAGCACATAAATTACATATAGATGGATTTTTTCTATTTAAAAAATCTTTTCTCATACTCTTAAATTCATCGTTATTCCATAAACTAATTAAATTCTCTTCTTCTACAACTCCAACCACTTTATTTTGTCCATTCCCACATGAGCATGCTAACACTTTTCCACTAGAATTAATTGCAATCTGCTTAAAAGGACTTGTACATATAAATAAATTTTCATTCACTCCTTCAACAATTGAAAATCCTTGTTCTATAAACTTATTCTCTATATTTTTATAGAATGATATTGCATATGTTCCCCAATAAGATACTTGCGGAAAATCCTTCTTTATATATTCAGCTATATCTAATTCAGATTTTATGTGAACTTCATCAATATTAGGAACTTTAACATTCATAATGCTAATTTTAATTCTACTGTTATCTTGTGTTAATTTAATTAATTTATTTAAGTTTTCCTTTATAATACTATAATCAGAATTAATTCTAAAATATGAGTTTTCATTTTCAGAATATCCATCAATAGATATTAATATATTTATTCTTTCAAAATTTAACTCACTTATTTTTTTATTATTTACATCATTTAATAATTTTCCATTAGTAAGTAGCGTAATTTCTTTAACAGATGTATTTTTTGATATACTTTGAGCAAATTCAAACCATTTGGGATGAAGAAGACATTCACCTCTACCACCAATTGTTATATCTCTTAAAGTTCTTATATTTTTTAATTGCTTAAGTATTTTATTAAATATATCCTCTGTCATCATTACATTAGGTGCTTTATCACTTTTATCAATCCACTTACTATGATATGGACAATAACAACATTCCATATTACAAAAACTTGTTATCTCTAAATTAATACTTGTTGGTATGTTATTCCCTTTTGAGTCTAAAGTAATACTTTTCTTTAATTTATCACTAACATAACTTCCTCTTAACTCATTCCAATCATATAATCTTATAAAATTATCTTTTCTTTTAAATCCCATTTCTTGTAATTGATAGCTAATTTCTTTAACATATCCACTTGTTACAATTATTAAAATATTATCTCTATTTTCTTTTAATAATTCTTTTGGATCTCTTATTTGTTTATTATAAACTTCTTTTCCTTGTTTATTTTCATCATTATCTACTAAATACTCAATACTGTACTTCTCTTTGCTCAACCAATTAATAACATAATCACATGTACTATCTTTATCATATGATGCTCCAAATAATACAATTTTTTTATCTCTATACATTTTTATTTCTCCTTTAGTTCAATCTCTTTATAATATTCATCAACAATGTATTCTTTTACTTTTTCTCCTGCTTTTCCATCAAAACTTTTTACTTTCTCTTTAAAAATTTCTATTCTTTTTTTATAATTACAATCTCTATTATTAATTATCATTTCAAAAAACTTTTTTACATAATCAAAATTACTTGCTATATCACAATAACTTTGAATATATTCTTTATTACAAAGTTCATCCTCTAAAGGATGCTTTAAGTATAAAATTGGTTTTTTTATCGGCAAATATGTTACTAAAAATGTACTCATATCACTTATTAATGCATCAGATAATGAAAATGATTTTGTATAATCAACCATTTCATCCAAAATAATATTTTCACTTTTATTAATAAATTCCTTAAAGCAATTTATTTGTTTTTTAGACCATATATTGTTTTCATAGATACTTTTGAACAAAATAGGATGTGGCCTAATAATAAGACATAATTCTTTATTATTAATAACTAACTCTAATATATCTTTTAAATAAATATCAAAAGTACTACTATTTTGACCTCTTATATAAAAATGAGGATTCCATAATATAACTTTTCTTTTTTTGCATTTTTCTATCCATTGCTTAGGGGCTTTATTGTTATTATTTAAGGCTATATATAAGCTATCCCATCTTGGGCTTGTGAGAAAAGCCTTATTAATACTAATATTACACAATTCATAGAACTCTTTATCACCCAAAATCACCTTCCAAGCATTTTTATATATTGGACGATCCATTTGATCTTGTATCCATTTTTTAGGCAAAGCTAGATTATGAAGCGTTCCTTGAATATATACTAATTTTGATATTTCACATAAATTTTTAGAATGATATTCCATAGGTCTTGAAATATCGTTTGTTTCATTACAAATAATTATGTCAGGTTGATCTATTGTCAAATTAAACTCATCATACAATATGTAATTTATATTGCTTTCATTTAATATTTTATGCTCTATAATACCATCGTTTGGTACCACAATTATTTTTACATCAAACCTATTATCATTTACAAAACTACAGTATACACTTTCTACTGCTTTCCAGGTTAATGATCTTTGAAATATAAAACGTATTTTTATTTTCTTTACCTCTTCTAAAGAATCAGTTAGCATAAATATTTTTTTTATGCTTTCAAACTTCATATTCTTTTTAATAGAATTATTTAAACACAGTTCATTCTTATTGAATTCACTATAAACTTCATACTCATATATATCATTTTTTCTTAATTGTAACTCTATTTCACTCTGATACGAGCTAGCTATTACCAACTTAACCTCATTTTTAATTTTGCAAAGGCTATGTATACATATGACTTCTATTCCTTCTATCCTTGTACCAATTTTTTCCCAATCATTATCACAAAAATATATTACATTTTCTTCTTTTAAGCTATTTAAAGCTTCAATTCCCTTAACCGATGCTCCAAATATAACAATCTTTTTTTTCATGCTACTATCCCTTTTTATAATTTATTTAAATTAATATAATTTAATAATTTTTGATAACACTCATTAAATGTTTCATTCTCACTATTTAAAATCAAATGTGGATTTACCGGCTCTTCAAATTCTTGATCTATTCCAATAAAATTTTTTATCTCTTCATTCAATGCTTTCTGATAGTATCCTTTTACATCTCTTCTTGCACACTCTTCTATAGAACACTTTACATATACTTCATTATAATTTTCTATTTCTTCTCTTGCCTTTATTCTCAAATCATTAAAAGCACTAATATTAGCTACTACAACATCAATTTCATACTCTGATAATGTTTTAACTAAATAAATTATAATATTAATTACTTTTCTTCTTTCCTCAATTGAATATCCCATAAATCCACCAATTGCTTCTCTAAGTTCATCTCCATCTATTAACTTTATATTATCATTCTTTTCTTTTAGATAATCATACAACTTCTTTGATAAAGTTGATTTCCCACTTCCTGATAACCCTAAAAACCAATAAACTTGTCCTTTTTTCTTCATTATTACCCCTCTATTTTATACTTATCTTTGTATTTATTATTGAAGTTAATTGCTCTGCTAATTTCAAATCAGATACATTATCAATTTCCACCCATCCTCTATTTATAGCAACTTCCTTAACTATATACTTATGATTAATTAAACCTTGTAATATATCTGTCATATATAATTGCTTTAAATTTCTATTTTTACATATGTAATTAGTATCTTTTCTAAAAGCAACTTGTTCTTTTATATATATTTTTTTTAATTTTTCTAAGCCTTCATTGTTAAACTTACTTAAGCCAATATATTGTCCTTGAATATACTCAATACTTTCAACCGTTTGACCAATACCTATTATATTATTATTTTCATCTAACATCAGGCTTTCAGCATCTAAAAATATATTATCAACTCTTTTTTTCCAATAGTTTTCCCAACCATGATCAACAACTACAGATATTTCATTTTTATTTTCTAACAATTTATTAATAACACTTTCTTCATATACAATATCCCCATAAGATATTATTACTTCCCCCTCTAAATATTCATTAGCTTTAAAAAGTGTTTCTACCATATTTGTAGTTTCATATTCCATATTTTCTATAAGCTTTATATCCAAATCTTTTAAATACTCAAGCTTATCGCCTTTATATCCTCTTATAACTATTATTTCTTTTATACCTGCTTTTCTTGCAATACTTATTTGCCATTCTATTAATGGTATACCTTTTAATTCTACTAAGCATTTAGGCTTAGTATTAGTTAATGGAGCTAATCGAGTTCCTTGTCCTGCTGCTAAAATTATTAATTTCATATTCATTTCTCCTCTACATATGACAACCATTTTTTCATAATAAAATCATCACACAAAGCTTTACTTCTTTCTGGATGCCACTGAATACCTATTGTTTTATAGGATTTATAGTATAATCCCTCTATAACATTCTCTTCTGTTATTGCAAAATAATCTAATTTACTTGATAAAGTTTCTATTACTACTCCATTATTATGATATGAATTTACCTCTAATTGCTTTAAATTTAAGCATAACATTTTATCAAGTATTTTTATTCTATGCATTGTATTTACATGTTTTGCTTCTTCTAATCTTTTATTTAAATCTAGTATTTGTCCACCGAAGTATATATTTATCATTTGCATTCCCCTACATATTCCCAAAACAGGTATGTCATTTTTTATACAGTAATCTAATAATCTATACTCTGTTTCATCTCTTTTATTTTTAAACATATTATTAGATTCTATATTATTTTTTGTTATTAATATATCTTCTCCACCTGTTAATATTAGAGCTTTACAATTTAAATTTTTAAAGTATTCTACGGGATCAATTAAATTATTAGGTATTAATATCGGTGTTATATTATATTGGTTAAAAAATTCAATATAATCACTACTAATTCCGTCTCTAACTTCATAATAAGTTTGATTTTGTATAATTCTCATAGTAACTCCAATTAAACAACTCATTTGATCACCTTTATCTGCTTAGTCTCACAATTTAATTCGATGATTGATAATTCCTTAATATTATTATATATTATTTCTCCAGTTCCTATTGCTGCTGGAATTCCAAATTCAGCACATCTTATAGACATATGAGATGCAGCTCCTCCATACTTAGTTATTAATCCCTTAATATTATTTGAAAAAATCCAATCATATCCAGGATCTGCATTTTCAATAAGTACTATTTTATTATCTATGTCTACAAATTTGACATTTAATGCAGTTATCTCTACAATCTCACCTGAAATCATTTTATTTGTTATATAATTAGGTGCACTCTCTATTATTGAAAACTCTTCTACCTGCCAAGGATGCAAAATTAAACTAGGTAATTTTATTAATTGCGTTAGCATAAATTTCTTTTTCCTGTATTCACATTCTCTTACTAATTCTTTCTCAAATGAATAACTTGGACTTTCTTTAGCTAAAGAGAGTATTTTATCTAAAGATATGTAAGACATATCATCTTTTGTAAGCTTAAAATGCTGACCCAGCTTACCAACTAATTCCAAAATTTTATTTATATTTTTTGTAAACTCAAACTTTGACCATTCTCTTGCTGATATAGATAATCTAATAAAATCTTTTAATTTTAAATAATCACAGTCTAGATTATTTAGTCTCAGTTGTTCATTAATAAGCTCACTTTTATCTTCAAATATAGTATCCATCCAACTGAATTCGTCTTCCGTCATAACAGTAGCAATTTTTTGTGAATTCTTAAAGTATATTGCATATCCTTCAATATAATTTAATGAATTTATATCATATGTATTTGGTCTTAAATGACCATATTTTCTTAAAAACTTGCTTTTAGAAATTTTATTTAAATTAAGTAATTCATTGTCTACTTTAAAATCACGAGCTACTGTAGGTATTGATAATAAAATTTTATCATACTCATTATCATTTATTACTTCTCTTTCTTTTAAAGTTTTTAAAAAACTCATTGATATAAAAGCAAATCTAGCTAAAATTGAAAAAGGTAATATACCGTTTAGTATACAATCATTTATTAATATATTAATAATATTAGGAATTTCAATTATTTCTAACGCTTTGCAGTTATCTATGGCTTCCAGATTACATATTAATTTATTTAGCTTTTCTTTTTGTTTATCTAATATAGAATCCGCATTAATTAAAATATTATTAGTTAATCTAGTTAGACATTTCCTAAATTGTGAAACTTCCCCTTTTGTAAACGAATTATCTAATAATTCTTCTTCATATTCTGTAAAATTAAAATCTATAATAGTTTTAGCAATCTTAAACTCGATTTTATCATGAAAGCATGGAGTATTCTGTAACTTTTCAATTTGATGATTTACAATTTTTTCACATAATTCAGCATCTAAATCTTTAGGCAACAAAGAATTCAAACTTTTTCTAACATCTACGTAAGGTTTTCCTGATAGTGATACTACCAGTGGTTCATATCCTAAAGATTTGTAGCCTAATTGTTCCCTAGCTATTGTCCATATCCCATCAGTTATAAGTTTTTGATACAGTGATAAGCTTAATGGTCTTGGTGAACTCCCTATTAACTCTGCTGGATTCCAATCCGGCATATTTCCTAATATTGTAGTAGCCCCTGCTAAATTAATTTTTTTTCTAAATATATTAGAAACGTATTCTTTTAAGCTTTTTACTTCTTTAAATACATCATCATCTGTTAAAAGTATCTCTTTTTTATATGAAACTATTGGTCTAACTTGAACTATATATATATTATTATTATCTATGATAAATTCCATATCTAATCCATCATATCCAGTAAGGCTCTCTACTTCTTTAACAGCCGTTATTATTTTTTTGAATTTTTCATCTATTATATTAAATTTATCCTTTAATATAATTTTACTTTTAATATCTTTACTTTTTCCTGAAGTAACTGTATCTGTAAGTCCACTCTCATCATCATAGTTTATTAAATAGTAAGGAGATGAATCTTCTAAATCTCTAGTAAATATAACTCCGCTTATTGTGCTATTAGATATATATTGTTGAATTAGAACTTGATTATTTCCATCATCACTGTTATAACTATGAATAACTTTATTTATTAATGTTTTTACCATTTTTTTATTCATAACATCAATATCCAAATAACTTTCAAATTTCCCTGCATTTGATTGATTAAAACAATCCTCACTTAAAGAACTACTTCTTATAACTATCGTTTTATCCTTATATTTACTTTTTATTTCATTATAAATGAATTCCGAATTCTCATTCCATTGTTTAACTGTAAATACTAACTGCTCTAAAATAATTGAATTGTTAACAAGGTTTTTTAATGTTTCTAATGTTTGAGCTTTAGTTCCAAGTATAAATTTAGATAATCCAATTTTATTTTTAACATTGATTATATCTTTTAAATTTTTAGCTTTTATAAAATTTACATTATTCCCCTTATTCTTAATTAAATAATCAATCCATTGCAAATAACTTTCCTCTTTATTATTTAAGAAAAATTTTTCAATATTATTTAATATACTATTTATTTGACTACTATTTATTTTTAAGATTCCATTATAATTAAGCAAATCAGTTGTAATTCCCATAAAATTTTTATCAATAACTTCTTCACATACTCCAATAACTATTGGTTCTGTACTATCTATTAAAGAATTTATATAATGTTGTTTATATAATATGTTAGATTGAATAATTAGACAATCTTCATTACTTATCTTCAATATGTCATAAACTAATCTCAAGCTCATCTGATTATTTTTATCATAATAAAATGAAAAATTATTATATTTATTTATGATCTTCTCTATATGATATCCACCAATATAAAAATACTGTATATTTTTCTTATTTATACTTCCTATGTGCCAATCTAGAACACGTTGTCCGTTATAAATATTTTCTAAAGAAATTGGATAACTATCATCTGCATTTAGTTTTCGTATTCCTTTGTAATTATCTAAAATTATAACATTCATTTTATTTTCTTCCCCTTATAAAATAATGCGATCTGTTAGGTTATATGAACATTGCGCTTCTCAACCTTAGGAAATACAATAGGTTTGCAACACTTAATAATACCCCCTTAAAAAGGAGAGAAGAACAATGAACAAGACTAATATAAAATGTCCACGCTGCCATTCTGATAAACTATATAAATTTGGTTTGAATAAGCAGGCTAATCAAAAGTATCAATGCAAAATGTGTAAGCGCCAGTTCGCCTTAGGCGACGGTGACGGACTGCCTAAAATGAATTATCCGAGATGTCCAAAGTGTGGCAAAGGCACATACTTGCATCACGCTTACAAACATTACAATCGCTATAAATGCAATAATAAAAAATGCAATAATAAAAAATGTAATCATATAATAGTTAAACATCATATCATTAACATTGATGATGCATCTAGCGAGTTAATTACCGGTTCCCTTTCTATGAAAGGAATGCGATTTCCACTTCATTTTATATTGACTGCATTAACTTTATACTTTCTAAATAATTCACCAACAAGATCAATTTCACAATTCTTAATGATGAACTGCGGTATTAAAGTCTCTCATGTAACCATAGCAAGCTGGACTAATAAATTTGCACCTTTTTTCAAACAAAAGGCCGATAAATTTAAAGATAGTTTAGATTTACAATCTGACGATTGGCACGCTGATGAAACTGTTATATTTATTAATGGTGAAAAATATTACCTATGGCTAGCTATTGATTCAGAAACTAGATTTATTTTAGCTTTTCATCTAACTAAATCTAGAAGCTCTGATTCCGCATATACACTTATCAATGAAGCTAAAAATTGTGGAGAACCAACCTATTTTATAACCGATAGATTGCCTTCATACAACCAATCTGCCGCCACGGTATTGCCAAATACCAAACATATACCAGTAGCTCCTATGTCTAGTGATACAAATAATAACTTAATTGAATCATTTAATAAGACTTTTAAAGCCTGGTATAAAGCTAAAAAAGGCTTTAATTCTTTTGAGAAAGCTAATAATTTAGTATATTTATTTATCTTTCACTATAATTTCATTAGACCACATGGATCATTAAATAACTATGCCCCAGCTGAAGTTGCTGGTTTCGCTAGTGATAGCTTAGATAAAAACTCTTGGTTTTCAGCAGCGTAATTAAACTTAATACTTTTGATTAACCTGCAAAAATCACTTTTATTGCAGGCTTGTTTGCTAGGCAATAAAGTATTCAAACTTATATAATTTTCAAAGAGCGAGTAATTCTATGAAAAATCAAGCTGTTTTTTCATATCAGCTTAACAGATTCAAATAATGACGTATTTAATAACTAATTCCATAAATTCTAATGATTAAATCATAATTAATTAATCAACATATTCTTAACTTTTTCAAAGTCCTCTTCCGTATCAACACTCAAATTAACATCTCTATCCTCAAAATACTTTCCTTCACCTTTAACATATCCAACCTTAAATTCATCTTGATGGTTATAAATATAATAAGTGACATGTTCTCTGAAAGGTTGAAATTCATTTTTATGTATATCTTCTTCTGAACAAACTAAGTCATAAACTTTATCTAATGCTTCTTTAGAAAATACCTCTACATCAAATCCTCTTTGAAATGTATTTGGTACATCAAGTCTTACATAATCATAGTCATACATTAAAAACTTAGTTACAACATTATCAACTATTATTGGATTTATTAAAGGGCAATCTCCAGTAACTCTAATTATTATGTCACCATCATATTTATCAGAAGCTAATTTATATCTTTCTAGAACATTATCTTCATCGCCTCTGAAAACTTTAAAATTTATACTTTTTACATATTCAACCAAAGAATTGTTTATGTTTAAAGTTGATGTTACTAAAACTATTTCGTCAATATATTTACTCTTTTTAAGTGAATTAAGTGTATAGCTTATCATGGGTTGTCCATTTATTTCTTTCATTACCTTACCTGGCAATCTTTCTGATCCCATCCTTGCTTGAACTATACATAAAATTTTCATACTAAATCACCTTTTCTTTTTCATTTTTTAATTATTTATTAATCTTTTTTAATAAATTTTTTAATTCTAAAAGATTATTTATGTTAAAATCAGCTTCATATTTTTCTTCTAAAAAAGTATAAATATGATCTCCATTTTCTCTAATAATTCTAATTGTCTTAATACCTAATTCTTTGGCTCCAATAAAATCTTTATTGGGATTATCTCCAATATATATACATTCATTTTTAGCCACATCAAAATAATCTATCATATCCAAATATGATCTTTTATGAGGTTTCCAAAATTCCCTTCCAATATCATCTGTGACTATAATTCTATCTACTAGAGTTTCAATATCTAGCCCTTTTATTTTATTCCATTGCACCCTAGCACATCCATCTGTAATTATCCCCATTTTATATCTTTTTCTTCTAAGCCATTTTAATATTTCAACGCTATCATTGTATAAGTTTAATTTTGGTTTACAATTTCTATATATATTAATTAACTTATTTATATCTTCATTAAAATTGTTTTCTTCACAAATTATATTAAAAATTTTTCCCCTACCTTGTTTTTCAAAAATTTCTTTCATTCTTTCATATAATAAAATAGTATTCTTATTATATTTGTTTCCTAAATAATTGGCTACATCCTCAAATGCACATAATACATATTCTTTTTCATAATATAAAGTATCATCTAAATCAAACATTATTAACTTAATCATTTTTCACCTGTAGCTATTTCTTATAATTAAATGTAAATAGCATCCTCATATCTAATCATAGTTTTCTCAATAAAATTTTCTATGTAATTAAGTTTCTCTCCCTTTAATATTCTAGAAATTTCTTTTCCATAATTTGCTCCAGATTCAAAACTCAGAGGAACCCCACCACCGAATCGTGGATTTATTTCCAATAATAATATTTCACCATTCTCTTTTTTAAAAAACTGTATTGTTAATGGCCCAATTAATCCTACGTTGTTTTCATCTTTTAATCTATTTAAATATTTTAATACTTCTTTAGTTACATTGATTATTTTACGATCTTTTATCGTTGCACTTTTTACTACCTCGCCAGATCTAACTTCTATCCTCTTTCTAGGTACTATATATATTGGTTCTCCTTCTAGATCCACTAATATATCAACAGTGTATTCATCACCTAATATAAATTCTTGAACTATTTTTTCTTGAACATATTCATTAAAGAAAATTAGTTCTTTAATAGTATTAATTTTATAAATATCTTTACTCCCCATACCACATTTAGGTTTTATTAGAAGCGGTAATTTATTTATGTCACTCTCTTTAATAATATTTTCTACTTCTTTTTTTAAAAAAACTCTTATATTATTTATTGAGGAATTTATAAAATAATCATAAGTTTTTTTCTTATCTTTGCATATATTAATAATATCTTTATTACTCAATAAAAGTAATATTCCAATGCTTTTAAGTATGTTTCTTGAATTATCTAAAATTTCAAATTCACCTTCATACAAAGGAATTAATACATCTATTTTTTCATTCTTGCATATATTAATAATAGTTTCTATATAATTTTTTTCATTTATTTTAGGTATCTTGTAAAATTTATCAACAAAATATCTACCTGCATTTAATTCACTTGCATCTACACCAATTATAGTAAAGCTCTCTTTTAAATGTTTTATTAATTGTATTCTTTTCCCTATTGATGTTATTAACATTACAGGTTTATTGCCCACCTATAATCACCTCATTTATGAATAGTTATCAATTTTACTTGTATGATTAACATTTATTCTATAATAAAGAAATCAATCTTTAATCAATAAATTACTATAAATCATTTTCCCTTATTAATACAAATTATACTCTACTACTTATATTTATTAGAATCATAAATGCCTTCATTTTTAAGAAGTTCTCTTAATTTGT
Organism: uncultured Clostridium sp.; assembly: GCF_963527835.1. Lineage (GTDB taxonomy): Bacteria > Bacillota > Clostridia > Clostridiales > Clostridiaceae > Clostridium. The sequence continues at coordinate 158,025 of NZ_CAURTC010000003.1, read as the reverse complement.
TAACTCCTATCCATTCTTTATTAGTTCCTGAATCATATTCAAATCCTTCTTCAACTAATTTTCCACCTGGAGTCATAAAATTCTGAGAGTTCCACCAATCAAAATGTGGATATATTATGTAATGTTTATCATACTCATAAGTCATTCTAGAATCGTCTTTAGTTATCATTACTTCATCTAATTTTTCGCCTTCTCTTATGCCAATTTCAATCATATCAATATCATCATTCATTGCCTTAGCTAAATCAGTTATTTTAAAAGAAGGTATTTTAGAAATATAAGTTTCTCCACCTCTTGATTCTTTTAATGCTTTAAATACCAAATCAACACCTTCATCTAAAGTGATCCAAAATCTAGTCATTCTATAATCCGTTATAGGCAAAACTTTTTCTCCATTTTCTATGAGCGATTTAAAAAATGGTATGACAGATCCCCTACTTCCTGCGACATTACCATACCTAACTACTGAAAATACTGCTCCATCTCCGCCAGAATAAGCATTCGCTGAAATAAATAATTTATCTGAAACAAGCTTTGTTCCTCCATATAAATTTATTGGATTTACTGCTTTATCTGTCGATAATGCTACAACCTTTTTTACTTTACAATCTATAGCTGCATCAACAATATTTTGTGCTCCATGTATATTGGTCTTTATAGCTTCAAAAGGATTATACTCACAAGCCGGCACCTGTTTCATTGCTGCTGCATGTATCACATAATCTATATCTCTAAAAGCTCTATATAATCTATCTTTATCTCTTACATCTCCAATAAAAAACCTGAGTTTATGTATCTTATCTGGATATTTTATTGAAAATTCCTTTTTCATAACATCTTGCTTAAATTCATCTCTAGAATATATAACTATTCTTTTAGGATCAAACTCATTTAAAATTCTTTCTGTGAACTTTTTTCCAAAAGAGCCTGTACCTCCAGTTATGAGAATTGATTTATTATTAAGCATATTACTACCTCCATTTAAAATCAGAACATAATTTTAGAATTCAAAATATTTTGTTAAATAATATTTGTTATTGTCATTTTTTAATTTGCAATTACTTTCTTTATATTATTTTGAATTTCTTCTAAAATATCTAATATTTCATACTTAAATAAATCTCCAACTAAAATATAGTCTTCATTTTCTAACGCTTCTACTATCTCACATAATTTTTCACTTATTTTAATAGTATCTATAGTTCCTTTATGAATATTCTTGGTTAAATCAATAGCATTTAATAACCACTCTACTCCATCAGCTATTAAAGGTATTAATCCAATTCCTTCTTGCTCATTTCCTACTTCAATATAATCCGTAACTTTATTAGCTCCATTTTTTAAATTATCTATATATTCATTAGCTGTTACTAAAACTTCAAATTCATTATTCACAATTACTTATCCCCCTTAATCTTACTTTCACTATCTTGTCTACTATATTATATATCGTAAATTACACTTAATTCTTTAATCTTCTAACTCTTTTACAGCTAATTTCAATTTTTCACAACATATTTTCATAACTTTTTTAAGTCCACAATATATTGCTCTATTTTTGTTAATATTTTTCTTAAATGCTACTTCTTTATTATCAGACATATTGATTATAAATTCATCATTATTTTCTATTTCATATATAGTATTAAATAATATAGAATTTATTATATTTATATCATTTATATTATTCCTCAATTTATGATCTATGTCATCCAAATCTTTTAAATTTTTATTTATACGGCTTTGTTTCTTTAAATAATAATTTATCTTAAAATCATCTAATACATGTTCTCCCTTATCACACAATGATATATCTTGTTCTAATAACTTTATATTTTTTTTCAATCCATTTATAACATCCTGTGTCTTATCATCAGCTTTCAAAAAAATCTCTAATTCACTAATATGATTCTCTTTAAAGTTATTTATAGTGTCTTTTAAAGTCTTATTTTCTGTTCCTTTGATATTAACTCCACCTTCTGTAGCATTTATAAACTGGGTATTGGGAAAAGCCTCTATTACTTCTTCCATAGCTAACCTATATGAATTAAGGACAATACTAGTTCTAACTAATTCTCCATTTATATCTTCTACATATAAGTCATCACTCCTTTTGTAATCATCAAAAGTAAGCTTTTTCCATTTATTCCCTGAACAAATAGCATGTCCTTTTTCTCCTGTATAAGCTAAATCTTGGCCTATAAATACAACAGGATTACACCCCATATAAGCTGCTAATATGGTCATTGCATGAGCTACAGATCCACCACCTGATAAACTTTGAATTTCTTCTTTCCATACATCTGATAAAAATTTATTATTTGCACTAAATATTTTTTTTCCATTATGGTTTTCAATAACTTTAGAATTAGTCCCCTCATAAAAAACCAATGGACATGTTACTTTATCTATATGATTTTCAACAAGTTTATACGATACTCCTCCTGGATCAACAACACATAAACACGTTGGTTCAATTTTTCTTTCAACTAATGTACCAAGCGTTCTTCCACCTGTTAATATTAAGCTATTCTCAATTCCTTTTAGTTCATCTACATTTTTTTGAAGAGAAGGCCCCGCAGATACTATTATTGCAGGTATATTTTTATATTTATCTTTAAGATTATTAACCACCGTCCCCGTTGCCATATACTTCAAATTATCCAATAACGAATTAAACCAATTTATTCCAAAGTATAATGATGTATTTTTATCTGAAATTATTCTTTGAGATTCATTTTTTATCGTTTCATAAATATCATTTAATTTACCAATATACAGCTTTTCATACCTTGCATAATATTCTATTTCTAAATTATTTATATTTACTTGAGTAATATATTTTCTAAAAAAAGATTTCACTTCATCAGCATTTTGAGCTAATTCTATTCTAGGATTTTTAAAAATATTCTTCGTATTATCGTAACTTTTATAATATTCTACAAGTTCATCATTTATTTCAACAATTAAAATCTGACTTTTATCACTAATTTTATTTAATAATTCTACTATGTGCTCACCTAGTGATAATCCAAAAACTATATAGTTATCATTTATAGTACAATTTTTAAATTCTTTAACAAAATTCTCAATTTCTCTTTTCTGATTATATTTACTTCCTATATATTGTTTCTTACCGTCTATATTAACTTGAACAATATTATATCCATCTCTAGATTTATCTATATTTAAACTCATCATTATTCTCCTTGTCCAATTCTAAATAATAATTTTTCTCATTTTCACTCAATTTATAATATATATTATCTCATTTTATATTATTTTATTCCATATTTTTTAAAATTTGTTTTAAATTTAAATAGAAAAAACTCCATATTATAGAGATAAAATTCTATAATACAGAGTTAATTCCTAGTTCATAATTATCTTAATAATTGAAGAACTCCTTGTGGTTGTTGATTAGCTTGAGAAAGCATTGCTTGTGCAGCTTGGTTAAGAATATTATTCTTAGAGAAATTCATCATTTCCTTAGCCATATCAACGTCTCTTACTCTTGATTCAGCAGCTTGTAAGTTTTCTGAAGTATTGTTTGTAGCAGATATAGTATGTTCTAATCTGTTTTGAACTGATCCTAAATCTGCTCTAAATTCTGAAACTGTTTTAATTGCAGTATCTAAAGTAGTTATTGCAGTTGCTGCTTCTGTTTGTGCTGATATTTTTGTACCAGTTAAGCTTAATGCTGTTGCTCCCATTGATTTAAGGTTAACACTGATAGTTTGATCCTCATTAGCACCTATTTGGAATTTAATTTCTGTGTTTGAACCATCTAATAAGTTTTGTTTATTGAATTGAGTTTGTGTACCAATTCTTGTTATTTCTGATTTTAATTGTTGGAACTCTTTGTTTATTTGAGCTCTATCTTCATCAATATTAGTTCCATTTGATGATTGAACTGCTAATTCTCTCATTCTTTGAAGAATTGCATGAGTTTCATTTACAGCACCTTCAGCTGTTTGAATTAAAGAGATTCCATCTTGTCCATTTCTTGCTGCTTGGTCAAGACCTCTAATTTGTCCTCTCATCTTTTCTGAAATAGCAAGACCTGCTGCGTCATCTCCAGCTCTGTTTATTCTTAAACCAGAACTTAATTTTTCAATTGATTTTCCAGCTGCTCCTGTGTTTACTCCCATTTGTCTGTGTGCATTCATTGCATTCATATTGTGATTAATAATCATAATAAAATTCCTCCTTGAATTTTCATAGGACATCCTTGTCCTTAATTTTTTATTTATTTAAAAGTCATCTATGACTCTCAAAACATATTTAAACTTTACACTTATATTATCGCACATATATTATGATTCTTTATAGTTTTTTATTACTTTTTTTATTTTTATTGCTTTTAAAAATTATTTTTATATTATATTTATATTATCGTAAATGTTGTATTACACTTTAATATTTTTAAACCATCTTGTCTATATTTATTCCTTTTCCAGGTTCAACAACCATATTATTCATCATTTCTGTCATTTGATTTGCTACTTGCTTTTCTGAATTCATCCCAAGTTTTAAAACTGATAATTGAACTGCTGTTTTTAAAGCACCTTGGTTCATAGAAATCGACATTGCTCCTATATCCATAAATATTCCTCCTGAAACCTAAATTATTTAAAGTTCTCATATTAAAGAATGCATTAAAATTGTAATTTTTATTAATTAAATTTAACCTCAATATATCAACTTCATATTTAAACTCTTTTAGAAAAGAGATTACTACTCCTATTAGAAGTAGCATAACCTAAATTAGCTTGTTTTTTAGCGGTTATCTTTTTTATCTCATCCTTTACGCATAACATTTTTTCTTTTAATATAAATTCTAATTCCTTATCTAAATCATATAATCCCTGTTCTAAATATATCCTTTTTATTTCAGTTTTATCTAAATCTAAAGATAAAATGTTTTTAATTGCTTCTTCTCTTTTTTCAAACAAAGTCTCATCTTCTCTATCTTCTTTTATTGAGTTTATTATTTGTAAATTAATTTCCTTATATTGATTAAAAATATCTATATTCATATATCTAACTCAATCCTAATTGTGACATTAAACTAGATTGTTGTGAATTAAGTTTGTTCATCATTGTTTCAAGTGTAGCATATTTTGTATATAAAGCTTGTTCTCTTCTAGAAAAACTTTTTTCCATATCTTTTATTTTATTTTCATAATCCGATATATTCTTAGTCAATGTATTGTTAGAAAAACTAGTTGTACCTTCATATCCAGCCTTTTCTATTAATGCAGAATCACTTTTAACAAATTCTTTATCTAATGTATCCTTTAATTGATGTAATACACCTTTTTCACTTGGATCTGTGGAATTAGGATTTCCTATAAATAGATTCATAACACCTTCAGTATTTTCTTCTAATGCCTTTGTAAGTTTATCTTCATCAATAGTAAAAGTCCCATTTTTAGTTCCTGAATAGTCTTCAACTGGTTTTATTCCTATTTTTTTAAGATTTAAATTACTATCCTTCATGAATGTTCTCATAGTTTGTTTCATTGAATTTGCAATTCTGGTAACATCCGAATCTCTATATAATTGTCCATTTTCTACTCTTTCATTCCAAAGTTTAATTTCTGATTCTGACATTTCTTTCTTTTGATCCGCTGTTAAAGGAGTATAACTTCTATCATGCTTTGTCATTGTAAGAGTATTTAATTTTTCCATAAATTTATTGTAGTCATTAACGAATCCTACTAACTTATCCTTTAAGTCCTTTGAATCAGTTTTTCCTGTTATCTTAACTGGCTTCTCAACACCATTTTGTTTAGTTACATCATTAAAACTGAATGTAATACCATCTAAAGTTACTGTATTGCCCTCTTTGCTTGTTACTTTGTGTGCAACACCATCCTTTGATATATTAGCTATTAATTCTTTATCACTTGCTACAACTTCATTAGATTGACCTTTATTAATTACAAAGTTTCCTTGTCCAAATTCTTTTGATTCGAATACTATACCTTCACTAATTTCACTATACTTAGCATTTATATTTAAAGAACTTAAGAATTTAGTTTTTTCATCATCTGTAAGTATTGTATCATTTTTAATTTCATTTTTCTTATCTTCTATTGCTTTGTTAAAATTCTTTATTGTTTCAGCAGCATTTTCTTTTGGTGTTTTAGAAGTATCATTCACAACTTGAAATTTTATTTCTCCTGCATTAGTTGTTATTGTTTGTTCTCCACTAACACCATCTTTTAATATTCCAGATGCTTTTTCAGCTAATTGTTCTACTGTAACTTCATAATTTCCTTTTATAGCTCCACCTTGTGCCTTTACACTTACAATATTTTCATCACTAGATGAAAAAGCAACTGTTCCCCAACTACTAGTACGTAATAAACTATCACTTTTCACTATATCAAAATACTTATTGTAGAAATCTTTTCCATCTTTTATAACATCTCTGTATAATTTTTGTTTTATTTCAGTAACATCTTTCTTTTGGGTCATTTGATCTATTTTTATTCTATAAGGTTTCATTGAATTTTTGATTATTTCATCCATATCAAGTCCTGTTGCAAGTCCTGTAATTCTCATTTTGCTTCACTCCTTTTTTATTATGCTCTTTTTGCTCTTTTTTCAGCTTCGTGCCACATATCCCTTATTTCTTCAATAAGTGGTATGATCTCATCTATAATTTTCAAATCTTTTTTTAAATTTACTTCAAATAATTTCTCATTTATAAATCCATAAATATTAAACATATTTTGTGCCCATTCTCCAGCACTTGTATCAATTGATGCTCTAAGTTCAGTAAAAATATCTTCTGTTTTAATTATATTTTCATGTGCTTTCTTTACATTTTTATCAACTATAGCTTGTCTTGCTACTTTGGCAAATTTAACCGCGCCATCAACTAACATCAATAATAATTGATCTTTAGATGCATAATTAACGCTATTTGTTTTATATGCAGTATATCCATTCGAATACATTAATTTTTCCTCCTACTTTTCTATATCTAAAAATCTACCTTTAGAATTTATTTCATTTAGTTTTTCTACTTTTTCTACTTTTACATATAAATTCTTTGAATTACATTTCACTCCGTCAATTGTAATGTATTTTTTTGAAGACTTTTTATTTTCCTCTTTATTTTCACTATTATTCTTATCTTTATTTTCGTCCTCTTTTAAATCTTTCTTTATGCTTATATGATTATTTCCATGAATTTTATCTGTCTTAATTTCTTCTTTTAATTTATCCCTAAGGTCAGTATCAACTTTATTTATTCTAAACTCCATCTCAATCCCCCTAAGATAATTAAGCTTTTTTATCTAACAATCCAAATTGTTTGCACATACTTGCAACCATATCTAAGATTTTTTTAGGAGGAATTTCTAAAATCACTTCTTTTGTATTATCATCAACTATTTTTATCATTATAGATCCTAAATCTTCATGTACAGAATATTCTGCATGTGCCTTATCATCTTCTAAAAATTTATTTAATTTTTTAAGTGATTTATCTAACTCTTCTTTACTATACTCTTTATCTGAAGAATCTGATTTTTCTAATTGTTTTATCTGGATATCATTATTTATATTTTTAAATTCTGATGTAGCACCTTCAATGTCATTATTAATCATATTAACTTGTCCTAAATGATTAATATTCATTTTTACTCCTCCTTAATTTCTATTTGATTTTTTAAGAATTTATTTTAAATATGTGTTGATATATGCAATAAGTAAAGTGGTATTGTAATTGGACTATACTCATTTTTAGTATTCCTAAGTTCAATTACTCAGTCTACTTTACCTATGCATATATCAACACGCTATTAAAACAACGCTTTTTAAAATTATTTTTTTAGTCCTTTTAATAAACTCATATCTATATTCATAGCTTTTTTATTTTCTTCTTTAACTGCCTCATATAATTCTTTTCTTAATATAGCTGTTTCTCTTGGAGCATCTATTCCAAGTTTAACGCTTCCATCTTCTAGCTTTAAAACTGTAATTTCAATATCATCACCAATCATTAAAGACTCATCTTTTTTTCTTGTAATAATCAACATATTATCACTCCTCTATTAAAAGATGTTTTATTTTATAATCTAATTTATCTAATATTATTTGTTCCCCTAAATTATTAGAAATATTTATAATTATTGGTGCCTTTAAATTCGTAGTTATTTTTTTAGGATCTGAATCTAATGTTACAGTCGTTAATAAAACAACATCACTTTGATTTTTTACATCTAATCTTTTAGTGTCTTCATCACTTAATTTAATTTCATACTCTTTAAAAAACTCAAAAGGAGAAACTACAATAAGGCCTGCCTCATCATCTTCTAAAGATTGAAGTAACTTAAAAGGTTCACATTCTTTTAAGTCAACTAAAGCATATTCTTTTAAATTCTCAAAACCTAAAATTCCTTTTTTAAAAGTCACTTTATTTTTTTCTTCATACTCTATCTCTCCATGTACTTTTGAAACAAATACCATAGTTCATCTCTCCTATTCTATAAATAATCTAATATAGTTGCCGGAAGTATTTTAGCACTAGTTTGAAGTGCTGCCATATATACTGTTTGCATTATTGAATATTGTATCATTTTTTCTGTGAAATCTATATCTTCAGTTTTCGATAAAATATCAGTCATGTTTAAATTTTCTGCTTCATTCTTATCTTGTGCAGATTCCATTCTATTTTGCATAGCTCCTACTTCAGCTCTATGTTGAAGTAAATTCTTAATTATATCATCTACTTCTCCAAGACATTCACCAGTAATTACAGATTGATCTCCGTCCGCACCAAGATTTTTTATGATTTTATTTAATGTATCCATAACATTAGTACCATTACCTTGTAAAATATCTACAGCATTCTTGTTATAATTAATTAAAACCCCTTGAGAAACTTCAACATTCAAATCAGATCCAATTTGTTCTAAAGCATTAAAAGACGGCACCATAGAAGCAAGCCTTCCTACATCACCATCAGAAAAGCCTTGTCCATTCAACTCATTCTTAAATAAATCCTCTGTTGTTACTGGTGGAGTTCCAGTACCTACTGTACTTAAATCAATTTGAACTGTAGTTTCTGCAGGTGGTGTTACACTAGAATCTGTTATTGTTATTTCTACTGCATCCCCTTTTTTTTCCATACCACCTATAGTTTTTGTCCCACCATCAGTAATCGGATTAGTAAGTTCTATCTTTACTCCATCTGTAGTCTTACTTACAGCATTTCCATCTTTATCAGCATAACATAATTCACCATTTGAGTTTACCATTATAGGCTTAGATGTACTTTTTGTTCCACCAAATATATATACTCCATCAAAATTAGTATTTAATATTTGGCTTATTTCATTAACTCTTTCTTTGATTTCATCTTGTATAGCTTTCTTTTCATCAGTATCATATGCACCATTACCAGCTGTAACTAAAAGTTCTCTTACTCTAGCAAATACATTTCCCATTTGATTTAATGAAGTATCCGTTGTATCTAACCAATTTGAGATATCTTTAATGTTTTCATTATATTGTTTATTAGCTCCAATTTCCGTATACATTTGCATTGTTCTTGAAACTTTATATGGATTGTCTGATGGTCTGCTTATTTCCTTACCTGAAGATAATTGATTTTGTAGTTTTTGTATATGATTTAAATTAGTTGTCATGTTACTTTTATAATTTGAAGACAACATACTTGTAGTTATTCTCATAATTTTACCTCCTATTTATTAACATAAACATAGCTTTTCATTCGTTTTGTTTTAAGATAATGTTTATATATGCAATAGGTAAAGTGGGACTATAGTCATTTTAGTATTCCTAAGTTCAATTATTTAGTCCTACTTTACTTATGCACGTATCAACATTACACTAAATCAAATTGTAATATATTATCTCTTTAATCCGTTTATAACAACATCTAAAAGTTCATTAACTGTTGAAATCACTTTAGCATTTGCGCTATATGCATGTTGAAATTGTATTAAATTAGTCATTTCTTCATCTAAAGAAACTCCTGAAACTGATAATCTTTGCATTTGCAAATCTTGCAATATTTTACCTTGAGTACTTACATTTCTACTAGCAGTCTCTGCATTTACACCTAATGTATTTATTATTTCTTTATAATAAGCATTAATAGTAGATCCTTCTGAACTACTTATCATATTTATTCCATCATCAAAGTTTACTTTTGTATTAGCAAAGAAATCTTCTCTATTCTTTATTTCTTTTGAATTAGTTAAATTCATTTTAACATTTCTAAGATTTGCAATTGCTAATGCTCTATCTCCGTTACCTTCTCCTGCATCAGATGTACTTGAAACATTTAATAAAGAAACATCTTTTAATAAATCTTTATTAACAGTTATATTTTTCGCATTTATTCCATTTTCATCTATACCATTAGTAAATACAAGAACATCCGTAATTTGATCTTTTCCATCTGTACTTCCTGTTTGAATTGCGTTAACAGCATAAGCTAACCCTACAGCAATTCTATCTAAATCAGACATATAGCCTTTTATAGTATCTTGTACTCCTTGATTACCTGCTATATCACCTTTTATATGTTTATTATCTACAGTATTAACATCAACATCTAATTTATGTGTTTGAAGTATTTTCTTATTTATATCATCACTACTCATTGTAACAGTAGTAGCCGGCGGAACTATTTTTCCAACAATTCCATCTTTATCACCCATCAATACTCTATTTTGTGTTAATGACTCTGCAATTTTTTTTGCTTCATCCTCATCCGCACATTCAATTGTGATAGTTTCTTCTTTACTATTTAAATTTCCTAGGGGATGATACTGTAATTTAACTGTATACTTTCCAGCAGCATCTTTTTCTACTTCTGCGTTCTTAACATAAGAAAATCGAGTGTAATTTTCATCAGTGGGACTTGAATTAACTAAATTATTAACTGGATTCTTATCATTTTGATAACCTTCTAATTTTAAATCAATTGACTCTCTGTCTTTTCTATCTATTGTTATTCCAAATTTAGAACTTAGTTCATCTAAAAGATTGTCTCTTGCGTCCATCAAATCATTTGGAGTTTGTCCAACTGCACACACACTTGCTATTTGCTTATTCAATTCATTTATTTGATCTAAATAATTATTTACATCCTTAACGTTAACTTGTAATAATTCTTGAGCATCTGATAATTGTTTATCTAGCTGAGTATAAGTATTATTTAATGCATCAGCCAAAGCAGCTGCCTTTTGAAGTGCTATTGTTTTAGTTGATGAATCATGTGGTTTTTTAGATAATTCTTGGAATGAATCAAAGAATTCTCCTAACAATTGTTGTATTCCTGAATCAGAAGGTTCTCCAAATATATTTTCTACTCTATATAAAAATTTATCTTGAACGTCGTAATTTCCAAGCTTTCCATTTTCATGTCTTACTTGAAAATCAATAAAAGAATCTCTTATTCTTTCTATTGATGAAATTTCTGCTCCAGTACCAACTTGTCCAACTGAGCATGTATCAAATCTAGACATTCCTCCAAAAGGTCTTGTAGTTGTTGCTACTGCCCTCTGTCTTGAAAATCCAACTGTATTTGCATTTGCGATATTATGAGATGTTGTATTTATTGCTCCTTGTTGTACATTTAGCCCTCTTTTTGCTACAGTAAATGTATCAAATAGTCCTGCCATTTATATTCCTACCTTTCAAATTTCCTACATCCTTGTCTTTTTTTATTCCCCATCCGTGTTTTTATAATTAAAAAGACCTATACTCTTGAGTATTATCTTCTCAAATTACCATAAGAGTTATAAGTCTTCATTTCCCTATTAGGATTCATAATATTTAACATTTGATTATTAAACATTATTTGTTGTTTTAACAACATTTCATTAGTTTCCTTTTGAAATGTTACCTGATTCAATGTTTTTTGGATTTTATCATATGATATATTCAATTTTTCATCATTAGCTGTATTTAATATATCTTTTATGCTTTGCTTTCCGATTAGTTGTCTTCTGCTTACTTCTTCACCAGCTATTTTTTTATTACATTCATTCAACTTGTCAACTAATCCTTCTAATCCAAAAACATCTTTTTCCATTATCATCTTGTATTGTATTTCGAATAAACCTAATAATTCTCTTAACGCAATCTCTTCACTTTCTATTATTTGTGTTAATTTATTTATCATTGTTTACTTTTTATTCTCCTTTATAGCTTCTAATATACTCTTTGCTGTCAATTTAGAATCTACCTTATAAGTTCCATTTTGTATCTTTTCTTTAATTTCTGCTACTTTTTTAGTATTATCTATATTGCTTTCTAAAGAATAATCTTTTATAGATTTTCCAAGTGATGAAATTTCTATTCTATCTCTTGTTTCAACTTTATTAGCTTTTTCAACCTTATTAATATTTTTATTAGAATTATATATATTTACTGCAGAATGTGCATTAATTCTATTAATACTCATGTTTCTTTACCTCCACAATCTTATCTTACTCATCATTCTTCTTTTATTATCGTACTTTTATATATTAAGTTTAGGCATTTTTAACAAATTAATACCTTAATAATATAAGTATTTATCATATTTATAAATTTTAAATCTTCTCTACAAATATTAATAATAAAATAATTATATCTAATATACCAATTTTGTATTTTATTACTAATTGTAATGCATTAGCCTTAATCAACCTTAAATAGTATACTGTATCCAATAAATAATCCCACCATATTTTAACTAAAAATAGAGATATAATTAATTTATATAACTTTTAATACCAAAATTATATACTATTAATTACATCTCCATCTATTTTTAATTACTCTCAATTATCTAAGAGATCTTATTCTTTCAGCATTACTTACTATACTTGTTATTCTTACACCAAAGTTTTCATCAACAACAACAACTTCACCATAAGCTATTTTCTTTCCATTAACTAATATTTCAACTGGTTCTTCTGCTAATTTATCTAATTCAACTAATGATCCAGTACTTAAATTTAATATATCTTTTATGCTCTTTTTAGTTCTACCTAAAACAACAGATATATCTAATGGAACATCTAATATTAAATCTATATTCCTAGGTACTTGTGCAGTATCTCCTGGAGCTAATGTTTCAAAAGCTGCTTCATGCACTTCTATTGGTTGTTGTTGTACTCTAGGTGCTTCCACTATAGGTTTTGCCTGAATTGGTACTGATTGTTGAGCAGCTGCCTTTTGTGTAGTTCCTTGAACCACTGGTTTTTCTTCTACAACCTTTGCTGACTCATTAACTTCACTACTGTTATCCTCTTCGCCCATCATTATAGAAACAATCTTTTTAGCTGTATTCAATGGTAATATTTGCATTATATTACTATCAACAAGATCTCCTATTATTAATCTAAATGAAACTCTTACGATTTCTTCATCTTCTGATAAAGTTTCTGTAATAGGTTCATTTTTTTCTTTCCATAACTTTGATGTTGGAGGAGATATATCAACCCTACGTGAAAACATCGTTGCCATAGAAGTTGCTGCCGAACCTATCATTTGGTTCATTGCTTCTTGAACAGCACTTACTTCTAATTCTGATAATTCAGGATTTTCTGGCACTTGACCATCTCCACCCATCATCAGATTAGCTACTACAGCAGCATCATCTGTTCTCATCACTAATATATTTCTTCCTATTATTCCTTCTGTATACTCAACATCTAAAACTATATTAGGAGTTTCAAAAGAAGCCTTCATATCTTTTAATGTTGTTAAAGAAACTACAGGTGTTGTTATATTTACGTTTTGATTAATAATTTGATAAAGAGCTGTAGAAGCTGATCCCATGGATATATTTCCTATTTCCCCTAACAGGTCTTTTTCAATATCAGTCAACTCTTCTTTATTCCCATTATCTTGAAGAATCTCTTGCGTTTCTTCATTACTAAGTTCCCCTGCTAGAAGTGCATTTATTTCTTCTTGCGATAGAAAACTATTACTCATACTCTTTCACTTCCTTATCTATTATATCTAAAATAGCAACACCCATATTCTTTCCTGTTATACCAGGTTTAGCATAGTAACATTCCTCATCTCCTACATATACCTTTATAGGTGAAGAGCTCTTATTATCAAGCTTAATAATATCGCCCTTAGTTAATTTTAAGAAATCATCTACTATGATATTCGTATTTCCAAGTTCTGCAAATACTTCAATATCAACTTTTTGGATTCCTTCTTCCATTTTGACTCTTGATTCTGCAATTAATGTTTCATCATCGTTTTGGAACCAATATTGTACCACTAATTTATCTAATACTTTTTCTATACTTAAATATGGAATACACATATTCATAAATGTACTATGTTCTCCAAATTCTACAGAAAATGTAATAAGTGCCACTGGTTCATTTGGCGCTAATGTTTGATTTATTGCTGGATTTGTTTCTATTCCTTCTACCTCAGGAGTTACATTTAAAATATCTTCCCATGCTAATTTTAGATTACTGATCATTCCAGTAGTAACTTGTTTTATTATATTTTTATCTATATCAGAAAATTCCTTATTACCTATTTTCCTATCTCCACTTCCCCCAAGCAAAATATCTATTATTTGAAATGAAAATTGAGGATTTGTTTCAAATATAATTGATCCTGTCAAAGGGGGCATTTTAAATATAGTGATGATAGTAGGATTTTGTACAGAATGTATAAATTCCTCATAGGTTATCTGTTCTACAGTTTCTATTTTTACTTTAACATTCTTCCTTATTTGTCCTGTTAAATAATTCGAAGTTATTCTTGCAAAGTTATCATGAATTAGTTCTAAAGTTCTTATGTGATCTTTAGAAAATTTTTGCGGACTTTTAAAATCATATAACTTTATTTTATGCTTTTCTTCGTCCTTAGGTACTGTCTCTGGTTCTAACTCACCTGTAGATAAAGCAGATAACAAGGCATCTATTTCACTTTGTGATAAAACATCTGCCATTTTTTATCCCTCATTTCATTACTAATTTAATAACTTATCAATATTTATTATTGTTAGAAGTTTGTTATTATAATCTACAATTCCTTTTATATAGCCTGGAGCATTATTATCATCTAATCTTTGTACATCCTTTTCTTCTATATCTAACACTTCGTCAACTTCATCAACTGATATTCCAATTTCTTCTTCCTTAACAGTTAATATTATTATGTTATTTTGCTCAGCACTTGAGTCAACATTTAATAACAGATTTATATCAACAAGTGATTTTATACTTCCTCTTAAGTTTATTAATCCTTTAATATAACTAGGTGCCTTTGGCACTCTAGTTATACCCATCATATCATTTATACTTTGAACACGTTCTGTTTCAACAGCAAAATATTCATTTCCTAATTTAAATACTACTATCTGCATTTAATACACCCCCATACTTGCATTTTAACCAAGTACTTTTTTTATCGCTTCTAATACTCTATCAGCTTGGAATGGTTTTACTATAAAATCTTTTGCTCCTGCTCTTATTGCGTCCATAACCATAGATTGTTGTCCCATAGCAGAACACATTATTATTTTTGCACTTGGATCAAATGCTTTTATTTGTTTAACTGCTTCTATACCATCAACATCAGGCATTGTTATATCCATTGTTACAACATCTGGTTTCTCTTTCTTATACATTTCTACTGCTACTGCACCGTTGCTTGCTTCTCCAACTATTTCGAAGTCATTCTTTTCTAATATATCCTTTATCATCATTCTCATAAACGCTGCATCATCTACTATTAAAACTTTAGCCATTTAAATCTCCCTCCAAAATTAATTTACTCCAATTGATTTTAATATTTTCTCTAATGAACCAGGCATTGGAACATAATAAAAATGTGCTCCAATCTCCTCTTGAGTATCATCTAAGAAAACTGTCTCTATGTCAAGTATATTTTCTTCATATTGACAAGACTCTATGAATGTTGTTGTTAAAATTGCACTAATCATATCATACGCAACTGCTGGAACTGATGGAATTATCTTAAGATTAGTAAACTCAGCTATTGCATTCATATATGATCCTGTAATTATGTTAGTTATTTCACATAAAACCGACTTTCCCAGTTCACTAGTAATGTCTTCCTCACAACCTGCTAATCTTTCAATCATTGCTTTAGCTCTATTTGCATTAAAAATTAAAAGAATATTCCCTGAAATATCTCCAAGTACTCTAATAACAATCCCTGCAACCTCTTCTTCACTATTTAATTCAATAATATCTTCAAGTTTTACGATATTCACTGATGGTACTGTCATATCTATTTTTTCTGATATCATTACCGAAAGAGCAGTTGCAGCATTTCCAGCACCAATATTAGATACTTCTTTTAGCGCATCTAACTGCATACTATTGAAGTTGGCATATTCCATCTCATACCTCCTATAAAATTATACTATAATAATGCTCCCACATCTAATATTAAAGTAACTAACCCATTACCTAATATGGTTGCTCCAATGTACTGATCTAATCCCTTTAATGTCTTGCCAAGAGGCTTAATTACAATTTCTTGTTGACCAAGTAATGAGTCTACTAATAAACCTATAGTTTTATCACCGACGTTTACTATTATAACAAATTTCTTTTCAGTTTCACCAGCCTCAATATCTAATGTTTCATTAAGTCTTACTAATGGAATTACATTTTCTCTGTAAATTATAACTTCTCTTCCATTACTTGTCTTTATATTTTCTTCTTTATAATCTATTACTCTATCAATGAATCCTAAAGATATAGCAAGAGTTTCTTCCCCTATTTTTACAAGTAAAGCTTGTATTATTTGTAATGTTAACGGAAGTTTTATTACAAATGTTGAGCCTTCACCCTCTTTACTAAATACATCAACTGTACCACCTAGAGATGAAATCTTTGTTTTAACAACATCCATTCCAACTCCTCTTCCAGATATATCTGTAACAACCTCATTAGTACTGAAACCTTGAGCAAATATTAAATTTTTAATATCATTATCTGATAATCCTTCAGTATTTATTCCTTTTTCTTCTGCTTTAGCTTTTACTCTCTCAACATTTATTCCAGCACCATCATCTATTACTTTTATAAGTGCTTTAGTTCCTTCTTGATAAGCAACTAATTTAACTGTACCAACCGGATTTTTTCCTGATGCAATTCTATCTTCTCTAGATTCAACACCATGATCCGCAGCATTTCTTAGTAAATGTATTAACGGTTCGCCAATTTCATCTATAACAGTTCTATCTAATTCAGTTTCTGCACCCTCTATGAGAAAGTTTATCTCCTTATTTAATTCTATTGAGACGTCTCTTATCATTCTTGGGAATCTATTAAATACAGTATCTAATGGAAGCATTCTAATTTTCATAACTAAATCTTGAAGATCAGAAGTTGTTCTTCCAACTTGTTCTAATGTTTCATTTAATTCTGGTGATTTATGATCCATTACTATTTGTTCAAGTCTTGTCCTATAAATAACAAGTTCTGAAACCATATTCATTAAGTTATCAATTCTTACTAAATCAACTCTCACTGATTGATGAGCTTTTTTAGATTCTTTTTTAACTGAATTTGTTTTCTTTGTACTATTTTCTGCTTTAGGTACTGGTTTATTTGCCTTAACTTCTTTAGTCACAATTTCAGCTTTTTTAGATTCTTCTCCATCTATTTCTTTGACTAAAATTTCATTATTAATTTCCACCATAGAAACTTCAACTTTTTCAACTTCTGATATACCAGTCACTATATTAGTTATCTCTTCAAGTGTGTTATGTGTTACTATAATAAAACTTAAATCTAAATCAAACTCTTCATTTTCTATTTCCTCAGTCGAAGGTTTTGATTTTAAAATTTCTCCATGATCTTCAAGATCTTTTACAATTAAAAAAGCTCTTGCTGATTTAAGCAATGTGTTTTCGCTTATTTTAATTTTTACTTCTATTACATTAAATTCTTTTTCTTTTGCTTGTTTAATTACTGATATATCATATTGATTTAATTCAAATGAAGAATCATTATCAGAAATATCTTTATTTTCAACTTCTATTGAAACTTCTACATTTTCAGTTTCTTTTTCAATTGCTATATTTTCTAGTGCCTTTATAATATTTTCTATATCTACACTTTCTTCTGAAGAACTTTGAATATTGTCTATCATTCTTTCTAATGTATCTAAGCAATCAAATAGAACAGTTACAACTTCTTGAGTTACTTTTAACTCTCCATCTCTGAATTTAGCTAATACATCTTCCATTTTATGAGTTAACTCTGCAACATCATTAAATCCCATAGTGGCAGCCATGCCTTTAATTGTGTGTGCTACTCTAAATATTTCATTGACCTTATCATTATCTTCTGGATTTTGTTCTAAATCTAAAAGTGATTCATTCAAAGTTTGAAGATTATCTAAAGATTCTTCTAAAAACATAGTCATATATTGAGATGTATCCATGTTATCCCTCCTTATATCTTTTTATAAATAAAGGTAGATGCTTTTTCAAAACCATATTCTTTATAATTATAAATGCTTTCAGTAGCACCAACAAATAAAAGTCCACCTTTTTTCAATGAGTTACTAAACCTTCTATAAATATTCTCTTTAGTGTCATTATTAAAATAAATAACAACATTTCTACAGATTATCAAATCAAAGTTAGTATCATATCTATCTAAAATTAAATCATGCTTCTTAAAAGTAACCATTGATTTAATTTTATTGCTTATATAGTATTTATCGCCCTTATTCTCAAAATATTTACTCAAATCCTGATTTTTAATATTTTTTATTTCATTATTAGTATATTCACCTATTTTAGCTTTTGATAAAATTGTGTTATCTATATCTGTGGCAATTACGCTATGTCTTCCTCTTGGAGCTATTTTATCTAGCATCATTGAGATAGTATATGGCTCGCAACCAATTGAACATGCAGCACTCCAAATTTTTAAATTAGGATTATTAGGTAATAAATCTTTTACTATTCTCTTTTCTAAGTCATCAAATAATTCTGGATTTCTAAAAAATTCTGTGACATTTATTGTTATAAAATCTAAAAATTTTTGTTTTTGAGCTGGATCATTCTTTATAACTTTAGTATATTCATCTAAAGACTTAATTCCAACTCTGCTCATCAAACTATCAATTCTTCTATTAAGTTGATCTGGTTTGTATGCTGATAAATTTATGCCTAATTCTCTATGAACCCATTTATGAAAATCATTAAAATCCATATTTTCCTCCTAACGTTTTTTTACAATCTTAGTTACCTCATCACATATATTATTAAGCGGTAAAACTAAATCTACTTTTCCAGTTTCAAATGCAGCTTTAGGCATTCCATAGATAGTACAAGTAGATTCATCTTCCGATATAGTAACGCCACCATAATCTTTTACATTGCTTGTACCTTTAGCTCCATCTCTTCCCATTCCTGTTAAAACTACAGATATTAAATTACCTCTATATGCTTTTATAGCTGAATCAAAAAGTTTATCTACTGCTGGCCTAACTCCCCATATTGGATCTTCTTCATTAAGATGAATTTTTCCATCTGTACCAACTGTCATATGATAACCACCTTTGGCAATATATATCACATTACTCTCTATTTTTAAACCTTCTTCACCCTCTAAAACTTTAAGATTACAAATCTTATTTAATCTTTCAGAAAAGGCTTTTGTAAATCCTTGTGGCATATGTTGCACAACAAATATCGGTACTCCAATATTTGCTTCAAATTTAGTTAATAATTGTTGAAGCGCCTTAGGACCACCAGTCGATGCACCAATAGCAATGGCATCAATTTTTTTATTTTTAATTGTAACCATATTTACATGTTCAGGTTTTTTCAAATCTTTTACTTTTGTATTGTTATACATGTTAGTATTTTTTATTGTTGTTTTAGGAACATCTATTGATGTATTGCTTACTCTAGCTTTTACACCTCTTTTAGATATATTTTTAATTTTTTCAATAAGATTTTCTTGAACTTTTCTTATATCTAAAGATATACTTCCTGATGGCTTAGTAATAAAATCAATTGCTCCATTTTCTAAACATTCCATTGTTTTTTCTGAACCTTTTGTTGTTAAACTACTTAACATTATTATAGAATAATTCTTATTCTTTTTATGTAACTCTTTTAATGTTTCTAGTCCATCCATTTCAGGCATTTCTAAATCCAATGTTATAATATCTGGATTAAACTTATCAACTTTCTCAATAAGTTCTTTTCCGTTTCTTAGTTTAGCTACTACCTCTATTTCATTATCTTCTCCTATTATTTCTGATATCATTTTTCTCATGAAAGCAGAGTCATCAACAACTATAACTTTTATTTTACTCAATGTATTCACCTCTTTATAATTCCACAATTCCTATCCCCACTATTTTAAGTGTAACTTTGCCATCTAAAGCATCTAAAATCATGGTTCTTCCTTTGTTTCCACCTACGTCTTCGGCAATTATTTGAATTCTTTCTTCACTTAATGATTTTTTTACAGCTTGTATATTTCTTTTTCCTATGTCACCAACCATACTTTTGTCTGAAAAACTAAACATAGATGCTCCACCAGCTATTTTGGCTATTAAGTTTCTCTTTTGGCAACCTTTTGCTTCCATCTTTTTTATCAATAATGGAATTGCTAAATCAGCAAATTTCATTGGATTTGTTACGTTTTTAAATTGTGTACTATCAGGAAGCATTATATGAGATAATCCTGCAAGCTTACTTCTTCTATCATATAATGCAATTCCTATACATGAACCTAAGCCTATTGTCATTATTTTATCTGGTGAAGATACTAGATTTAAATCTGCTATTCCAACTTTAACTTCTGTATTCCCCATTTTACCCCCTAAAACATACTTTGTTCTTCCTCTGTAGATAAAATTTTATCTACGTCTAAAAGTATTACTATTTTCTTCTCTAATCTTATCAAACCATTAATATAACATCTTGATAATGTAGTTGTTATTTCAGGAGAGACCTCTATTAATTTACTATCAATATCTTTTACTTCATAAACATTTTCTACAATTATTCCAAATTTTTTGTTGTCTTTTTTTACAACTATTATTTTTTTCTCTTCTGATTGTTCATCATTACCTAGATTAAACTTTGTTGATAAGCTTATTATAGGTAATATACTTTCTTGATAATTAATAACTCCTTTTACAAAGTTAGGTGAATCTGGAAGAATTGTTGGCTCTTCATACCCTAAAATTCTTTCTATATCTTTTATATCAGAAGCATAATATTCATTATTCAAACCAAATATTAATATCTTCATTTCATTCATTGACATTATACCTTGACCTCCTACAATAGAAATTTATCTACTACTATCATTCCATCTTTTCCTAAATACGCTTTTACATTTTTTGATGCTATATCTAATGTAAATTGTTTTTCGCCAAAGCAAAAAACTGTATTTTGATATGCTATATCTGCCGTTATACATCCTTTTTTAGATACTTCCAATCTAGTAAGTACACCTGCTATGCTTCCAACAGTCTTTAACTTTATTTCATCTTTAGCATGTAGTATCCCGCCTCTGCATACAGACCCAGCTTGTGTAAACTCAATATTATTTAAAGCTGTTATTTTAGATACATATTGTCCTTTTCCCGTTATAAATACACTACCAGATGCTTCTATTGTAGAGTCTTGAGCATAATCCATATATACATCTACTGGAATAACTATTTCTTCTTCTAATATTTCTATTGCATTTATTAGCATATTTTTCAGTTCATAAAGTTCAGAATACTTTTTTATTTTTATAGGACCTAGTCCCATAATTTTTTTTCTAATAAAAGCTATCATATCATTATCAGTTGAGCTATTATTCTTCTCAAAACTTACTATAAGCATTGAGAGTCTAGGAATATTTTTAAATTTACTTTCTATTAATATCTTAATAATTTCTCCATCTGATTGATTATTGTTTAAAACATTCTTATCCTTTATTTGTTGTGTATAATTAATTAAAGACTCTATTATACTATCGTACTGTTTTAATATTTCTAAATGCTTTTTTTTATCAATATCGTTTGCACCAGCACTTATCTTAGAATTTAATACATTAGCAGATATATTAACTTGTCCACTTGCTATGATCGTAGCTTCTTCTACATTTTTCCTTACTGTTACTGAATTTCCTGCTTTTACTTGTGTTCCACTTTTTATGCTTCCACTTATTTCAACATCACCAATGAAATCTACATTACCAGTTTTTATATCTACATCTTTTAATTCATATATTTTATTAACGCTATAAATTCCAGATTTACATGATGGTCTTCCTTCAATTGTTGAAATAACTTTGTTTTCTTCTAGCTTACATCCAGAACCAATTTTTATGTTTATCTTTTTCGTTGTTTTTCTCTTAATTTCATTTCCAAAAATATTTTTTCCATCTTTGCCTTGTATTCCATCTACTTTTTCTGCTAGCATCTCTCCAGCACTGATGTTAGATATTGAATACATATTTCTATAATCTATCTTTGCATTTTCATCTTTTAAAACTTTCTTTTTATCACTTTCAAAAAATACTTTAACTGCATCAGGTATATCTTCTACGACTTTATCTCCTTGAGCAATTAATTCATTACTAACACAATCATTTTCACTTATTTCCCTTATTTTATCGTTTAGTAATCCATAAACAATATTATTTTCTTTTAAAATTGTTAATAATTCATCGTAAGTATATTTAGGCGGATATTCACCTTTTTTCTTTTTTGCTTCTAATTTAAGATCTCTACAGCATAATTTATCGACTAGCTCAAAGGAATATTCAGGAAAATAATTTATTGTTATATATGCTTCCATTTTGTCTTCCGAAGTAGTTATATCTATTTTTCTACTACTTTCTTTTGTAACATATTCAACTTCTATATTATCTAAAGCAGTAACCGCTGTTTTTGATATACATTTTTCTCCATTTATTAAAAGTTTAATTCCATTACATGGATGTATCATTACAGTTTCATTAGATTTATAGTCTAAATCTTCGATTATTATTTCCCCATTTTCTACTTTTATCCCTTTATGAGCTTCTTGTTCTTTATTACTCAATTTTTCATCTACTATTAAATCATCTTTTTCATCTTTTTCATCTTTTTCATTAACCTCAGAAATTTCTATTTTTACTTTTTTCTTAAAAAAAGTATTTTTTTGAGTAATAATAGTATATTTTAAGCACTCTTTTGGTACTTTTAATTCATTTGATGCTTTTTCAAGACATCCTTCTAATGTTGTAGCTGAAAATATTAAACTCATAAAATTCAACCCCTATAAAAAATAATTGTTTTTTTTAGTATATCATATAGGAATGTAATTTTATATATAATATACTGTAATTAATTACTTTTAATGTAACTAATAATCTTATTATTATAATATTTAATAAGTTTGTTAATAATTTCATTACTGTTCATTTTTATTGAATCAACTTGATTTATCGGCAATATTTTGGGAGATGTTCCTGATATAAACATGCCATCTAATTTCTCTATATCAGAGTATTTATAATTCACTTCTTCAACCCTTATACCATTTTCAATAGCTATATCTATTATTTCTCCTCTAGTAACTCCAGGCAATACAGCTTTAACTGGAGATGTTAATAAAACATCATCTTTTATCATAAATATATTTGATTTGCTTCCCTCTGTTATATATCCCTTGCTATCAACTAATATAGCCTCATATGCATTACTTTCTTTTATTTTAATATTCACTTTTTCTCTAAAGCTCAAATTAACTATTTTTGCATTTGGATTATCCCTTTCTCCAAAATATAAAATAGTCTTTACACCATTTTGATACATTTCTTCATTTGGATATGAATGATTAATGAAAAATATTCTCATGACTTTTTCATTTATATTATAGGTAAGTTTTATATTCCCTTCAAACTTCTCATTTTCTCTAACTAAATTTTCTATATCTTTTCTTATTTTTAAATTATCTAAGTAATAGTCAATATTTGTAAGTTTAAATGAATTTTCCATTCTCAATAAATGATTTTCTAAAAATAATGGTTTTCCATGAATTATTCTTAGAACTTCATATATCACCTTACCTGGTGCTTCAATATTTTCAAATTGATTTATTTTCTTTATATTAGAGTTTTCAATAAAAAAATTATTAATTGCTTCCATACTGCATACCCCTTTTGTATTTAGAATTATTTCCACCTTAATATTTCTATATCATGATTCTTCTTATAATTAATTAGATATGGTTTTCCAACCAAATCAAAAAGTGGTTTATCTGATAATGAATCTGAAAACATATATGATTCTTTAAAATCCACATCTATTTTTTCTTCTTTAAGTACTTCTTTTAATCTCCTTACCTTTTCTTCTCCTTTGCAGTTAAATCCATCCATTTGTCTTAAAAACTTTCCATCACTAAATTTAAATCTAGTTCCTATTACTCTATCTACTTCTTTAACACTATAGAATTTATTTATATAAAATTCAGGTGATGCTGAAATCAAATATATATCATACCCTTCAGATTTGAGTTTCTTCATCATATCCATAGCATCACTATATAATAGATTACTTAGTTTTTCTGTATAAAAACTTTCAACAACTTTATCTAATTCATCTTCACTTATTCCATCTATGAATTTTAAGAACTTCTCTTTCACCATTTTTTCATCATAAAATTTTAATAAATACATCCCTCCACAGTATAGTGCTCTTGGTAAAAATCTAATAGCCCTTATGTCTTTCTTTATATAATACTTAAAAAACTCCATAAGTGTTTCTTTTTTTGTAATTGTATAATCTATATCAAAAATCGCAATTTTCTTCATATCCAATTTTTTCTCCTTAATAATAACTTTCCTCAAAAAAACCTCATGTTTTCAACAAGAGGTTTTATAAAATGCTATGTTTTAAATTAAAATCTGTCTACTTTATTTTGCTTAAGAATATAGATAATCTATCTATTCCCTTTTCTATTATATCCATTGATGTTGCATATGATAATCTTATATAATTTTTTAATCCAAATCCACTACCTGGTATAACAGCCACTTTTTCTTCTTCTAAAAGTATCTTTGAAAATTCAACTGAATTTGTTATAGCATTTCCTTTAAAAGTTGTATTTAAATACTTTTCTATATTAACCATTATATAAAATGCCCCATTAGGTCTTAAAACTGATAACTCATTTATTTTGCTTAATTTATCTAGCATAAAGTTTCTTCGATTTTCAAACTCTTTTACCATTTTTTCCAAATCGGCTTCTGGACCAGTAAGAGCTTCTATTGCGGCATATTGAGTAATCGAATTTACATTTGATGTCATATGACTTTGAATACTTGTCATAAGTTTAGTTACTTTTTCATCAGCAGCTACATATCCAAGTCTCCATCCAGTCATAGCATATGTCTTTGATACTCCATTTATAACTATTGTTCTTTTATATGCATCTTCATTTAAACTTGCTATACTGATATGTTCTTCATTATCATATATTAATTTTTCATATATTTCATCTGAAACTATAAACATATCATGTTCTTTAGCAAAGTCTGCTATTTCTTTAAGTTCTTCTTCATTATAGATAGTTCCTGTTGGATTATTAGGACTATTTAATAATATTGCTTTTGTTTTGTTATTAACACACTTTTCTAAATCTTCTATTGTATATTTA
Organism: uncultured Clostridium sp.; assembly: GCF_963527835.1. Lineage (GTDB taxonomy): Bacteria > Bacillota > Clostridia > Clostridiales > Clostridiaceae > Clostridium. The sequence continues at coordinate 132,353 of NZ_CAURTC010000003.1, read as the reverse complement.
TAATTATTTTCTTTTATAGTCTCTACAAAGACCGGTACTCCATCCGCTAATTTCACAAGTTCAGGATAACTTACCCAATATGGCACAGGAATGAGTACTTCATCACCTGGATTTAAAATTGCCATAAATACATTAGCTAAACATTGTTTTGCACCTGTAGATATAGTTATTTGACTTGTTTTATATTCTAAATTGTTATCTTTTTTAAACTTTTTACAGATAACTTCTTTTAATTCTAATATTCCGCCTGCTGGAGTATACTTTGTCTTACCTTCCTCCATAGCTTTTATTGCAGCATTGATAATATTTTGTGGTGTATTAAAATCAGGCTCTCCTGCTCCAAAGCTAACCACATCTACGCCCTCACTTTTTAATGCTTTTGCTTTTGCTGTAATTTCCAAAGTAATTGATGGACTAATATTTTCTGCTTTTTTAGATAGTTCCATTTTTCTTTCCCCCATTTATTACATATTATGCATTAGTATTAATATGATAAAATTTTAGTATTATATACAATAAAATATAACATTAATACTTTAAGTTGTAAATTAAAAAAATCGTCAAAGCAACTTTGAAGCCGTTGATTTTTTTAACCATTCCCTCCTCCAAACACAGTGCAGGAATAATGGTGATACATATGATTATTTTTATTCTTTAAGGTACATTTCTTACCATTTAAACAAAATCATAATTTAAGTTATCTATATATTTTTAATAATATCAATTCTTTAAATAATAAAATAGACTTTAGTAAAATTACTAAAGTCTATAAAAGTTTCTTATTCTTCTGATTCTACTGATTCTTGATAATAAGCTGATACTCTGTCGAATTCTTCTTCGTCAGGAACTACAAGTTCTTCTCCATCAACTCTAAAAAGATACATTGAACCATCTTCAGCATTTTCAGCTAATACATATTCTTTTTCTTCAACTTCGAACGCATCAACTATTGGACATGAAACTACATTTCCGTTATCATCTTCTAAATCTACAACGAAAGATTCTTCTTCTCCACATCCACAACCTTCATGATCATGGTCTCCACAGCCACAACCTTCATGATCATGATCGTGTCCACCGCATCCACAAGTATCGTGTTCTCCACATCCACATTTTTCTAAATCTTTATCCATAATTTAATTATCCTCCTTGCTAACAACTGTTGCTTTCTTCCATACTAATTCTACCCTTAAATGACTAAAATTAAAACCCCAAATAAAACTTTTTTAATCATTATATATATTTAGCCAAAAATAGCTGAATTTATTCTCTTTTCACACTATATTTCTCTAATTTTCACACTTTTATTTTTTAATATGTGTAAAATTACTCATAAAAAGTATATTATTTCTTATTATTTAAATACCTTCTCTTTATTTTTAAATTAAACTATATACAAATTTATATTTTTAAAAACTAAAAAGGATGACCATTTCTGGCCATCCTCTATTTAATGAATATATTATTATTCAGCTAATTTCTTGTATCCTTCTAATCTTTCCATAGCATCAGTGTGAGTCTTTTCAAATAATGCTTCTGCAGCTTCTGGGAATGCTTTAGCAAGTGAAGCGTATCTTACTTCACCCATTAAGAATTCTTTAAAGTCAGCAGTTGGAGCTTTAGAATCTAATGTGAATGGGTTCTTAGTTCCCTTTAATTCTGGGTTAAATCTGTACATTGCCCAGTATCCACATTCAGTTGCTCTCTTAGCTTCTAATTGGCTGTTAGTCATACCAAGCTTAATTCCATGGTTTATACATGGAGCGTAAGCTATGATTAATGATGGTCCCTTGTAAGCTTCTGCTTCTGCAATAGCTTTAAGAACTTGATTTCTATCAGCTCCCATATTGATTTGTGCTACATATACGTAACCGTAAGTCATAGCCATCATTCCAAGGTCTTTCTTCTTAGTTCTCTTACCTGCAGCAGCAAATTTAGCTATTGCAGCTGTTGGTGTAGATTTAGAAGATTGTCCACCTGTATTTGAGTAAACTTCTGTATCAAATACAAATACATTTACGTCTTCTCCTGAAGCAAGTACATGGTCAACTCCACCGTATCCGATGTCGTAAGCCCATCCGTCTCCTCCGAAGATCCATTGAGATCTCTTAACGAAGTAGTCTTTTTCAGCTAAAATTTCTTTAGCAGCTTCTGTACCAGATTTTTCTAAAGCAGCAACTAACTTAGTAGCTCTATCTCTAGTTCCAGCACCTTCGTTCATGTTATCTAACCAATCTTGTAATTCAGCCTTAGCTGGATCATTTGCAATTATAGCAGCTTCTGCTCTTTCTTGGATTCTTTCTCTTATAGCTCTAACGCCTAAGAACATACCTAATCCATATTCAGCATTATCTTCGAATAATGAGTTAGCCCAAGCTGGACCATGTCCTTCTTTATTCTTAGTATATGGAGTTGAAGGTGCAGATCCACCCCAGATTGATGAACATCCAGTTGCATTAGCAATCATCATTCTATCTCCAAATAATTGAGTTATAAGCTTAGCGTATGGAGTTTCTCCACAACCAGCACAAGCTCCTGAGAATTCAAGTAATGGTTGCTCAAATTGGCTACCCTTTACTGTATTCTTGTTCATTGGGTTCTTTTTAGCTGATACTTCATCTACTAAGTAATCCCAAACTTCAATTTGATCGTGTTGGCTTTCTTGTGGTTTCATAACTAATGCTTTTCCTGGAGCAGGACAAATTTGAGCACAGTTTCCACAACCAGAACAATCTAGTGGTGCAACGCCCATAGTGTAGAATAATTTTTCTTCACTCTTAATAGCTTTAGCATCAACTATTGTTGCATCAGCAGGTGCAGCATTTTTTTCTGCTTCATTTAATAATATTGGTCTGATAGCAGCATGTGGACATACTAATGAACATTGGTTACATTGAATACATTTTTCAGCATCCCATTCTGGAACGTTAACTGCGATTCCTCTCTTTTCGAATGCTGCAGTACCAGCTTCAAATGTACCATCTTCCATTCCAACGAAAGCAGAAACTGGAAGAGAATCTCCTTCTTGTCTGTTCATTGGAACAACTATATTCTTAACGAATTCTGAAGCATTCTTAAGTGGAGCTACTTCTTCGTCTTTAGCAGTCTTCCAAGCTTCTGGAAGCTTGATTTCAACGATAGATTCAACACCCTTATCGATTGCTGCGTTGTTCATATTAACAACTTTTTCACCCTTCTTACCATAAGAAGTTACAACTGAGTCTTTTAAGTATTTAACAGCATCTTCAACTGGGATAATGTTAGCTAACTTGAAGAAAGCTGATTGCATTATCATGTTGATTCTTCCGCCAAGACCTATTTCTTGAGCTATAGCAACAGCATTTAAAGTGTAGAACTTAATGTTGTTGTTTGCCATAAATCTCTTATATGAAGCAGGTAATTTTTCTTCTAATTCTTCTGGAGTCCAGATAGTATTTAATAAGAAAGTTGCTCCTGGTTTTAATCCTTCTAATACGTTATATTTATGAACGTATGATTGATTAGAACAAGATACGAAATCTGCTTTATTGATTAAGTATGGAGACTTAATTGCCTTTTTACCAAATCTTAAGTGAGATACTGTAATTCCACCTGATTTCTTTGAATCATAGAAGAAGTATCCTTGAGCATACATGTCTGTATGATCTCCAATAATCTTTATAGCACTCTTGTTTGCTCCAACAGTACCATCTGATCCTAATCCCCAGAACTTACAAGCTGTAGTTCCTTCTGGAGTAGCATCTATATCTTCAGTTACTTCTAATGAAGTATTTGTAACATCATCAACGATTCCTATAGTGAATCCATTCTTTGGTTCAGATTTTGCTAAATTATCATAAACAGCAGCAATATGAGCTGGATTTGGATCTTTTGATCCTAAACCAAATCTTCCGCCAATTATAACAGGAGCATTTTCTTTTCCGTAGAATGCATTTCTAATGTCTAAGTATAATGGTTCTCCATCAGCACCTGGTTCTTTAGTCTTATCTAAAACAGCGATTTTCTTAACAGTGCTTGGAATCGCAGCTATTAATTTTTCAACTGAGAATGGTCTGTAAAGTCTTACTTTAATAAGACCAACTTTTTGTCCATGTGCATTTAAGTAATCTATAGTTTCTTCAACTACGTCTGTTACTGAACCCATTGCTATAACTACTCTGTCTGCATCTTCAGCACCATAGTAGTCGAAGCAGTGATATTCTCTACCAGTTATCTTAGTGATTTCAGCCATGTAGCTTTCAACCATGTCTGGTAATTCATTGTAGAATTTATTTACTGATTCTCTTTCTTGGAAATAGATATCAGCATTTTGAGCTGTACCTCTAGTTACAGGATGATCTGGGTTTAAAGCTCTTGCTCTGAAAGCTTTAACAGAATCCATGTCAACTAATTTAGCTAAATCATCATATTCTAATACTTCGATTTTTTGAATTTCGTGAGAAGTTCTAAAACCATCAAAGAAGTTTAAGAATGGAATTCTAGATTTAATAGCAGTTAAATGTGCTACTGCTGATAAATCCATAACTTCTTGAACTGATCCTTCAGCAAGCATTGCAAATCCAGTTTGTCTTGCTGCCATAACGTCTTGGTGATCTCCAAATATGTTTAATGAAGATGTAGCTAAAGCTCTAGCTGAAACGTGGAATACTCCTGGTAACATTTCACCTGATATCTTGTACATATTTGGTATCATTAATAATAAACCTTGTGAAGCTGTGTAAGTAGTTGTTAATGCTCCAGCTTGTAAAGAACCGTGAACTGCTCCAGCAGCTCCAGCTTCTGATTGCATCTCCATTACTTTAACAGTTTGTCCAAATATATTCTTTCTTCCTTGTGCAACCCATTCATCTACATGTTCTGCCATTGGTGATGATGGTGTGATTGGATATATTGCAGTTACTTCTGTGAACGCATAAGATACGTGAGCTGCTGCAGTATTACCATCCATAGTTTTCATTTTTCTCATCGCGTGACCCCTTCTTTCTATTATTTAAAAAACATTAAATTTTTAATTAACAATACAAATTAAAAATTTAACAATGTATTATATTATAAAAGTAAGTCTTGATGACTTACTTCATAAACACTATTATTTAGCAAGCTTTTTACCTAGCAATTGTGCATTTTCTAAATTCTCTTCTGTTGGAGATTCTTTTACAACTAATTCTCCAATACAATTAAATCCATATGATTTCATTGTATTAGTCCATAATTTCATAAATATATCATTTGTCCATCCATGACTCCCAAACAAAATACATTTTTTATTATCAATAGATAAACCTTTTAAACTATCAATAAATGGTTGCATTTCCTGTTCTTCTATATTGTCTTGGTCCATTGCAGGACTTCCAAATGCTACAGAATCTGCTTCTAAAACATCATTAATAGTAGCATCAGCAACGTGTTTTAAAGTTACCTTTGCTCCAGATTCTTCAGCGCTATCCGCAATCATATTAGCAATTATTTCTACACTACCACCACAACTCCAATAAATGATTGACACGTTTTTCATAAATAGCACCACTCCTTCCAACACACAAAAATAGTCATTACTATTGTACATTATAATTGTAATATAAATTAACTTACATACTTTATTATATATCACATAATTTTTTTTGCAAGTTTTGATTATCTAAAGTTGATTAATTGTCCAATTTATTCACTAAAATATTTTTTATATATGCACTATTCCAATTTTATCCTTTAATACTCTTTAATATGACTTCTATAATCAAATCAATACTATTTTTTCCATTCATATTGTTCATTGCATTGATTATAATTTTTTTATTAGATTTTAATTCTAAAATCTTATTGTATAATGTACTATTTATAAGTTCCTCTTCATTTAATACTAATGCATACCCCTCATTTTTAAAGGAATTTGCATTTAATATTTGATCTCCTCTGCTAGCTTTTTTAGAAAGTGGTATTAAAAGCATAGGTTTTCTTAATTCTAAAAATTCAAATATTGAATTTGCCCCTGCTCTAGATATTATATAATCAGCTGTATTCATTAAATCTGGTAATTCTTCTGATACATATTCAAATTGCTTATATCCAACCTTATTTAAAAGATTATTATCTAAATTTCCTTTTCCACATATATGAATTATGTTAAAGTCCTTCAATAATAATTCTAAGTTTCCTCTTATTTGATCATTTATTATTTTAGAACCCAAACTTCCTCCCATTATTAAAAGCACTTCTTTGCCTTGTTTAAAATTACAAATTTCTAGCCCTTTTTCTTTACTTCCATGTAAAATTTCAGTTCTTATAGGACTTCCTGTAAGTACACCTTTATCCTCCTTTATATATTTAAGGCTTTCCCTAAAAGTCACACATAATTTACTGCAAAAAGGTGCACTTAATTTATTAGCAAGACCTGGAGTCATATCCGATTCATGTGCTACAACTGGTATTTTTCTCAAATGTGCAGCTATAACAACTGGAACAGCTACGAAGCCTCCTTTTGAGAATACTACATCTGGTTTTTCCTTCTTTAGTATTTTATTTGCATCTTTAATTCCTTTTAATACTTTAAAAGGATCAGAAAAGTTTTTAAAGTCAAAATATCTTCTTAACTTTCCTGATGATATCTGAAAATATGGAATATTATTATTTTTAACTATCTCTTTTTCTATTCCATCTTTACTCCCAATATATTTAACTTCGAATCCATTTTCTTTAAGTGCTGGTACTAAAGCTAAATTAGGTGTTACATGGCCAGCGGTACCTCCACCTGTCATTATTACTTTATATTTATACACAACAAAACTCATCCTTTCATTATTACTAAGAATAAAAGTAGCTACGCCACAATTTATTTGTTAAAGCTAAGAATTAAAAGTTTTGGTTGAGAGCTAAATACTTTTTAAAACATATACAAAAAAATTTTAATTATGTTTTTTCCTTAACTCCTAACATTCACTATTAATTCTCAATTAAATTTCTTTTTTAATTTTATATTACATAATCTTTTTAAAATCACATTATTCTATATAATACTTTTTAATTATAATAATTCTACTTATACATTATAACTATTAATTTCTGTTAGTCACCATAAAAATATCTCTATTATTTAGAATTTATTAAAAATATTTTAAATTAATTTTTAAAATAAAATATTTTATTTTCTATTTTTTTATTTATATGTTCTATTTTTCTATATGTTCTAATTAAATTCTCATTTACCTTAATTTTTATAATATAAAATTCTGTTTTTTACACAAGCTATCAATATAGAGGAGGTGAAGAAAATGAATAATAATACTGGAAATAATAACAATTTAGTACCAGAAGCAAAAGGTAAATTAGCACAATTCAAAAATGAAGTTGCTAATGAAATGGGAGTACCTTTTAAAGAATATAACGGGGACTTAAGTTCAAAACAATGCGGAAGCGTTGGTGGAGAAATGGTTAAAAGAATGGTACAACAATATGAAAATAACATCTAACTATTTAACACTCCTATAAAAATAGGTGTATTGAAATATTAAATTATTTCAATGCACCTTTTATTATGTGTTTTTATAAAGATTAGCCATGCTATTAGAAACTAGGGAAATTCACAAACATATCTAAATATTGAATGAATTCTGAAAATTTTCTGAAAATAGTATTGTTTTTTATTTAACAATGTAGTATATTATACCTATAAAGTTAAATAAAAACTTTGATTTTTATTTATAGGTTTATACTTTTATAATATCGACACTAAAACTGTGTTTTTTATAACAATATAAGCATATAAATAGCACATATTAATCAATATCATATATTTACTAAAAAATTAGTTATTTTTTGATTTATTGTTTATAGCATTCAACAATATAATAAAAGAATATTAGATATTGATAACTTTTATATTACAAAAGCAAACGTTTTTTATAAATTTATTTGTTAATAAAATAACATACATTAGCTAGGAGGATACTTTTATGAATTATTCAGGACAATTAAACAACAAAACTATAACTGTGGAAAAAGCTTTATCACTTGTAAAATCAAATGATGAAATCGTTACTTCATTAGGACCTTGCGAAGCAACATTATTTATGTCAAAGCTTCATGAAATAAGAGATCGAGTAGAAAATGTAACTGTAGTTAGTATGCTTAGTGCTTTAGATTATAAATACCATACTGATCCAAGTATGGCTGGACATTTTATAAATGAATCTACATTTTTTGCTGGACCAGCTAGAAAAGCTCACTCAACAGGTTTAGTTTCATATATACCAACTCATCTTAGATACGCTGGTATCAACAGACTTGATTATAAAACACCTAATATATTTGTTGGTGCTGTTACACCAATGGACAAGCATGGTTTCTTCTCATTATCGCTTTCTACTGTATACGAAAGAGATTCTTTAGAAAAAGCTGATATAGTTATATTCGAAGTAAATAAAAACTTACCTAGAATATTTGGAGATACTTCAGTTCATATAAGCCAAGTAGATTATGTCTATGAAAGTAATGAAAAAGTACCAGAATTGTCTCCTAAGGAACCTTCTGAAAAGGATTTTATAATTGGTAAATATATAGCAGATTTAGTAGATGATGGTGCTACTATTCAACTTGGAATCGGTGGAATTCCAAACGCTGTTGCTAAATCATTAATGACAAAAAAAGATTTAGGAATACACACTGAAATGATTACTGAAGGTGTAGTTGATTTATTTGAAGCTGGAGTTGTTAACAACAGTAAAAAAACTCTTCATAAAAATAAAATCATAGGTGCTTTTGCATTTGGATCTCAAAGATTATATAACTTTTTAGATGATAATCCTTGTATCGAAATGAAAAGATGTTCTTATGTTAATAACCCATATACTTTAGCTAAAAACAATAAGATGACATCTATAAATACATCTCTTTCTGTAGACTTAACTGGTCAATGTGCTTCTGAAAGCTTAGGCTTTAAACAATACAGTGGTACCGGTGGACAAACTGACACAGGAATTGGTGCACAAATGAGCCCTGGCGGAAAATCTATAATCGCTTTATACTCTACTGCTAAGAATGACACTATTTCTAGTATTGTGCCTAGTCATTACATGGGTGCAGCTATTACATATTCTAGAAATGATGTTCAATACGTCGTTACTGAATATGGAGTTGCTAACCTTCGTGGAAAAAGCATTAGAGAAAGAGTTGATAGCTTAATTGCTATAGCTCACCCTGACTTTAGACAAGAACTTAAGAAGGAAGCTGTTAAGAATAGAATTTGGTAGAATAAAATTTGGTAAAGGAAGTGCTAATTATGGATGATAAAAGTAAATTAAAGGAAATCCTAAGCAAGTTGGATTCTATTAACAACAAAGTTAATAATATTCAATATCAAATTTTCCAAGCAAGTGAATATTCTGATAATGGTAGCTATATAGATTTTTTATATGACACTTATACAGAGTCACTTATAGAAAATGTTTGTCAAGTAATAGGTGATTAGTTTTATTGTAAAAAGGGATAAGTAGAAACATATGTTTCTACTTATCCCTTTTCAGTTGCAAAATATCTGTGTTTTAAACAAATGCTTATATTATAGTAATTATATATATAATTACTAATCTTAAAACTACTCACTTATATTTTTATAATAAAAATTTATCTATAATTTTGAATAACTATTTGAATACTTATATTTCCATTGTATTCATTTATGCTAGGATAAAATATTAAATCTAAATTTACTGAGTTAAATTCCCCATCATATAATTTTTGTAGTTCTTCATAATTATATTTCTTAGTTATATATTGTTCAAACGCTTCAATATCTCCAAAATAAATTGAATCTATTGCTCTTCCATTAGAAGTTTTCAATTTTATTTTTAATACATTTTTATTTTGTCCAAGTACCATAGCTTTTACTGCATTAACATTTTTTGCTCCAAATAACGGTTTTGAGTTTCCCTTTCCAAAAGGCTCTAAAATTTCTAAATCATTTATCATATCATAATTAATATTTTCTAAGCCCAAAGGTACATCAATTGTTACTTTAGGAACAAGTTCTTCTTCTGTTAATTTCGTGTTTCCATTAAGTTCTTTTCTAAGTAAGTTTATATTACTTTCTTCCAAAGACAACCCCGCAGCCATTGGATGTCCACCAAACTTATTTAACAAGTCTTTACATTTTAATAATTCTTCAAACATATTATATTCTTCTATCGATCTTCCAGAACCTTTGACTCCATCTTCAGCCTTTGTAAGAATTATTGTAGGAACATTATATTTTTCTCTTATCCTTCCTGCTATTATTCCTGCTAAACTTTCATGAACTTCAGGAATATATATAACAAATACCTTGTCATCTTTCATAGTACTACCCTCTATAATTTCTATAGCTTTTTCTACGCCATCGCTAGTCATACTTTTTCTTTCATCATTTAGTTCAACTAACTCTTTTGCTAAATTCAAAGCTTCTTCTTCATTTTGAGATAATAATAGCCTTAATCCCTTTTTAGCTGAATCTAATCTTCCTGATGCATTTATGCATGGTCCTATAACAAAACCCAAATGATAAGTTGAAATTTCCTTACCATCCATCTTAGTTTCTTTCATTAAATATTTTAATCCTAAATTGGTAGTGTTATTTATCATCTTTAATCCATTTTTAACAAATATCCTGTTTTCATCAATTAGATCTACAACATCACATACAGTGGCTATGGCAACAAATTCAATTAACTTATAAAGTTCATCTTTAGAAATTTTCATTTTTTCATATAAAACTTCAATTAGTTTAAATGCCACACCAGCACCACATATTTTATCAAACTTGTATTCACACTCAATTTGTTTAGGATTAATTATTGAATCTGCTTCTGATGATATAAAAGTTCTATCTCCTTTTTCATCTTCAACAAAAGGAATATCATGATGATCTGTTACTATTACTGTCATACCTAACTCTTTAGCATATTTTATCTGTTCTATTGCAGAAATTCCATTATCACATGTTAATAAAGTATCTATTTCATCATCCTTAGCTTCAAGTATTATTTTTTTATTTATACCATAACCATCTTTTATCCTGTCAGGTATTTCATAATCAACATTTGCACCGCATTTTTTAAGTGCTGTATATAATATATAAACACTAATTACTCCATCAACATCATAATCACCAATTATTCTAATTTTCTCCTTACAATCTATTTTTTCTTTTAATATTTTAGTAGCCTTTTCTATATCTTTCATCTCATATGGATTATGAAAGTTGCTATAAATAGGGTTTATATAATTTTTTATCATATTATCTTCTACAACATTTCTATTTATCATTAATCGAATTATTAATTCACTAATACCATATTTTTTAGATATATTCTTATAATCGGCTTTAATATTTTTTATAAACCATCTTTCTTTCATTTTATCCCCCATCTTTTACAAATAATAACAAACAATCCACAACTTCACTCAAACTTCATGCTAAAAAGTGGATAAAATCGTGGATTGTTTGTATTTAAAGCTATAATTTATTAAAACATTGATATATTATTTATATAACATAGACTTAGCTAATTCTTCTACCTTATCGTATCCTAATTTTTCTATTAACTTATAACCAAATTCTATAGCTGTTGCTGGACCCCTACTAGTTATTATATTACCATCAACAACAACACTATCTTCTTTATAGTTACAATTTATAAGCTCATCTTCAAATCCAGGATATGAAGTTATATTTCTTTCATTTGTTAATCCTGCTTTTCCAAGTACTATAGGAGCTGCACAGATAGCACCTATTATTTTACCTTGTTTATTATGCTTGTTAACAAACTCTATAACTCTCCCATCGTCTCTTAAGTTCTTTGCTCCAGGCATACCACCAGGAAGTGCTACTAGGTCATATTCCATATCAGACTTAAAAATCTTATCTGCTTTTATTGTAACTCCATGAGAAGACGTTACAAATTCTTCATTCATTGAAACTAAATCACAAACTATATCTGCTCTTCTTATAATATCAGATATAGTTAATGCCTCAACTTCTTCGAAGCCTTCTGCTAATAATACACATGCCTTTTTCATAAATTTCTCCTCCTACTATTATACAATCATAACATCTTTCAATTCATCATCAATCATTAATATGACATTAGTTCCTCTTCCAGCACGGTTTTGAAGCTTTATATCTTCAACCGTTATATTTACTTTCTCATTTGCCTTTGAATTAAGTGAAATCTCTTGCGATCTAGGTGATATTATAACTGTATTTCCGTTAACGTCTGAGTATTTAGAAACATATGCTCCAAATATAACTTCATCTTCTTCTCTTAAACTAATACCAGTAACTCCAGATGCAACTTTTCCCATAGAATTAACATTCTCAACTGGGAACCTTATTGCCATCCCCTTCTTAGTTATTATTATTAGATTTCCTAATGTTATATTATTTATATCTACAGATATAACCTCATCATCTTCTGTCTTAAGTTTATAGAAAAATTGCTTTTGAGTATCTACTTTAAACTCATTTAATAAAGTTTTCTTTACTAATCCCTTTTTACTAAAAGAATAAAGTGCTAAATTATCATCATAAGAAGAAATTGAACTTATTCTTATTATCTTTTCTTTCTTTTCTAATTCTCCAGTAAATACTTCTAACTTAATATCTCCATTCATTATGTTTTTTAATAAGAATCCAGGTATTTTATAAATATATCCCTTATTACTAAATAATAATAATGTTTTTGATGAATTTATCTTCGTTCTAGTTATATCTACTTTTGATGTTTTATAATATTTAAGTATGTTTTTATCATTAATTCCTATGTTAAATTCAAAATATTCTTCTTCTTTACTTTCATTTACCTCAACAATTTCATCATCTGCAGATAAATTAAACAATTGAATAGGCAGAATATTTCTTGGTACATTTTCAAGTTCTGGTACTTCTATTGTAAATTCTAAATCTAATTTAGTTTTTATATTTAAATAATCATTATTTTCTTCTCTATCTTTTAATTTAACATTCAGTAATGCATCCTGATCTCTTAATTTTAATGCTTGAAGTTTTCCATAAGATGTTTCAAATTTATCTAGTGAACTTTCTTTTATTCCACCATTTTTAGTTATAAATCTGAAGATTTTATTTGGATTAAAGTTATCTACTGATATAACTTTAACTATTTTTTCATCTTCTAAATTTAGAGATTTTATTATAGTATCAAGTCTTTCACCTTTTTCTTTCCATTTTAATTCTGGAATATTTATTCCTTTAGCTTGATACATAAAACCCTTATCCGTAAAGATAAGAAGACTATCTCTAGTATTTGAACTTATTAGATATTCTAACTTATCCCCTTCTCTATATTCTATATCCTCAGGATTAGAATTAGATCTAATATAATTTTTAACAGGTATTCTCTTTATGAATCCATCCTTAGATAAAGTTATCATAACCTCTTCAACTATTATAAGTTCTTCAATATCTATTTTACTCTTAGCATCGTCTTCTATAATATGAGTTTTTCTTTCGTCCCCATATTTATCACTTATTTCTTTTAATTCAAATTTTATAACTTTTAATAATTCTTTTTCATTTGATAATATCTTTTCAAGCCTCTTTATTATTTTTTCAAGTTCTTTGTATTCTTTTTCAAAAACTTTTATTTCAAGACCTGTTAATCTATATAACATTAATTCTAATATAGCTTGAGCTTGTTCTGCTGTGAAATTAAATTTTTCAATTAAATTATTAGATGCATCTTTTTTAGATTTTGAGCTTCTTATCGTCGCAATAACTTCATCTAAAACATCTATAGCTTTAATAAAACCTTCCACTATATGAAATCTCTTTTTTGCTACCTCAAGCTCTTTTTCACTTCTTCTTGTTACTATTTCTTTTTGATGATTTACATAATGCCTTATCATATCTTTTAGACTCATAGTTTCTGGCTTTCCATCAGCTAAAGCAACCATATTAAAGCTTATATTACATTGAAGTTCTGTCTTTTTAAATAAGTATTTTAATATCTTATTTGCACTATCCTCATCAGCAGATTTCTTCAATTCTATTACTGCTCGTATACCATTTCTATCAGACTCATCTCTAATGTCAGATATAAGTTCTAATGCCTTTGAATGTCTTCTATCTCCTGTCATCTCAGAAATAGTTTGAAGTAATTTTGCTTTATTCCTTCTATAAGGAAATTCTGTAATAGCTATTCCAATTCTACCACTATCCAGCTTTTCAATATTAGTTTTAGCTCTATAAGCCACCTTACCAACACCGCTTTCATACGCTGATCTAAGTGAATTTTTTCCTATTAATATTCCACCTGTCGGTAAATCTGGCCCTTTAATATATTCCATTAATTCTTTAATATCTATTTCATTATTGTCTATATATGCTAATACTCCATCTGTTACTTCTTTTAAGTTATGTGGAGGAATATTAGTTGCAAGCCCTACTGCAATTCCAAATGATCCATTAACTAAAAGGTTAGGATATCTACTTGGTAATACCTTAGGTTCAAATTCACTATCTGAATAGTTTGGAACCATGTCAACAGTATCTTTATCTATATCTCTCAACATTTCCATGGAAATAGGTGCAAGTCTAGCTTCTGTATAACGCATGGCCGCAGCACTATCTCCATCAATTGATCCCCAGTTTCCATGACCATCTATTAGCGGAGCTCTTGTTGAAAAATCCTGTGCCAAAATAGTCATAGCATCATATACTGATGAATCCCCATGTGGATGAAATTTACCTAATATATCTCCTACTATTCTTGCCGACTTATAATAAGGTCTATCTGGAAAAGCCTTTAGAAGATATGCTCCATAAAGTATTCTTCTATGCACTGGCTTTAGTCCATCTCTTACATCTGGAAGTGCTCTTTCTTTGGCTACTTCAATAGCATAAGGCAAATAATTTTCAGGCATAGCTTCCTCTAATGGTACTTTAATTATATTATTATCTCTTGGTATACTTTGAACTTTTTTTGCCATAATATTTCTCCATTCTTAACTTAATTGAATTCTCCGTATTTATACATATAATTTTTTCTCGGCTCTACTACATCGCCCATAAGTAGAGATATCATTTTTTCTGCTTTTGCTGCATCATCTATTGTAACTTGTATAAGAGTTCTTGTTTCTGGGTTTAAAGTAGTTTCCCATAATTGTTCTGGATTCATTTCTCCAAGTCCTTTATATCTTTGAATCAATGCACCTTTCCCAATTTGCTTTTTAGCCTTTTCTAGCTCTTCATCACTATAGGCATACTTTACAGCCTCAGAACCTTTGTTAACCTTGTATACTTTGTATAAAGGTGGTTGTGCTAAATATAGATGCCCATTTGCGATTAATGATCTCATATATCTATAAATATAAGTCATCCATAATGTTCTTATGTGATATCCGTCTACATCAGCATCACTCATTATTATAACTTTATCATATTTCACATCATCTTGTTTATAATTTTCTAATGTGCCTGTTCCAATTGCTGCATTAAATATTCTTAACTCTTCTGAAGCTAAAACATTCTCAAGCTTTTGTTTTTCAGTATTCATTATTTTACCTTTAGATGGCATTATAGTTTGGAATCTTCTATCTCTTGCTTGTTTTGCAGAACCTCCTGCTGAGTCTCCCTCAACAACTATAAATTCATTAACGCTTTTATCTTTTAATGTACACACTGCGATTTTACCTGCTAAAGGCGCTGTTCCAACTCCAACCTTTTTCTTTTCAGCATCATTTATCTTTTTGATTTTTTCTCTTCTCTTTGCAGATTCTAATGCATTATTAATTAAAGTTGTTGCTAATTCTTTATTATCTTCTATCCATTCTAACGATTTAGTATATACTAAATCATTCATCATAGTATATGCTTCATTGTTTCCTAGTTTAGTTTTGGTTTGTCCTTCAAAAATTGGATTAGTAATTTTAATTCTAAGTATTGCAGTCATACCTTCCCTTAAATCATTACCTTCAAACTCTTTATCCTTTTCTTTTATTAAGTTAAGTCTCTTAGCACCCTCTTTAAAAGCTCTAGTCATTCCTGTCTTGAATCCCGTTTCATGAGTTCCTGCTTCAGTAGTTGGTATATTATTTACGTAACTTGCTATATACTCTGTTGATGAATCCGTGAACTGTATGCAAATTTCACCTTGTACTTGAATATTATTTACTGTTCTTTCTCCATCAAAAATAATAGGAGCCTCATGAATAACTGTTTTGCTTTCATTCAAGTAATTAATAAAATCTAAAAGGCCGTTTTCTGAGTAATATTCTTTTTGAATCTCTTCATCTTTTCTTCTATCTATAAGTTCTAATCTTATTCCTTTATTTTGGAATGCTAGTTCTTGCAATCTACTATCTATAACATCAAATTTAAAATCTGTAGAAGAAAATACCTCTGAATCAGGTTTAAAAGTAACTTTTGTTCCTGTTTTATCAGTCTTTCCAATTACCTGCAACTTGCTCACAGGTGTACCTGGCATAGATCTTTTTAATTCTTTATCAAAAGCATATTCAAATCTTTGTCTATAAATATTACTATTTTGATATACTTCTACTTCGACCCATTTTGATAAAGCATTTACTACTGCTGCTCCAACTCCATGAAGACCACCAGAAGTTTTATAATTTTTATTATCAAACTTACCTCCAGTATGAAGTTCTGTAAATACCATCTCTACACCTGATTTTTTCTTTATAGGATGTATTCCTGTTGGTATACCTCTACCATTATCATAAATTGTAGCACTCTTATCTGCATTTAAAATAATAGTTACCTTATCTCCATATCCATTTGTAATTTCATCTATAGCATTATCCAATATTTCCCATATACAATGATGTAACCCCTTAGTTCCTGTAGAACCTATATACATTCCAGGTCTAATTCTTACTGGTTCTAGCTTTTCTAAAGATGTTAAATCAGTAACATCATAATTATTATTTTTTAATTCCATAAGGCCCTCCTCAAACTATTAACTTTATTTCAAATAGTACTGATATTTTAATATTAGTTAAATAATTTTTTCTGTCTTTATAGACTTTTATACAAAATATCAACATAAGCTTAAAATAAATTATTAAAAAAATATATATTTTAACTCACACTATTTTATATTATATTTTCTCTCTTTACTACATCTATTATTTATAGTTTATTAAATTTTAGTATAAACATACGAACTTATGTACTATTATACTATAAAAATATACTTTATTTTACATCTCATGTCAAAAAATAAAATTTGAATTTAGATTTACTATATCCCATACGCGAAAGAAGAGTGCTTCATTCAGTTATGTAATAAAACTTTTAACCTCTATTACATCCCTTAAGCACTCTTTAAATCAAATTCTATATAACAAATTTAAACATCATATATTTCAATATTTCTAATGTGTTTAGTATGATTCCACTCTTTATTATTCTTATTCCATATTCCTTGAATAGTAATAGGAATCCAAGTTATAGTATATAATCCATATAATAAGAATCTGAAAAATAATACCAAACTACTTTTTCCTAACAATAGAAATACTGCTAATAAGAATATTATATTAAATCCTAAAGTAATTCCTAATGTAACTCCATAATTTTGCATTGGTTCTAATCCATAATTTTTTACTATTCCTAAAATGTAAGGAATAAAAAATACGTTAGTTGAATACAGTGCAGTTATTGCAAAGAAACCTTTAGATACTTTATTTTCAACTGCTAATACAAGTGGAGTTATTATAAATTGTACTAAAGCAAACACTTTAATCCCTATTCCCCACGATACATTTTCAGATACTTGACTCAACACAAATATACCCTGTCCTGGTGTATCTAATTGTATTATTGTTAATATAGCTGAAACTGCTAACATTAAAGTAATAAAAGGTTGTAATACATATAATGCACAATCAAATATATACCATTTTCTTTCTTTAATTGACTTTTTAGTTAGTTTCCAAAAATATCTTGATGCTACATCTGTAAATCCTTGCATCCATCTTTTTCTTTGAGTCCATGATTGAGCTAATTTCAATGGTTTTTCATCATAAATTATAGCATCATGAGCCCAACCTACTTTTTCTCCATTCAAAACAAGCTTACATGTAAATTCTAAATCCTCAGTTAAACAAGTTGCTCCCCAACCTAATTCTTTTAAAGTTTCAGTTTCTATTGCAAAACCTGTTCCACCTATTTGATTAGAAAATCCTACATTTGCTCTAGCTAATTGGAACATCCTATTTTGAGTCCAAAAGGCTATTGAATATGAAGTTGCTATCCATGAATCCTCAGGATTCTTACTATCAATATAACCTTGTACAACTTTATATCCGTCATTCATTTTAGAATTAATTTCTTGCAGAAACTCCTTATGAACTAGATTATCAGCATCAAATATAGCTACTGCATCATACTGTTTCTTCATTTTAAATAATTTATCAAACATCCATTCCAAGGCATACCCTTTACCTCGTTTATCTTTATTAAATCTTTCGCAGACATTAACACCGTATTTTTTTGATATTTTAGCAGTATCGTCAGTACAATTATCTGCTATAACAAAAACATCATACATATCTTTGGGATAATTAAGATTTAACATACTTTCGATCAATTTACCAATAACTACTTCTTCATTATGTGCTGCAATTAATAACGCAAATTTCTTATTTGGAGTATAATTTTTCTTTTCCTTTTTCCTAATAAGACCAAAAAAACCTAACACCATATAATATAAAGTTAATATAAATACAAATATTTGAAATATCGCTGTTATGGTAAAAATGTATTTTCCCATTACATTCACTCCTAATGTTAAATGAAGCTAATTCTCCACTTATTATTTTATCTACACATTTTAATTACACCTTTATTTAATATATTTCAATATAAATAAAAAATCAAGTATGTTTTTCTTAAGATAAAATTAAGATTGTTTTATTTGCGTTTTTTGTAACCATTTACCATGAGTTTTCTTAGTTTCTTTATCATTTATTTAATAATACTTATTTCTTTTTGGTAAATCAATAAACATTATAAATTAGACCTTAACTCTATATCTTTATATTTTCCATATATACAGATAATTATTAATGTAATTTTTGTAACTAAAAAATCCTTTTTTATCTTAATTTTATTTTTAAAAATTTAAAAACTATTGTAATATTATACTATTAAAACAAGAAAAATAATTTCACTTTTACAATTTATAACTTAAATAATTTCATTTTAAACTTAAATTTCATTATTATTTCTAACCTTAAACATTCTATACTTTAATTATATATAAACATAAAGAGTTAACTTAATTCCTTAAAAATTAAAGTTAACTCTTATAAATTAATAAATACTTTAAAGAAAAAAATTATATAATCCCTTGACTTATCATAGCATCTGCTACTTTCATAAACCCAGCTATGTTAGCTCCCATTACAATATTTCCTGGATGTCCATATTGTTCTGCTGCATTTTTAGAGTTGTTATATATATTTTTCATTATATCTTTAAGCTTTTCATCTACTTCCTCAAATGACCATGATAATCTTAAACTATTTTGTGACATTTCGAGAGCCGAACAAGCAACACCTCCAGCATTAGCTGCCTTTGCTGGTCCAAATAACACATTATTGTTCTGGAATACATCTATTGCATCTAAAGTTGATGGCATATTAGCACCTTCTGCTACCGCTTGAACTCCATTAGCTACTAATATTTTTGCACTTTCTAAATCAATCTCTCCTTGAGTTGCACAAGGTAATGCTATATCACATTTAATTTTCCAAATACCATTGCATCCATCTTCATACTTGGCAGTTGATACATAATTTAAATAATCCTTTATTCTGCCCCTCTTTACTTCTTTAATTTCTTTTATAGCTTTTAAATCTATTCCATTTTCATCATATATATATCCATTAGAATCACTTAGGGCTACAACTGTTGCACCTAATTCTTGTGCCTTTTGAGTAGCATAAATAGCAACATTTCCCGATCCAGAAATAACTACTCTTTTGCCTTCAAATGTCATATTATTATCTTTTAACATTTCATCTGCAAAATATACTAATCCATATCCAGTAGCTTCTGTTCTAGCTAAGCTACCTCCAAAAGTTAAGCCTTTTCCAGTTAAAACCCCTTGTTCACTAGTATTTCTTAATTTCTTATAGTAACCATAAAGGTATCCAATTTCTCTTCCACCTACACCAATATCTCCTGCTGGAACATCTATATTAGGTCCAATATGCTTATATAATTCAGCCATAAAACTTTGACAGAATCTCATTATCTCATTATTTGATTTTCCTTTTGGATCAAAATCTGAACCACCTTTTCCCCCACCAATTGGTAATCCAGTTAAAGAATTTTTGAATATTTGTTCAAAACCTAAAAATTTTATTATGCTTAAATTTACTGATGGATGAAATCTTAATCCACCCTTATATGGTCCTATTGCATTATTAAATTGTACTCTAAATCCTCTGTTTACTTTAACATCCCCATTATCATTTACCCAAGGTACTCTAAAAATAATTTGTCTATCTGGTTCTACTATTCTCTCAAGCAAAGCAGCCTGTATAAACTCTTCATGCTTTGCAAATACTGGTACTAAAGAATTTAATACTTCAGTAACTGCATCTATAAATTCTGTTTGTTCCTTGTTAACCTCTTCAACCCTTTTTAATACCCCATCAACATATGCCTTTGCTTTTGCTTCCATTAAATTCATCTCCTTAAAATTTTACAAATCAATTATTTTAATTTAAATGATTTTGTTTATATAATACACCCTGCTAGATTATTTTACTATAATATTATTAAAATTATAGTAAAATTCACAGTATATCATATTAATTTACTATTTATTATCAATTTATTAATTTTTAATTTCAAAATTATTTTATAATTTCACTAATTAATCTTCTGAAAAATCGTACATTTCTACCTTTAATACAATAATATTCCATAGGTAATATTGTTAAGCATCCTAGAGTTCCCATAATTATATCTAACATAGTATCAATCAAACTATTATTTTGAGAATTTAATCCAAACAATCTATCCGTAGAAAACTCCCATATCTCCCATACTCCAGCCATAGCAATTGAAAAACTTAATATAAAAATTAATGAAAATAGTGGATTTAATTTATCATTAACTTTATGTGTATAATTCACATATATGGAAAATCCTATAACACTAATTATGATTCCAGATACAAAATGAAGTATTTTATCATAACAATATATATATGTATATATATTAAATACATTACCTACATACATAGCCATAATTATGAAAGTTAAAATTAACAAGTAAATCATTTTGCAATGTTTAATAAAAGTAACAGAAAAAACAAACTTTGCAATAAAAATAGTAATAATAAGTAATACAATTCTAAAAACTTCACTGCCTGACTGAAATAATATATTAAATATTAAATGAATTACTAATATTGTAATTACCATCATTGTTATTATTTCATCATATGTTAATTTTCTTTTCAAATTTACTCCTCCTCATTATATCTTCTTAAACTATATTTTTAACTCAAAGAGTACTATACATTATTGTATTAAAAGCTATTATTTAAAAAACCTGAAGCATTCTTAAATACTATATTTTTGTTTCAAATAAAGATTCTTGTTTTAGTACCATATTGTTTCCTTCAATTCTAGATTTCATTAGATTTTTCAGAACTTCTATACTTTCTTAATCATTAAAATACGTCCCATTATCAAGCCTCCTAGAAAACCTCCTATGTGACCTAAATTATCTATACCTCTAATGGTAAATCCAGACATTAAAATCAAAATTATTATTCCTACTAAATTTAATATATACCCCTTTTTTATTCTATGTCTTTCTTTTATACTAAATACTAGTATTGCCCCAAGTAAGCCAAATATTGCTCCAGATGCTCCTACTGATACTGAATTTTCATTCAATAATACACTTAATAAACTTGAAGTTATAGCTGATGTAAAGTATATACATAAATATTTCTTAAGACCAAAAATTCTTTCTACTTGTGGTCCTAAAATATATAATGCATACATATTAGATAACAGATGAGCTATGCCTCCATGTAAAAATGCACAAGTTATTAGTCTCCAAATTTCACCTTGATATATTAAAGGATTATACTTGGCTCCAAAATTTATTAATACATTTATATCTATGGTTAATATACGTCCAGATATAAACGCTGTTAATAAGAATACAATCACATTCATTGCAATTAAAATTAAAGTGCTCTTTTTGTTTCTTAAAAATTTATTCAACTTAAATTCAGAGCTTTTATTTATATTAATAATTATATTCTTTAAAGGATCACAAGATTTATCACATAAAACTATATTATTATTTTTTTTATTTATAACTAATTTATTTATATTTTCCTGTTTACTTCCTAAATATTCTCCATTTGAAAGTACAACTATATTTAAAGCAAAATTCTTTCCTAATGTTTTTAAATATGCTACAGCTTCCTGTACGTTTATATCTTCATGTTCTTCACTTGTAACTAGTACACAATAGCTACCATACCCTAATTCTTTTATAGCAATATAATTTAATTTATCATAAAACTTACTATAGTATTCTTTAATATAAAAATTATCATTTTTTATTAAGAAATTAAATAATTTTTGTTCTAAATATTTCATGCTTAAATCCATCCCTTTTTATTATCTATTTATATTTTTCAGGCTATGTTTAAAAACATATATTTACATGTTTTTCAAATTATATAAGTAATACAAATGCTGCCTTAAAAATTAAGACAGCATTATATAATATATTTTCATTGCTTATGTTTTAGATATATCAACACATTGCTTAAACATATCCTTATTCTTTAAAAATCAATCATGTCTAATAATTCATTGAATCTCTTAATTGTTGCTTCTAAAGGTTCATCAGTTGTCATATCAACACCTGCATTTTTTAATATATCTATTGGATAATTACTTCCTCCAGATTTTAAGAATCCTTTATATTTTTCAACTGCATTTTCTTTATTCTCTAAAATAGCTTTAGAGAATGCTGAAGCTGCTGCATAACCTGTAGCATATTGATAAACATAAAAATCTGAATAGAAATGAGGTATTCTTGACCATTCAATATTTATTTCTTTATCTACAATCATTTCTGGTCCAAAATACTTTACGTTCAATTCATGCCATTTATTGTTATAATCCTCAGCAGTTAAAGGAGTTCCTTTTTCTAAAGTCTCATGTGTATATAATTCAAATTCTGCAAACATTAATTGTCTAAATACAGTAGTTCTTATCTGCTCCAATTCCTGATTTATTAAATAAAGTTTTTTATTTTCATCTTTTTCTTTATCTATTAAATAATGAATAAGTATTGATTCATTTGTAGTAGATGCAACTTCTGCACAGAATAAAGTATATCCTGCATAATAGTACGGTTGTTCTTTTCTTGAATAATATGAATGAATTGAGTGACCCATTTCATGAGCTAATGTAGATACATCACCAAGTTCATTATTGTAATTTAATAATACATAAGGCATTGTATCATATCCACCCCATGAATATGCTCCACCTTTTTTACCCTTATTTTCGTATATATCTATCCATCCATCTTCTATACCACTATTAAATATACTTAAATATTCATCACCTAATGGCTTTAATGCATCTAATACTATATCTACACCATCATTAAATTCTATTTTTTCTTTTGGTGTTTCAATAACTGGAACATATAAATCATACATATGAATTTCATCTAAACCTAACAGTTTCTTTTTTACATTTACATATCTATGAAGAGAGTCTAAATTATCATTTATAACTTTTACAGCATTTTTATATACTTCTAAAGGTATATTATTAGGTTTAAGTGAAGCTTCTAAAGCACAATTATACTTTCTTATTTTGCTGCTAAAATTAAAATTTTTAATTGAACAAGTTAGAGATGTGGCTAATGTATTTTGAAGTTTTTCATATTCACCAAATAACTGTTCAAATGCTCTTTTTCTAAGTCCCCTATTTTTACTTCTTATAAAAGAAGAATAATTTCCCTCTGTTAATTCTACATCTTTTCCATCTTCATTTTTTATCTTTCCAAATGTCATATCTGCATTAGTTAAAATATTATGGATAGCTGATGGTGCATCTAAGCAATCAGAGGCTTGAGCTAAAAGTTCTTCCATTTCTTTTAATAATACATGTGGTTTTTCTTTTAATATATCTTCAAATAAAAATTTATATGGTTTTAATTCATCTAATCTTTCTATTTCTTTTGCTATAAAGCCATCATCTAAGCTCAATATTTCTGGAACAAAGTAAGCTGTATAACCTGCAAACTCAGCCATATATATATCGATTTTGCTCATTAAACTTTGATATGTTGCATTTGAAGTATCTTCATCAGATTTTAAATGAGCATATATATATAATTTTTCTGCCTTTCTTGATATTTCTTCACTCAACTTTAAATATTCTAATATACTTTCTCCACGATTTAATTTACCTGAAAAGTCTTTTAAGCTATGTGCTTCTTTTCTTAGAGCATTAAATTCTTTTTCCCACTCATCAATATTTTTATATATTTTTTCTACTTTCCATTTAAATTTGGATTCAATTTCTTCTCTCTTTTTTAATTCTTCCATTAATTTACCTCCTATTTAAATTATAATAGTAAATATTTTGAGATTTTAAATATATTCTTCTTTCTTATCTTTGATATTTTCCCATACATTATTCATTTCTTCCTGTATTAATGTTATACATTCGTGTACTTTTTCTTTAATAAAATCAAAATCATCTTCATATTTAAATTTTATAACATATGTTGGATCATATTCATCTAAGTCTTCTTCTATTTCATATCCCTTTTCAGTAAATCTTTCTGTATTAAATAAATCATATATAGCTGAATATTCCCATTCTTCTACATTTTTATTAGTATCAAAATACATATGTACAATTCCATCTAATACATAAAACTTTTTAACAAATAATCCACCTTCACTTACTTCAAAACTTCCTAACTCTTTTTTTATAAATCCTGTTTCACTATCTTTCTCTATTAAAACTAAACTTGAAAATTCCATAATTCAGCACCATCCTTTTAAATATTTGTTCATTTATAATAAGGCACATGAAAATAAATAATAAGTCCAAAGTTGCAATGGATATTTTTCATCAGGCAAGAAGATGAATTGACCTCATAGCGTGCCTATTAGGTCAATTTGACGACGCAGCATGATGAAAAATAGGCTGGCAAATGGACTTGTTATTTTTTTGATTGTGCCTAAATACATTATAAGTATATTTTATCTTAATAAGCAATAGAATTGCTTCTATTTATTATATTTTTCCATTTTATGTATAAAAAAATATTTAAACATTTGTAAATATATGGTAATATTTACTTACAACATTTTATATTATGTTAACCTTTAGTTTGCATTATTAGAATTTTTTTCAATTTCCAAAACATATTAAAGACATTATAGGAGGTGCTTATGGAGAGGCAGGAGTTTTATAGTAGAAATGTAAAAAAAAATAATACAATTGATTTAAATCAATATAAGAAACAAAAGGTAAAGAAAAGAAAAAAAAGAACTATTTTAAAACGTTATATATGTACATTTTTAATTTTAATTACCGTAGTTCTTTCTTCTTTTATTATTACAAAAGAAATATATGTTCAAAAAAGATGTGCTGATTTAGCTTATTCTGTTGAACATTATTTTACTAACGGCTTTGATAAAAAAGATAAGCTTCTTAGAGTTCAAGAAATGTCATTAATTTATTCTGATGGAGAAAATGCTCTTGTAGAAGCTTCCGGATTATCAAAAGAAGAACCTCATAAAAAAACAATTTTAAAAGGAAACTTTAAAAAAGATAAAAGTAATTTTTGGGTATTAGATGAAGTATATAATTAGTAATAGTTGCAAACAATTTGCAACTAAGTATATAATATATTTAGGTATTATATTATATAATGCCTAAATATATTATTTTTAAGGAGCTGATTATTTTTTGATAAAAATAAAAGATTTATCATTTTCATATACAAACAAGTCCGAACTCTTATTAAACAATATTACACTTGATATACCAGGTGGTGTTTACTTATCAATACTAGGTGAAAATGGTAGTTGTAAAAGTACTTTTATAAAATTAGTAATTGGATTATTAAAACCAACATCAGGTTCAATAACTTTAGATTTCAATAAAATTTCCTATGTTCCTCAAAGATTAGATAATTTTAATTCTCAATTTCCTATAACAGTAAAAGAGTTGTTATCAATGCATGCGAAAACTATGGGAATTAAAAAAACTACTGAAATAGATGACGTATTAAATAAAGTTAATATGAAAAATTTTAAAAATTCATTAATTGGAAATTTATCTGGAGGACAACAACAAAGAATATTTATTGCAAAAGCTCTTATAGGTAATCCTGATTTAATAATATTAGATGAACCTTCAACCGGAGTTGATGAAAAGAGCCAAAGTGAAATTTATCCTTTATTAAAAAGTTTAAATGAAGATTTAAATAAAACAATTATATCTGTTGAACATAATACAGATGTTGCACTTAAGTATTCTACTCATATTTTAAAAGTTAATAGTGGTATTCTTACTTTATATACTAAAAAAGAATTTATTAATTATCTTGAATATGAACATCATAAGTCTTGCGCAATGTAACTATTTTATTAATTTTAGAAAGGTAATTATATATGTTTGAATTAAGTTTTATGCAAAATGCCTTTATGGCTGGAATTATAGTAGCAATACTTTGTCCATTTATTGGTCTATTTATTGTTCTTAGAAGAAATTCTATGATTGGAGATACATTATCACATTCTTCCTTTGCTGGAGTAGCTATTGGACTCGTAATAGGAACCAATCCAATAATTACTGCTTTTTTATTTACGTCACTTTGTGCAATAATAATAGAATTCTTAAGAGATTATTATAAAAAATATTCTGAATTAGTTATGTCTATTGTATTGACCTTAAGTTTAGGTATTGCAATTATATTAGTCAGTAGCGGTAAAGCTGTTGCTAAAGTAGATTCCTTTTTATTTGGTAGTATATTAACGGTAACAAGATCTGATATTTTATTAATTTCATTGATTGGTGCCATTTGTATAATACTTTTACTTATAATTTATAATAAATTAATATATGTAACATTTGATGAAAACGGCGCTAAAACTGTTGGAATAAATGTTAAACTTATAAATTACATATTTACATTATTAGTTGGTGCAACTATATCTCTTTCTATTCAAATAATGGGTATTTTAGTTGTTTCATCAATAATGGTAGTTCCTGTAGCAACTGCTATGCAATTAAAAAAAGGCTTTAATAAAACACTGATTTTTTCTATAATCTTTGGATTAATAGATGTTATATTAGGTTTAGTTTTATCATACTATCTTAATAGTGCTCCTGGAGGAACAATTGCTTTAACTTCAGTAATAATGCTAGTATTAACTTTAATATTTACATCTAATAAAAATCATTGATAAATGTTCTGTTTTTTAACATGTTGATATTATAATCTGAAGTTAGTGTACAGAATTTTAATTCCATTATCCCCTTATACTAAAGTATCAGCTTTTATTTAAAATATAGATAATAAAAAGTGCTAAATAAGGATTTATTTATAAAAATAACTTCTTATTTAGCACTTTATATTTTGCTTTATCTCTGTTTTACTTATTCTTCTTACATTCTTGGCATACACCCTTAAGAATAAGGTTATGTTCTGTCAATGTGAATCCAGTCTTATTTTCTACAATTTCTTGTATTTGAATCATAGGACATGGAATCTCAACTTCTTTATTACAAATATTACATTTTAAAAAATGCATATGAGTCTTCTTCTTTAATTTATAAGAAAACACACCATCTTCAAGGACAATTTTATCAATTATATCTTTTTCCTCAAATAATTCTAATGTTCTATAAATAGTACTTAAATTAATATTTATATTATCACACTTGCATATTTGATATATCTTTTCCGCACTCAAACTATTATTAGAAATTCTTAATATTTCTAGTATCTCAACTCTTCCTTTTGTTACTTTTATATTTTTATTTTTTAAAAATTCTTTTAAATCCATTAGTCTATCCCCTAATAAACATTCTTAAGTTTATTATAACACATGATCGTTAAAGAACTATACTAAAAGAATACCATTTTTAATCCAAATAATATTAATATGATTCCAGCTAAAAAATCAGCATATTTACTTATAAAATTAATTCTTCTTATGTATTTGCATAAAAATAATCCACTAAAACATATTACCAGCGTTATAAGTCCTATCAGCAAAGAATCTAATGTAAGAAGTAACGCATTATTTAAATTATGAAGAGTAGTAAATCCAACAACTAAAGCATCTATGCTTACAGATATCCCTAATATTATGCAAGTACTATTTCTCTCTAATACATCATTTTTTTCACTCTTTAATCCATCTAATATCATGAGCATGCCTATAACAAAAAGTATTATTCCACCTGCCAAGGAAGATATATTTACAATATAAACATCAAATAAGTATCCTGCAGTTCCTCCAATATAAGTAAACAAAAACTGAAAAAAAGCAAAGGACAATATAAATTTCATTTTATTTTTGTAAGTAAGTATTGAATTTAATCCTATACTCAGTGTTACACCAAACGCATCCATAGCTAATATAATTCCTATTAATATAACTTCACTCGAACTCATAATCATCACTTTCCTTATATCTATAAAATTAGTATCTATAATAATAATTATTATGAAACTGAAAATATATGCAAAGATAATTAATTAATTTAATATTTAGCAAAAAAACTATTTATTTAATGTACTTTTTGTTGTATATTATTAAATAGAGTATTATTAATAAGCAAATAGTATATCACATTTATACTGTTATGTTTTAAAAAGGAGCGTTTTTATGTCTAATTGTATTATTGCACAATCTGGTGGTCCAACTTCTGTTATTAATTCTAGTGTAGTAGGATTAATACACGCTAATAAGTCACTTAAAATTTTTGATAAAGTCTATGGTGGCTTAAATGGTATTGAAGGAATTTTAAATAAAAATATAATTGATCTTACCCTAATTAATGAGGAAGATTTACAAACTTTTAGATATACACCATCTTCTGGGTTAGGATCTTGTAGATATAAATTACAAAATCCCGATAATTTTTGTGATGAATATGAAAAACTAATAGAAATATTAAAACAATATGATATCACTTCATTTTTTTATATTGGTGGAAATGATTCTATGGATACAATTGCTAAACTTTCTGCTTATTCTAAAAAAAATAATATTGATATAAACTTTATTGGTATTCCTAAAACAATTGACAATGATTTAATGTTTACTGATCACACACCTGGTTTTGGTAGTGCTGCAAAATTCATTACAACATCCGTATTAGAAACCTATCTTGATTCTTCAGTCTATATTAACAATGGTATATTTATATTAGAAACTATGGGACGAGACACAGGTTGGCTAGCAGCATCAGCTTGCATAGCAAGAATAGATAACAAGCCTGTTGCTGATTTTATTTATCTTCCTGAAACTGCTTTTGATAAATATCAATTTATAAATGATGTTAGAGAAAAATTTAAAGAACAAAATAAAGTATATATTGTTGTATCTGAAGGCATTAAAGATGAAACTGGTAAATTTATATCTGAGTTCCAATGTGTTTCTAACGATAATTTCGGACATGCTCAATTAGGTGGTGTTAGCCAGTATCTAAGAAATTTAATTCTTGATGCCGGTATAACTAAAAGAGTAAAAGCTTTAGAACTAGGAATTTTACAACGTTGTGCAATGCACTCTGCATCTGATTCTGATTTAAATGAAGCTTATGATGTTGGTTATGTAGCTTTACAAAGTGCAGTAAATAATGAAAGTGGTAAAATGGTTGCTATAAAACGTGAAGATTTTAAAGACTATAAATCATCTTACTTCTTAGTAGATGCTGATAAAGTAGCTAATAATGTTAGGTACTTCCCTTCTGAATGGATTAATGAGTATGGAAACTTTTTAAAAGAAGAGGCTTATGAGTATTTTTCACCATTAGTAAAAAATATTCCTAATTTAAAAATAGAAAATAACTTACCACAATATAAAGTTTTTAACATCTAATTATGTTTAACTGAGTAAAAGAGTTATTAAACTCAAACTAATAACTCTCTTACTATAAAAATTTAATATAACCAAGATTTCATATTATCTAAATAATGAACTTTTAGAATATATCTAAAAGTTCATTATTTATAAAGTTAACTTTCCTCTTGCAATATCTTCTACTGTATTTAAAAAGAAATCTATTTCCTTTTCTGTATTATATACTGCAAAACTTACTCTAACCATTCCTGGCATTCTTTTTGTTTCATCATTTAAAAAATAACTTGCTTCTTCCTCGCTTATTCCCATAAGCCTTCTACAATAAGGATGTGCACAAAACCATCCATGCCTTACTGCTATTCCATGTCTCTTAGCTAATATTTCAGCTACTTCCTTGTCATAAAATTCATTTATATTAAAAACAGTTATTCCAAGCCTATCATAAATATTAAAGGTATCACCGTAATTAATTATTTGTGGAATGCTTTCAAGGCCTTGCAACATTCTCTTTAAAAGAACTTTCTCATGTTGTTCAATAAATTGATATCCTATATTCCTTAATTCTCTTAATGAATTTATTAAAGACATTACTCCTAAAAAATTTGGAGTTCCTGCTTCATTTTTTTCTGGCGGCTTAAGATAAGTTAATTCGTTATCTAAAACCAACTCTACTGTTCCTCCACCTGAATAATCTGGAAGAGAATTTATAAAATCTTCTTTTAAGCCTATTATTACACCTATTCCAAATGGGGAATATATTTTATGAGAAGAAAATACTAAAAAGTCTATATCCTCTTCTTTTGAATTTCCGCTAATACTAATTTTTTTATGAGCTACAAGTTGAGCTGCATCTACTATTAATTTAGCACCATATTGATGAACTATTTTGGCTATTTCATGAATATTGTTTATATATCCAGTTACATTAGATGCACCAGTTAGGGATACATATTTTATTTTTCCAAGATTATTCTTTAACTTTTCTTCCAACTCTTCAAGTTTTAATCTTCCCTCTTTATTAACTTCTATATAATCAACTTTCCCCCTATTTCTCCAAGGTAAATCATTTGAATGATGTTCCATTCTTGATATAAGAACAATTTCATCATCTTCTTTTAATAAGGTTTTAGCAAGTTTATTTAGGGCTTCCGTTGTATTGTTAACATAAATCACAATATATTTGTCACTATTCTTTATATGAAAAAAATCCATTAAAAATCTTTTTGATTCATAATATAATTCGGTAGTTATTTCTGCTTTTTGCCCTGTACCTCTACCTATGGATGCGTAAGTTTTACTTAGTTTTTTCAT
Organism: uncultured Clostridium sp.; assembly: GCF_963527835.1. Classification (GTDB taxonomy): domain Bacteria; phylum Bacillota; class Clostridia; order Clostridiales; family Clostridiaceae; genus Clostridium. The sequence continues at coordinate 100,905 of NZ_CAURTC010000003.1, read as the reverse complement.
ATATGAAAAATTAGATTTAAAAGTAGGTGTAGTTGCTGCATTATCAAAATTTATTGAATTTATGCCATTACCTTTATAATCATAAACTTTTTCATCTATTCCAAGAAATAAATCCCTAATGTTCTCCTCATTTTTTATCCTCATATACATCTCCTCCAATATATCCTATTCATATGTGGCTTTTATTGTGTCACCATGAAATATAGTTAAATAGGTAATATATATGTATATGAATTCATATTATAAAGTGTAACAAATAGTCTTTTATAGTCATATAGTTATTAAGAAAATATATGGAGGTATCGTAGAAAAATGAAACCAGATAAAAAATATATGAATATTGAATGTAATAATGATTTTGATTATAGTTTTGTCCCATTACAAAACAATTTTAATTTTCGCTGTAATCAATCATCATTGACACCCTTTTTTAAAGCTAATAATTCTCTCTTTGATGGTGAGCCTGATAATAATTTTAATTTCGATTTTAGAGGTGATATTAATTCTTCAGATTTATTTCCAGATGAAACTATGCAATCACAACTATATTGCTATATTAACGAACTAAATAAAAATTGTAATAAAAAAAGTGATGTTATGAAAAAAGATACTTCAAATGAATTAACTCCTGATAAAATGCTTAGAGGATTTGATTTAGATTTAAATGAAAGCGAGGATTTAGAAAGAATTAATGCTGATAATGATGTTAATAGAATTTATTTAAAAATTGAAGAAAAAAACCCTAATATATTAACTACTCTTTCAGTTTATGGAATTCCTTATCCAATAGCTAGAGTAATGATTAAAAGGATAATAAAATTATCATTACAATACTGTAAGGATAGGTAGGTGAAATTTTATGTTTTTATTTAGAAATTCATTTCCAGATATAAAATCAAACGTTAGATTTCTGCATGCTCTTCCTGAATCTATAAGTGTAGATATCTATGCTAATGATAAATTACTATATTCCAATCTTTCATTTGCACAAATTTCAGATTATATAACTGTTTCCCCTGGTAAATATGATATTAAATTGTTTAAAGCTTATACTACTGATAAACCTCTACTATCTGAAACAATAGAAATATTACCACTTTCTTATTCAACTATAAATATAAATTATGAAAATAAAGTAGTATCATTATTTAAACTAGATGATGGTGAGTTAGAAGCCAATCCTCTATTATCATATGTAAGATTTATTAATCTTTCACCAAACTCATCTAATATGTCTTTGTCATTACCAGATGGACCACTTTTATTTGATGAAATTCCTTACTTAGAGCCAACAGATTATTATCCCGTATCTCCTGGAATATATAATTTTGTTGTATCAGATAAAAATAATTTCAGCAAATTTATAAGCAATATTGAATTAGACAAAAATATGTTCATAACAATTTATATCGTAGGACTCTTTAATGACACTCCTAGAATAGGATATATACTAACTAAAGATGCTTACAGAAAAAAGTAATCTTATAAGTAATACCTATCTTAATATATATTAGGATAGGTATTTTAATTTTAGGCTCTAATTTAGCAATTTGCTTATATATACATAAACAAAGCTGATCATAGTAATTGAACTTAAGAACATAGTATTAAAACAAAGATTAACTTTTAAACCTTTATCATCGCTAGAATTTTTTTAAATAAAATAGGTTTAATAGTATCTATATCCGTAGGCTCTTTAAATATTATCGTTGTAAAACATACACTTCCTACTAATTCTATTATCATAAATAAAGTCATCTCAGCCTCTTCTTCTGACATACCCGCATTAACTAGATTTTTTATAAAATTATCTACTACTTTATTTACATTCTCATACTCCTCAGGCTTTAATATATTTTTTCTATATAATCCCCAAGAAATATTTTTATTTATAATTTTAAGAAGTAACTTATTATGTTTTAAATTTTCTATTATGTAATTTATAAAAAATAAAACTCTTTCTGAAAAATCTTCTATTGAGTTATTAGTTGTCTCATTCAAAGCGTCTTTTAATAACTTGTTGCTCTTTTTTAATATAAGTTTATTTAAAAGATCATGTTTATCATTAAAATATAAATAAAATGTACCCTTTGCTATTCCAGCTTTATTTACAATATCGCTTATAGATGTTTTTTCAATTCCTTGTGTTAAAAACAGCTCATAGGCTGAATCAAATAACTGTTTTTCCTTTAATTGCTTCTTAGCACTAACCTTATCAATCTTTTCGTCATATAAGTTCATTTATAATTCCTCCAAAGATTATTCCTTAAATTGATATACCTATTATAAAATAGTATAATTATATAATATATATTTAATTATAACAATAAAACATTGGAGGATAAATAATGATTGTCTTAAGTTGTAAAGATATAAGTAAAAGTTATGGAATAGATGATATCTTAAAAGAAGTAACTTTTTCTGTTAATGATGGAGATAAGGTTGGTATAATTGGGTCAAATGGAGAAGGTAAATCTACTCTATTCAAAATACTTTCTAAAGAAATCCTTCAAGATGCAGGCGATATTTATATAGATAAAAATAAATCTATAGGCTATTTATCTCAACATTTAAACTTAAATTCTGAAGTTACTCTTTATGATGAAATGTTGACCGTATTTAATGAGCTTATACAACTAGAAAATAAAATTTCTAATTTACAAATAAAAATGGGTGAGCCTTATGATGAAAAAAATGCTGCTTATCATGAAAAAATAATAAAAGACTATACTACTGCTCAAGATTTATATGAAAACAGAGGTGGATATACATATAAAGGTGAAATATCTCGTATAGTTAAAGGTTTGGGATTTAATGAAAATGATTTTAACAAAGTTATTTCAACACTTAGTGGTGGACAGAAAACTAGAGTAGCTTTATGTAAGCTATTACTTTTAAAACCTGATATACTACTACTAGATGAGCCCACAAATCATTTAGATTTAGATGCAATTGAATGGCTTGAAGAATACTTAAAAAGCTATAAAGGAACAGTTCTTATAATTTCACATGATAGATATTTCTTAGATTCTGTTACTAATATAACTTTTCAAGTTATAAATGGTCATGTTAATTGCTATAATGCGCCATATACTAAATATTTAGAATTAAAAGAAAAAGATTATGAAAGTAAATTAAAAGCTTATAACATTCAACAAGCTGAAATTAAAAGGCAAGAGGCTATTATCGAAAAATTTAGATCATTTAATCGAGAAAAAAGTATTAAAGCTGCTGAAAGCAGAGAAAAAGCTCTTGATAGAATTGACCTATTGCATGCTCCTGATGTTGAAAAATCTGCTTCTAAAATAAAATTTGAGACATCTATAAAAAGTGGATTTGACGTATTACATATTGAAAATCTATCTAAATCTTATGGTGAGAAAAAATTATTTTCTAATCTTTCAGTTGATTTAAAACGTGGAGAAAAAATTGCTTTAATCGGTGAAAATGGTCGAGGTAAAACAACTTTATTTAACATAATAATGGATAAAGTTAAAAGTGATGGTGGTATTAAAGTTCTAGGTACAAATGTTAACGTTGGATATTATGATCAAGAACAATCAAACCTTAATCTTGATAAAACAATAATAGATGAGGTTTGGGGTGATTTTCCCGAACTAACTACTACACAAATTAGAAATGTTCTTGCTTCTTTTTTATTTACTGGGGATGATGTTTTTAAGAAAATTGATAAACTAAGTGGTGGAGAAAAGTGTAGAATTAATTTATTAAAACTTATTTTATCAAAAGCTAATTTATTATTATTAGATGAACCTACTAATCACTTAGATATTCCATCTAGAGAAGCTCTAGAAGATGCTATTCTAAGTTATGATGGCTCATTACTAGTAATATCTCATGACAGATACTTTTTGAACAAAGTTATAAATAGAATATTAGAGTTAACTGAAAATGGAGTTGTGAATTATTTAGGGAATTATAGTTATTATACAGAAAAGAAAAAAAATCCTTTAAGATTTGAAAGTTATGATGAACATGATTCATCAAAAACAAAGACTCAATTAAATACAGAAAAAAAGAAAAAGAAAGCTTTAGATAAAGAAGCTAAGGCTATTCAAAATAAAATAAAATCTCTTGAAGAAACTATAAATAAAAATGAAGAAGATTTATTAATGCTTCAAGAAGATTTATGCAAAGAAGAGATCTATTCTGTTCCATCTGAAAGTGAAAGAGTTAATAAAGAAATTAAAGCTAAAGAAATCCTAATTCAAGGACTTTACGAAGAATGGGAAGAATTAAATGAATCAAACTAAAAAAGACTATGTTTTAGTAGAGTGTTGATATATGCATAAGCAAAGTAGACTGAGTAATTGAATTTAAGAATACTAAAAATGAGTATAGTCCAATTACACTGTCACTTTGCCTATTGCATATATCAACACATATTTAAAACATAGATTTCTTAAAACTATATATTTTAGAAATAATATAGTAACTACAGCTTCTTAAAGCTGTTTTTGTTATATTATCTTAATCCTGAAGACCCAAATCCATTTGCTTTTCTTTCAGAATCACTTAATTCATTAACTTCTTCTATTTGAACATTAAGTATAGGTTTTACAACCATTTGAGCTATTTTCATGCCCTCTTCTATTTTAAAACTTTCTTTGCTATGGTTTATCAAAATAACACCAATTTCACCTCTATAGCCTTCGTCTATTGTTCCTGGTGAATTTAAAGTAGTAATTCCATGTTTTAATGCTAAACCACTTCTTGGTCTAATTTGAGCCTCTGTATTTTTAGGAAGTTCTATTTGTATTCCTGTATGAATTAATGCTCTCTCTCCTGCTTCTAATAACAATTCTTCTACTGAATATAAGTCTAATCCAGCATCTCCTTCATGTGCATAATTAGGTACCACTGCTTTTTCACTAATCTTTTTTATTTTTAATATGTATTTTTCCATATAACCACCTACTTAAAATATCTCGAAGAGCATATAAGCTATTCGGACTTTATTTGCTTATATGATTATAAAATATTATTATATAAATAGCAAAAGATTGATAAGGTAAAAATCCTATCAATCTTTTGAAATATAGAAATTATCTATATCTAAAATTATTTCTACAATTCTTTTTTAAATTGTTCATAACCAAAACTTTAGCATTAGTATTTTCTCTATTTATATTTACTTCATTCCAATTAACATACTTAGGTTTTTCAAAATAATTCTTATTAACAATTGCTATTACTCTATAGCACCCTTCGGGTAAATTAATAAATACTGCTTTTCCTTGCCTGTTAGTTAAACAAGATTCAATAAATACCGGACATACACCATTAAGTTTGTATAAATTTATTTTTACTCCCTCTAAATATTCATTTTTACTACCACAGTTTATAGCAGATATAACTACTATCTCCCCCTTAACTTTTCTACAAGAATTATTGTAATAATTAAATGCATTAAATTCTGAATTATTTGATGTATGATATTCTTGCATATCTGATTTACAGCTTTCAAAAGAAGATTTAATATTGTTAATTGAATTCTGACTCTCAATATTACAGTTTTCCATTGAATTTAAATCATTTTCTAATGGATCATATTCCATATCTATATTGTCAAAAGAAGATTTAATATTGTTAATCAGATTTTCACTCTCAATATTATAATTTTCCATTGAATTTAAATTATTTTCTAATGGATCATATTCCATATCTATATTGCCAAAAGAAGATTTAATGTTATTAATCGGATTCTCACTCTCAATATTATAGTTTTCCATTGAATTTAAATTATTTTCTAATGGATCAATATCTATATTGTCAAAATTAGATTCATCATCTAAAATTTCAAATACACAAGTATCATCATCATAATCATAATACTTTATTTTTTCACCAGAAGTTGATAAATTTATATGCATATTATTCTTATCACTATTCATATCCTTAACCATAAAAACTTTCCTTTCTTATTTCTATACAATACTAGAATATGATTCAGAAATATTTTATGTGCTAATGACTTTAGATATTTAGATTTTAAGAAATTTTAATTTACTTATCAAATAACAATTATTATTATATTAACAAAATAACGGTATCATAAGTTGACCCAAATAATTTATCAAAGATAAATCCTCCTGTGTATATTCCCTTGTATTCACTGAAATAGAAACATATATAATGCCTATCACTTTGCCATTATATATTATTGGTACTATGCATAATGATTTCCAATCATATATATTAAAAGGTTCATCCACATATGAATTATCCCAGTCTATTAAATAATATCCCTTACTATTGTTAATAACTTCTTCTATTAAATTCATGTTAAATTTTTCTCTATAATTAATTTTACCTTCTTGAAATTTTTCATTATAAATGCTTGTTATTTTATTATTTTTTACAATGAATGCTGTAGCAAATTCCGAACCAGTTATTTGAATTATTTTTGAAAGAAATTTATATATTTTATCTTCTTTACTACTTTTATTTGTTAATAATTCAAGTACATCTTTTATTAGTGGAACTAAATTATTATCTTTATTATATTTAAATGGTAATATCCCTTTAGATGCATTTGCATTATTACTTAATACATAAATATTATCATTCCATATAGTTGTCTTATTTTTTCCCTGAGCTTTAGATATATATAGTGCTTGATCAGCCATCTTTATTAAATCTTCTGAATTTGAAGAGTGTTTTAAATAAACTGATATTCCTAAACTAATAGTTACTTTTCTTTTTTCACCCAAAATTTTAGCACATTCAACTTTATTTCTTATTTCTTCTGAAAACAAATATGCTTCCTCTTCACTTTTATCAGGTAAAAGTATAATAAATTCTTCTCCTCCATATCTCACAAATACGTCTTCTTTCGATAAGCAATTTTTAACTTCCTGTGTTAGTTTTATTAAAACTTCATCTCCTGTTTGATGACCATATCTATCATTTACCCCTTTAAAATCATCTATATCAAAAATAATTAGTGAAAATGCTCTTCCATTTGAATAAGAGTGATCTATTAAGTCACAAAAGGCTTTTTCAAGATATTTTCTATTATAAACGCCTGTAAGTTTGTCCAAAGTAGAACTTATCATTAACTTATATTGATCTAACAAAAACATTACAAAAGGCATTAATTTTTTAACCTTAATTTCAGAATTAGAATTTATATTGTTTATAGCATTATTTGATATTAATATAAGATTTCCATTAATACATTCATTGTTAGTAATAAATTTTCTTCTATTTCTAAACTTTATATACATACATGCTTGTATTCCATCTCTAAGCATTTCATAATTCATTTTACTTTTATTATTACAATCATTAGATATAATCACTATTTCTTTGTTAGGATTTACTTTTAATGAAAAATATTTCAAAATTTCTTTTTTATCTTTTATTCTATATTCACATATAACTTCATTTTCTCCAAAATTATTTTCAATTGTAAGTAATGCTTTATCTGATAGGGTTATCCTTGCAATATATTTTAATAACTTTTCTAAATTCCTTACTATATTGTTTGAAAACTCATCTAATATTTCATATATATTTCTTTCCAAATTATAATAACGATTACTATAATGTTCTTGCATAATCTCAAAGAATTTTTTATTTAATAACAATTTACTAATTTTTAATTCATCTATTAATTCATTTATTTTAAAATCATCATTTATATAATCTAATTTTTTTAAATTTAATTTTTCCCCTATATTTTCTTCTAATGTTTTTCTAAACTTATTGTAAACAACTAAAAACATACTATTATTAATATATTGCAGCTTATCTTTTTCAGGTAATGAGTTTATTATATTTATAAATATATTTATAGATTCATAATAATAATTTATGGCTAATTCATTATATTTTTTACTTTTATACTTTTCAGCTATAGAAAAATATACCATTGCCTTTACTTCTTGATTTCTACTAACCTTGATTATTTTTAAAGAATTCTTAATTACAGTATTATAATCATTATCTTTTGAGAAATATAAATCTAAAAAAATATATCCTAATCGATTATCATATTCTTTTGGACATTTTTCTATGTTAAAAAATAATTCTTTTGCTAATTCTTTATATCCTAAAAATAATATGCTTATCACACTACCTATTAACATTTCTTCTTTAATAACAGGATTGCTTAATTCAATCAATTCATTCTTTAATAATTCGAAATTTCTTTTTACGTCTTTTTCATTTTTGCAATTAATAATACATAATTGATAATATTGGCTCTTTATTTTACTAAACTCAGTCCCTTTGTAATCATTCATTATTTCATTAATTACACTTAATTCTTTAAATGCATGTTTAAAATTATATATTATAGAATTGTACAAAGCTTCTGTAGATTTTATAGTAAGCATGTCCAATTCTGATACTTGTATTCCTTTTTTTAACTCAGAAATTAACTCATAGTAATTAGATGCTAATTTTATTTTTCCTAATCTACAGTATACCCAACATAACAGAGTACAAATTCTAAGAATATATTTATCTAATTCATTTTCTCGTGCAATTTCTAATGCCATCAATAAATTTTCACTAGCTTTATTATATTTAAATACTTCTATATTCATTTTAGCTATGTGTATTAAACTTAAAACTTCTTTTTTATAAACCTTATATTTAATACTTAATTTTCTAATATCTATAAGGTTTTTTAAAATATTATCTATATTTTTTCCAATTTCCTTATTAATAATTTCACAGTTTATTTTAGCAGTTAATAATCCTGCATAATTATTTTCCATTTTAAATATGCTCATAGATTCATTAAGTAACTTTTTAGCTTCGCTATACTTTCCTTCAGAAATAAATATACTGCTGAGTAATAATTTTGCACAAGCATATACACCTACTGTAATATTATTATTTTTACAAATCTCAAAAACTTTTTCTATATATTTTACTGATAAAGCTTTTTTTCTCTCTATTTTAGCTACTAATGCAAGTGCATAATAATAATATGCTTCTCCTTTTGGGTAATCTGTATTATTTAAAAATTTTTTTACTACTTTTAATGGATAAGTTAAATCTATTGGCTTATACTCTTTTGAGGTTATTATTATCATCCTAAGAAGTACGTATATTTGTAGCTCTTTTTCATTGTTATTAACAGCATATATATTAGCTTTATTAAAATAATTATATGCTTCTTTATCTTTTCCAACTTTTTCATTCAACTTTCCAATACTTATTGCAATTTTTGTTTTTTCATTACACTCAGCATAGTTTAATGCTTTTTTATAATAGTATATAGATTTAAAAGTGTCTCCATAATCGTCAAACTTTTTTCCACATTTTAAACTATATTTTATTAATTTTTCTTTTTGATTAGATTTTTCTAGTTGGTTTAAATATTCATCCAAATATTCTTGCGTATTTTTTAATATTTTTTCCAAAAAATAACAAGAATCATTATGCATTGTTAAACTTTTTTCTTTAGGCATTTTAGAATAAATTATTTTTTTTACTAAATCATTATAAAAATCTACCCTCACACCCGAATCACTTATTTTATCAATTAAGAATCTATCATTCTTTAATTTATAATATATATTTTTTCTTTTATTATCTAAAATTACATATGAAAATATCAAAGTTTCTGATAATGGCATTTGAAATATTGATAACCTTTCCAATATTTCAAGTTCTTCATTATTTAAATTTAATATTTTATTTTCTAATATTTTTTCTACTCCTTTAGGAATAACAATGTTATTTACATTAATCTTACTTCGCCATCTTCCATCGTCTCTAGACAAATATATAATTCCATCTTTATATAGCTCCTCTATGGTTTTGCTAATAAATTGTGGCTTTCCTAAAGTTTCAGAATATATTTTCATACATAGTTCACCTATACTCTTATGACAGTTCAACATATTCTTTACCATTTTACTAGTATTATAATTATTGAAATAATTAACTGTAACTTCTTCATAATTTGGTAATGATTTAATAGATTTCATATATTCAATCATTTTAGAGTCAAGATCTTCTTCATTAGTAGATATTATAATCATTATATTTTCTAATTTCTTTCTTAATAAGCACATATATTTAAAAAACAATTTAAATACTTCACTGGTTTTTTCAATATCATCTATTATAATAATTAGCATATTATTTAAAGTATATTCATGCAAAAGAGTACAAACTCTATTAATAATTTTAAGAGTATTTTCATCATTAATTACTTTTTCTTCAGAAATCATGTCTATAAATTTTTCTAAATACAATCCATATTTATCTTTTAAATACTTCTCTAAATTGTTATATATATTTCTAATAGTAGAAATAAAGTTATTATTAGAACTTAGATTATCTATTATTAAGTATGAATTTTCTCTCTTATTGCCAATATATTTACTACATATCTTTCGTTTGATTTCTCTTAAAGTTGTGCTCTTCCCGTTGCCTTGTTCCCCTTTAAAACATACTATTTTATACTTAAATTTATTTTCAGTTATATACTTAAACCCTAATTCTAACTTCTTTATCTCATCTTCCATTCCAATTATATCCAAATTAGTCTCAACTTTATCCAATGCTTCAAATATAAATATGCTATAATTCTTATTTAATTTTTTATTTATATATTTAATAAAATCAGTTATTTTAGGAGATTTATTAAATGATAATATCTTGTCTATAGAATTATTCTCCTTAAAATATTCCTTTAACTCAACATCATTAAATAGGTGCTTAAATAAATATAATATGTCCTTTATATTATCCTTTTGGCTTGATTGATCTTCTAACTTTTCAATGTTATAAGGATAAGGTAATGACTTAACCCCTAATAAATTATTTTCTCTAAATTTACTTATTTCATATTCTAATAAATTTTTTATTTTTATAGTTTCTTTATTACTTTTATCTTTCACTATATTGATATCCTTAATGTTTAGTTCATCAAATATATATCCTTTAATATTTAACGTATTAACTGCTGCACATAATTCCATAAAGATATCTAATTTTTTATTAAATGACAATTTATTAAAGTAAGATTGAGTGTCTATTGTAGTATCTATATATTCCGTTACATACCCATAGTTTAGTTTATCTAAATTTATTCCATCTATATTTTTTATTACTTCTATATCTAATATATTAACTACATTTGCAAAATTTAAATTTTTTATTGTCTTAAACTTACTTAATAAATATTCTCTACAATTTTCATATTCAACATTATCTTGAAAAATATATAAACTATATATTTCATTATTAAGCATATTGATAACCTTATATATATAAAAATTTTCATTAATATCTATAGATCTATTAATAGAATATTTGTTATTTAAAGTCTTCAAGTAAGTTCACCTCTTTACTGTTTTTACATATAAAACTATATATTTAATTTTATAATTTTATTTTTCATTTAATGTGTGAATATAAGAAATAAAAATTATTTATATTTACCTTAAAAGACTATTTATAAATGAGAACTTTTCCCTTCTATAAATAGTCTTATCTAACAAGCATAATTAAATATATCTCACCAAATTTATACATATATTCCATATACCTGTAATTTTATCATTTAGCTAAATACAATTCAACTAAAAACATATATTTAATATTCCATAAATATTTTTAATACATTATGGAAATAATATTATTGTAAATATGTATTGAAGGTGATTTTATGAAATTTAACAAATTTAACAAATTTAACAAATTATTTATTTTATTGTTAGCATTTATCCTAATAACTAATTTAAATAGCAAGGTAGTTTACGCAGAGGATGAATCAAAAAGCAATAAAGTTATTTACTTAACTTTCGATGATGGACCAGCCGGTAAAGTTACAAAAAATGTTCTAGATATTCTAAAAGAAGAGAAAATACATGCAACATTTTTTTTAATAGGAGAACAGATTAAGGGTCAAGAAAATTTAGTAAAGAAAATTTATGATGAGGGACACTCTCTAGGTCTACATAGTATGACTCATAAAAAAAATCATTTATATTCTTCTAATGAGCATTTTTTAAAAGAAATGTTAGAAACTCAAGAATTAATAAATTCTATTGTTGGAACAAAACCTATTATTCTAAGATTTCCATTTGGATGTAATAATAATAGTTATAAATTATGTAAATCTATGGTTGATTTACTTCATGAAAATAACTTGAAAATATACGATTGGAATGTAGATAGCGGTGATGGTGCTAACCATTCAGCAGCACCTAGTACATTTATAAAAAAGGCAAGAAGTGATAAAGATAAAGTTATATTATTAATGCATTGTGGCTATATTAGTAAAAATTCAGTTAAAGCTTTGCCAGAAGTTATTAAATATTATAAAAATAATGGATATGAATTCAAAGCTATTACAGAAGAAACTCCTGAAGAATATCATATTACTAAATAGAAATTTTTAATTCTAACTAGATCAAAATTAAAAACATCTATATTATTAAAAAATCAATTAATAATATAGATGTTTTTTATTTATTATAGCTTAAGCATATGCTCTAGTTGTTGATACAGTTCTTGCAACTATTTTATATACTACATATCCAGCAAATGCATTTAAAGCTGTTGTAGGTAGTACTACTGCCATAAATAGTATCCCAAATGAAGCTCCTCCTGGTAATCCAGCTGTCAACATTAATACTGTTAAAAATATTGTTCCACTCACTAAAGTTCCAACAGATAATAATATTATTATTTGTATATTTTTTCCAACTCTTTCTCTTAACGGCATTAGCATTAAATACATAACATTACATGTGATAAACTTATCAGCTATATTAGGCAACTGACCTCCAGGCGTTTTACTAGTTAATGCTGTAAATATTCCTACTATAAGTCCACAAATTATTGTAGTTTTATAATCTTTATTATAAACAATTATTATAAATAACATAGCTAATGCAAAATCTGGTTGCATCGGTAAGCCTAATGCCGGTGTAAGTTGATGTAAAATTACTCCTATTGCTATTAAAATTGCATTTGTAATCATTCTTTTTGTATTCATTTTAATTCCCCCATTTTTTATATCAATTAATATTTAAAGTTTCTAAATACAATTCCTTTCACAACATAACTACCACACCCCATACAATTTAATTTTTAAGTAGCTAGTATCTATAACACACTCTTTTAATAAGCAACAATATAAATAAATCTTTTCATATGAAAAATTTATTTATAGATAAAAAAACCGTCCTATATATAAATATATAGGACGGATGTTATCCGTGTTGCCACCTAAATTGCATAAATAAAAATGCCTCTCCTTTTGATACTAACATATCTCAGTCGCTGTAACGTGCGACTTACGGCTCAACTACTCTCTAAAAGATTTCATATTGCTCCTCAAAGGCCCATTCATCATTAGCATTAGTACTGAAATCCCACCATCTTCAGCTCTCTTAAACTTAGCACCTGATTACTATCCCTCTTCCTAGGATTTATATTATTAATATCTATATTATCTCTTTTTTACACATTTGTCAATTTTATTTGGAAATTTCTTTGCATATCATATTTTTAATTTTTTCAAATCGTTCTGGTTTACTATAATAATATCCTTGTACAACATCACAAGAAATTCCTTTTAAATAATCCACTTGTTGCTTTGACTCTACACCTTCTGCTATTACTTCTATTCCTAATTGATGTGATAAATTAATAATATTCTCTATTATGCATTTATTTTTTGAATTTTTTTCTAAGTCAACTACAAAAGTTCTATCTATTTTTAATGCATCTATAGGAAGTTTAGTTAAATAATTAAGAGATGAATATCCTGTCCCAAAATCATCTAATGCTATACTTATTCCTAAATCTTTAATTTCATTAAGAATTTTTATATTTTTATCAAATGATTTCATTAACATACTCTCAGTAATTTCTACTTGAATATAATTAGGATTAACTCTATATTTATATATAAATTTCTTTAAATCTAATACAATACTGTCTTCTCTTAACTGCATTTCTGATAAATTTACTGCCATTTTAAAATTTAGGTATCCCTCATTTATCAATATCCTTACTTTTTTAAAAACTTCTTCTAATACAAAACTTCCAATGGGAATAATCATTTTAGTATTTTCTGCTATTGGTATAAACTCATCTGGACTAACAATTCCCATGTCATTACTATGCCACCTTACTAGTGCCTCAAAACTTCGTACTAAAAAATCATCCAAGGTGACTTTGGGTTGAAATACTATGAATATTTCTTTATTATCTAATGCATATCTTAATCCTTTTTGTAATGAATATACTCTATTTAACTCAATTGATATTTTATCATTAAAGAAATTATATTCATTCTTTCCATTTCCTTTTGCTACATACATAGCAGCATCTGAATTTTTTAGTAATGTATCAAAATCCACACCATTATACGGATATAAAGATGCACCTATACTTACGCTAACATATACTTCTTTTTCATCTATTATTATAGATTCATCAAAAGACTTAACTATTTTTCTACACAAAGAACTAACTTCATTTAAATCCGTAATATCAGGAATAAATATAAGAAATGTATCTCCACTATAGCGGCATACTAAATCACTTTCTGAAACTAAAGATAATATTTTATTAGCAGCTACTTTTAATGCTATATCTCCAAATTCATGTCCAAAAGATTCGTTTACATATTTAAAATTATCTAAGTTAAGCATTAACATAGCACATTGAACTTGTTCTTCTTTACATTCTTTTAAAAATTCCATTACAGTTCGTTTAAAATAATAACAATTAGGAAGTTCTGTTGTTCTATCACATTCAATTAATGATGTTATTTTTTGATTTATAAAATACTCTTCTGATAATTCTTTATATAATAAATCAATTTCAGAAGTCCAAAAATTTAAGTCTACATTTTCAAAACAATAATTTATTCCAATTAAAGTATAACCATCATATTTCTTAACGACCTTACCAACAAAGATGAAATATAGAATATTATTATTTCTTTTTATTCTATAATGAGTTAATAGATGCTTTTTAGAATCATAAGTCTTTTTTAAATCTTCTTTAAATATATCTTTTACTTTATTTAAGTCTTCTAGATATATATAATTTAAAAATTGAGTAATCTTCTTATTCTCTATTTCATAGTCCTCTAAAAAATCAACTATTTTATAGTCAAATGTCAATTCATCCTTTAATGGATTCCAGAACATAGTTATTCCATTAATATCTAAGTGATTAAATAAATCCTTGTAATTAAAATTTAATTTTTCTATATTCATAATTAACATTCCCTTATCAAATAATTATTTTAATTACTTGTCATCATCTTCCCTGCTGTCTTTTTTATCATTTACTAAAGATAATACTAAGGCTGTAGTAGCTGCAAGAATACCCATAATTTTTCCGTATTTTTTTAAGCTCATTCTTCTTTCCTCCTACTCTTTTTATTTTATTATACCTAATTTTTAACTAAAATGCTTTAAATTGATTATGTAATTTATTATATTCATATCCGATGGTTTCACATCTATGTACTATATCTTCTTCTTTTAAATCCAAATCATAACAAAGTGATTGTAATGAATCATAATTATCTCTTAATTTCATATTCATAATACTAACCAATAAATTAGGATCCATACTTATTATATCTTCTCTATTCATCTTCATCATTCCTTTATAGATATTTTATTTTTATTTATAATATACTTTTTATTCTATTATTTTATATAATCACTTTCAATTATTTTTGATAATTTTATATTAAAGAAAGGTTGTCAAAATTAAGACAACCTCTATTTACTCTTCGTCATATACATCTAAAAATGAATATTTTTTATCTCCCTTTTGCCATCCTAGTATTGAATCCATACTAACATTTTCAGCAGATTTAAATATAGATTTATCTACACCATCAAAATTTTGTTTTAATTGTGCAATTAAATCCTTTATCTCATACCTCTTATTGCCTGTTCTTTCTGCTGCTACCATGCACGCACAGTTTAATGGCGCAATTCCAGTGCTTTTAATAAATTTTTTTATGTATTCTTCTTCAATATAATACATTGGTCTTATTAATTCTAAATTTTCAAAATTTGCTGATTTAAGCTTAGGCAGCATTGTTTTAAAATTGCCACCGTATAATATATTTAATAAAGTTGTTTCTATAACATCATTATAATGATGTCCTAAGGCTAACTTATTACAGCCAAGCTCTTGTGCTTTATTATATAGAGAGCCCCGTCTCATTCTAGCACATAAATAACATGGATAATCCTTAGCCATTTTATCAACTACATCAAAAATCCCTGATTCATAAATAGTTATCGGAATATTTAGATATTCACAGTTATCTAATAACAATTGTCTTATATGTGGATGATAACCTGGATCCATAGCTATAAATTCTACTTCAAAATTCATTTGGCCATGCTTTTGAAGTTCTTGAAATAATTTTGCCATAAGAATACTATCTTTTCCTCCTGATATTGCTACTCCAATTTTATCTCCTTCTTGAATAAGTTCATAATTTTTAATTGCTTTTACAAACTTAGACCAAACATGTTTTCTATATGTTTTTACTATACTTCTTTCAATATCTTTTAATGGCTTTTTTTCTTCATCCGGTATAATAGTCGGACAACCTTTACCTGCTATACTATTCATATATATACACCTCATTTTTTCATAGTAATTATAACATCATTTATATAAATTTAAAAATAATTATTTCTCTAAAGTTTTTCAAATGCCATCATAGATAATAAATAATTTTTAACATTATATATTATTTAATTAACAATAAAAATTACTATACTTAACATAATTTTTACATTATCAGGGTAAAAATATACTAATTTTAATTATTATTTACTTATTAACCTTTTAATTTTTATGTAAAAGTTTAAACTTAGATAAATTTTTAACAATTTCTTATTGAATATTTTTGGAAACATGATAAAATTACATTGTCGGTATTCTGTTACAAAGAAACTGAACGGAAAAACTAGTAATTAAATTTTTCTGAATTATATCCTTAATTAAAAATGGGAATAAGAACGGAGGTATTTTATGGAAAGAGTTAATGTAAAAACAAAATTTTCAACTAGAAAAATGGCTATGGTAGGTATGTTATCTGCTATTTCTATTTTCTTAGGCTTAACAGGATTAGGATTTATTCCAATACCACCTGTCAAAGCTACTATCATGCATATACCTGTTATTATAGGTGCAATTATCGAAGGGCCTATTGTTGGTGCTTTAGTTGGCGGAGTGTTTGGATTATTTTCAATGTATCAAGCTTTCACAGCTCCAATGCCAACATCATTTATATTTTGGAATCCTATAATTGCAATATTACCTAGAGTTTTAATTGGTGTAGTATCATACTATGTTTATACATTCTTAAAAAACAAATTTAAGAACAAGAGTATTGGTATTGGAGCTGCTGCTATATTAGGAACACTTACTAATACAATTGGTGTTATGGGCCTAACATATATTATCTATTTAGAAAAATATGCTCATGCGCTAGGAATTAGTAGACAAGCTGCTGCTATAGGAATTGGTAGTGTTATTACACTTAATGGTTCTATAGAAGCTATTGTAAGTGCTTTAATTTCAGTACCAGTAATAATAACAATATTAAAAATAAATAGGAATAGTTAACTTCAATATAAAATAAAAAACAATGATGTAAAATAAATATATATTTTTACTATCATTGTTTTTTTATTTATTGTAAAAAATATTAAAAATTAGGTTCTGCTTAGCAGAGTGTTGATATATGCATAAGTAAAGCTGGACAGGTAATTGAACTTTCACCTATTGCATATATCAACACGCATTTAAAACAGATCCAAAAATTAAAATCTAGAGGAGGTATTTTAAATGAAAGAAATTAAATTTTGTGATATAGATGGTATAAAATTAGGACATGCTGAAAATGAAGAAGGTGGCACTGGATGTTCTGTTGTAATTTGTGAAAACGGTGCAACTGGTGGAGTTGATGTACGTGGTGGTTCTCCTGGTACAAGGGAAACAGATTTATTAAATCCCATGGAAATGGTAGATAAAATTCATGCTGTAGTTTTATCTGGCGGTAGTGCTTTTGGCTTAGATGCTTCTAGTGGTGTAATGGAATATTTAGAAAATAAAAATATTGGATTTGATGTAACTGTTGCTAAAGTTCCAATAGTATGTCAAGCAGTGTTATTCGATTTAGCCTTTGGTAATCCTAAAATAAGACCTGATAAATTTATGGGAATTAAGGCTTGTTTAAATGCTGAAGAGTATTATGATGATATAAATGGTAATATCGGTGCTGGATTTGGTGCAACTGTCGGGAAATTTTTAGGACCAGATTTTTCAATGAAAGGTGGACTAGGTACTTATGCTGTTAAAGTTGGGGATTTGGAAGTTGGTGCAATTGTAGCTGTCAATTGTTTGGGTGATGTGGTTGATCCTCAAAATTTAAATATAATTTCTGGAGCGTATGATCGTAAAAATAATAAATTTTTAAATACAGAAGATTTACTATTATCTACATTAGAAAATCCCATTAATCCTTTTAAAGGAAATACTACCATTGGAATAATTGTTACTAATGCAAACTTTACTAAAGCTGAAGCAAATAAAGTTGCTTCTATGGCTCATAATGGCTATGCTAGAACAATGTATCCAGCTCATACTATGTTTGATGGAGATACAATATTTACAATGGCAACAAATAAAGTTAACTCTGATGTTACTACTGTTGGAATGATAGGTGCAAGAGTAATGGAAAAAGCCGTTTTAAGAGGAATTAAATCTGCAAAATCCATGTTTGGAATTCCTAGCTTTGAAGAAATAAATAGATAAATTTAACATTATTATCTCATTTTTAACATATGTACTTTTCCTGGATTTTATAATTAATTTTTACTAATATTCCTCTCATTACATAGAGTATATTTTATGATATGGCACAAAATAATACTGCAAAGCAGAAAAGCTTAGCAAATAAAATTATTTAATAATTAGATTAAAGGAGGAATATATTATGGCAAATTCATTAGTACCAGAAGCAAAAAACGGGTTAGCAAAATTCAAAAATGAAGTAGCAAATGAGATGGGTGTTCCATTTACTGATTACAATGGTAACCTTTCTTCTAAGCAATGTGGAAGCGTTGGTGGAGAAATGGTTAAAAGAATGGTACAACAATACGAATCTGGCATAAAATAAGTATTCTGACTGTGTACCAAAAGAGGAGATAGATATACTCTAATATTAATAGATTAATATATGACTTTCTATTTTAAATATGGGATTATGGAAAACTGAAATTTTTCAGATAAAACAAATTCTCATTTAAAATAAAATCATATATAAAATAATTTATTAAACATAAAAGGAGTATTCTATCTTCTTTTACATTTTATTATAAGGCTGTGCTTTAGCAGAGTGTTGATATATGCATAAGTAAAGCTGGACACGTAATTAAATATTTTAATTACTCAACAAATTTTTTCATTTAACAAAGGGGCTATTTTAAGTAGCCCCTTTAATAATAGAATCTAATTATTTATAGGTTTTAATATTATTTCTTCATCGTCTCCATCAACTATTATCTTAGATCCATAAATTAAATCTCCCTTAATTATCATTCTTGCAAGACTATTTTCCAAAGTATTTTGAATATATCTTTTAAGAGGTCTTGCACCATATATTGGATCATATCCTTCTTTAGCCATTATTGATTTAGCTGAATCAGTAACTTCTAGTTCTATGTTCTTATCCTTTAATCTATTTCTAACTTCATTTAAAAATATATTTATAATTTTCTTTATTCCCTTTTCAGATAGTGGCTTAAACATGATTATATCGTCAACTCTATTTAAGAATTCTGGTTTAAATCTTAATTTTAATTGATTTATTACATCTTTTTTTATGCTTGGTTCAATATAATCTTCACTTTTATTCTCTAATAAATAATTACTACCTATATTAGATGTCATTATAATTATAGTATTTTTAAAATCCACTGTTTTTCCTTTATTGTCAGTTAATCTACCATCATCTAAAATTTGAAGGAATATATTAAACACGTCATCATGTGCTTTTTCTATTTCATCAAAAAGTACTACACTATAAGGATTTCTTCTAACTGCTTCTGTTAGTTGTCCTCCTTCATCATAACCTACATATCCTGGAGGTGCTCCAACTAATCTTGACACTGAATGTTTTTCCATATATTCTGACATATCAATACGAATAATGTTTTCTTCTGAGTCAAATAAATTTCTAGCTAAAGTTTTAGCAAGTTCTGTTTTACCTACTCCTGTTGGTCCTAAAAAGATAAATGACCCTATTGGTCTATTAATATCTTTAAGTCCTGCTCTAGCTCTTAGAATTGCATTTGTAACAGACTCAATAGCTTCATCTTGACCTATTACTCTTTTGCTCATCTCATCTTCTAATCTTAAAAGTTTTTCTCTTTCACCTTCAAGGATATTACTTACAGGTATTCCAGTCCATTTAGATAAAATGTGTGAAACTTCTTCTTCAGTAACTTCTTCTTTTAAAAGAGCCCCTTCATAATTTTCTTTAACTTCTAATTCCACATTTTTAAGTTTTTCTTCTAATGCAGGAATTTTACTGTATTGAATTTCAGCTACCTTATTATATTCATAATTTCTTTGAGCAACTTCTAATTCTCCTCTAGCTTCATCTAATTCTTCCTTAACATTCTTCAATACAACTATATGTGCTTTTTCCTTTTCATATTTAGCTGTCATTTCATCGTTTTCTTCTTTTAATCCAGCCAATTCTTTTTCCAAATCCGTTAATCTCTTTTTAGACCCTTCATCTTTTTCTTTTGATAGTGCTTCTTTTTCAATTTCAAGTTTAAATATTTTTCTTCTTATTACATCTAACTCTGTTGGTAGAGAATCTATTTCTGATCTTATCATTGCACCTGCTTCATCAATTAAATCAATAGCTTTATCTGGTAAATATCTGTCTTGAATATATCTATCTGATAATTTTGCAGCTGATACTATTGCCGAATCATGTATTCTTATACCATGATGTATCTCAAATCTTTCTTTTAATCCTCTTAATATTGAAATTGTATCTTCAACAGTAGGTTCTTCTATTATTACCGGTTGAAATCTTCTTTCTAATGCCTTATCTTTTTCAATATATTGTCTATATTCATCAAATGTTGTTGCACCTATACAATGAAGTTCTCCTCTTGCAAGTAATGGCTTAATTAAGTTACCCGCATCCATAGCTCCATCAGTTTTTCCAGCACCAACAATAGTATGAATTTCATCTATAAATAAAATTATTCTACCCTCACTATTTTGAACCTCCTTCAAAACAGCCTTTAATCTTTCTTCAAATTCACCTCTATATTTAGCCCCTGCTATTAATGATCCCATATCTAAAGAAAATATAATTTTTTCTTTTAAACCTTCTGGTACATCACCTCTAACTATTCTTTCTGCTAAACCTTCAACTATTGCTGTTTTACCAACACCCGGTTCACCTATAAGAACAGGATTATTTTTTGTTCTTCTTGAAAGAATTCTTATAGCTCTTCTTATTTCCTCGTCTCTGCCTATAACAGGATCTAACTTATGCTTTTTAGCTAGTTCTACTAAATTAGTTCCATATTTAGCCAGAGCATCGTAAGTTCCCTCTGGATCTTGAGTATCAACTCTTTGACTTCCTCTAACTTCTGATAAAACTTTTAAAAATTTATCCTTAGTAACATTATATTTATTTAATAATTTAGCCACTTCTCCATTTTTATCAATATCCATTATAGCTAACACTAAATGCTCAACACTTATATAAGAATCTTGAAATTCTTTTGATATTTCTTCTGCTTTAATTAAGACTTCATCTACTTTTCTTGTTATATATACTCCTGAATTAGATGCACCTTCACCTAAAACTTTAGGCATTGAATCAATTATTTTATTTAAATTATCTTTTAAAGATTTTACTTGAATATCCATCTTAGTAAAAATATTAGGCACTAAACCATCATCTTGGTTAACTAAAGCAGAAAAAACATGAATTACATCTATTTGTTGATGATTATATTTAACTGCTATAACGTTAGCATCACTTAAAGCTTTTTGCACTTTTAATGTCATTTTTTCTATATTCATTCTTTTTGCCTCCTCTATTTACTCTCACTATATATTTTGTTCCTTAAATATATAATAATACAAAGGTCAAAGAAAGTCAAAGTTTATTTTAAAAATTAAAAGAAGTTCTATTAAATTTTAATAGGACTTCTTTAAAAATAACATTATTTTTTCTACGCCTCAACTTCTAATGATAAATAAGGCTTATTTCTGTTTTTAGAATAAGAAAATATACTCACACAATTCTCTACATCTTCCATTCCCGTCAATGTTAATCCGAAATTTTCCTCATAATAATTAAACCACTTATTCACCATATCGGAAACGTCTACACTTATAAAATTATTATCTTTACAACCTTCAATAATCAAAAAATCACCTGTGTACTCATAGCTGGGTGCATTGTTCCAATTAACTGCTAAAGGATTATATTGTTCAGTATTATTATTTAAGAAAACCTTATTCCCAGAAACCTTTCTAAAATTATATATATTTTTTTCTACACATAAATTTAACGCTGCAGATCTTATCTTATAGGTGTTTAATACCTTATCCTTTATATCAAACATCATTAGTGTCCTAAAAACGTTACTATCAGTTCCCACTACATTTCCTATTGGTAAATACTTATTTTCATAAAAATTTTGTTCATTAAATCTTCTGCTAATCACAGATATAGATGAAGGGTAAACAGAAATTAACTTCATCAAACCGCTCCTTTAAAATTATCTTTCTTAATCTATATCTATGAAGATATTTAACTTTTAATTCACATTATCAAAATTATTATGTATGTAAAAATAACACCTTTATATTAGTTAACATAAACGTGTTATAAATACATACTTTTTTAAATTTATTGTTCACAAATATTAAATTTAGCTTAATATTTAACAGCAGTAAAAGATACCCCTTAATTTTTATATTCTCTTATCCACAAGAAAAGCTAAATTAAAATATTTCAATGAGTCAGAAATAGAACCTAGTTTATAATACATATTTCCCATATCTATATATCTTTCCTTGCGTTCTTCTTTCGTGCCTGACTTAAATAAAGCATCTAATGCTATATTCATATATTTTTCAGCTTGTACATAATCTCCTAATTTCTGAAGTGTTGTACCCTTTAAATAATATGATTTCTTTAATAAGCATATATTATCAGTAGAAATTGCAATATTTAAAGATTCATCTGCTATTTTAGATGCAATTTCAAATTCTGAATTCTTTATTAAAATTTTAGTACAAGAATTTAAAAACTCTACATATTTTTCTTTATTATGATGTGGGAATATCTTTATACCCTCTTCTATTTCTTTTATGGCTTTTTCTCTATCATTTATTTGAAAATAATACTTACCATAATCACCTCTAGATAATGCTAAATTTATAGGATTATGCTTTTGATATTCAAAAGCTTTGTTTTTAAAATCTTCAGCATAATCTTTATTTAACTTAATACATAAAGTTGCATATGCATGATATATCTTGCCTTTATTTGAGTCACTATTTATTTTATCAATTTCTTTAATTACTCTTGATAAAAGTTCATATGCTTTCTCATATTTATTTAATCTTTGATAACAAATAGCTTCATTGTATAGGATTAAACAATACTCTTCTCTATCTATTTCTTTATTTTCTTGATTTAAAATTTCTCTTAATTTATTATAATAAGCTATTGATTCTAAATACTCTTTATTTTCATATAAGTATCTAGCCATGTCTTTAAAATATACTAATGTATTTTCAACATTATTATTTTTTTGATATAAATCATAATATTGAGAAACTATTAATTGAATATTTTCAACTTTACTTTGTTCAACATAATAAGTAAATATTATATGTACTAATTCAAATGCTAAATCATTATATTTATATTTCAAAGAATATTCTAAATTATATTTCAGCTTATTTTCACATTCCGGATCAGAAGACAATGTCTTTTTTATTAACTCTAAATTATTTAATATTTGATCGTATACATCCTGTATTAAATAATTTAGTTCAATTCCTATTTTCTCTGATATATATTCTAATAATTCTTTATCTGCCTTAACTTTTCCATTTTCTATGCAGCTCATTTTAGAAATTGAAATTTTAGTTCCACATAAGTCTTTTAATGTAATACTTTTAAAAATTCTAGCCCTTTTTATTTTTTCGCCTGTAGATAATATTTCCACTTACATCACCCATTTATATTTATTGATTCATTATATACTATGAATTAATTTTATTTTATTAATCCTAACTCTTCAAAAAATTTAATTCCTTCATTTAAATAATTACTTGCTCTATCTTCATCTTTTTTATCCATAAAATGCTTACCTATTTTCATAGCTATTTCGCCTGCTTTTAATAAATTTCTGCTTTCTTTAGCTTTAGCATATGCTTCCATGATCATTTTTTCAGCATCTTCATATTCTTCTGATATATTAAAAATTATATATTGTATTAATTTACATTCTATCAACCTATTAGAATCACTTTCATCTATAACTTTATCAATTTGTTCTACTATTTTTCTACATTCTTTTATATTCTTAAGTTTTAGATGTGATTTACATATGTCTATCAAAATATCTACTTCATTTTCAAATTCATTTTGGTTAATTACTTTTTTAGATATTTCATAATGCTTAAATGATTCTTCTAAATCATCTAATTCATAAAATAACTTACCTAAGTTATGCTCGATTTCTACTACACTCTTTTTATGTTCTATTTTTCTATAGACTTCTAATGCCTTTTTAGAATATTTAGTAGCTTTCGATAAATCTCCTTGTTTATTGAATTCTTCAGCTAAAACAAGTAGTGTTTTTGCATAAACCTTATCACTATAAGTTCTTTCTAATTTTTTCTTGGCAACATTTGAATATTCTAATGCTTTATCTAAATCTTCTATATTAAAATAAGTTCGTGCCATATTATAGTATATTTCTCCTAATAGAAAATCATCTTCTATATTATTATCTAAATATACTTTTTCTGCTTGTCTTAAATAACTACTAGCAGAATGATATGCTCTTAAATTTATTGTTATTTTAGCTAAGTTTAAAAACGTTTTAATTATTTGTTCATAATTATTATTTTTAATAAATATAACATTAGAAGATAAGAAGAACTTCTGTGCCATTTGAAAATCTTTTTTATAAACATATATTTGTGCTGTTATAAATAATAATCTCGCTTTTCTATACTCTAAATTATATTTTTCCGAATAATATAAAGCATTTTCTATGTATTTTTGTGCAATATCATAGTTTTCTAATAATATATATGATTCTGCAACTTGTTCGTAATAGATGCTTATTTTTTCAGCTTGACTTTCTTCTGACTCCATAAGATGTTCAATACTTATATTTAATGTTGATGCTAAGTATTCAAGCAAGTCCATTGATGGATTTGATCTTCCTGATTCAATCAAACTTATTTGACCAGGAGTTATCCTATTCTTTGCTAAATCTTTTAATGTCATATTTAGTTCTTTTCGTCTCGTCTTTATTTTTTCACCTAATGACATGATTTCCACAATTTTCAACTCTTTTCTATACCAAGAATTATTATATTAATAATTATACCATAAAATCACAATAAACTACACCAAATTATTATTATTTTTCTATTATTTATCTATCTTTTACATATTTATGCAATATTGATGTAATTACATTATATTTAATATATTTTTTTATATAACTTTTAATAGTATAAATATATATTTTAAAATTTCCTTATAAAATATCTTACTAAAACAAAAAGATAAAAAAATGAGCCGTTACAAAACTAACTTTTAAGTTAGTTTTGTAACAGCTCTTTTTAATAAATATATTTTTATTTCATACAACAACCCATCATATTTTCATATGTATCTTCAGCCATATCTCTCATTCTCATTCCAGCTTTTTTCATTTTTCTTTGAGTTCTTCGGTCTAAATTTGGCATAACCATCATTCCTACTGCTGTACTAATTAATGCTCCTGCGACAATTCCTCTAGTAAATTTTCCCATAACAAACACCTCTTATATTTTTATTATATTAATTATCCTATAAATAGGTTGTGTATTTTTTCAAAATTTACTCCAAGAAATTATTACCTTATTTTATAAGTTACATTTATTTTCCAATAAATATAAGATCATTTCTTCTTTTTGTTTACTTAACAATTTAGAAATTAATTTTTTACCTTTAATCTTATCGCTTTTGTATTCATCAATCATATTCTCAAACTTATCTTCTATAATATTAACTTCATTTTTATTAATAATTTTACTTTTGCAATTATCAATACTACTCTTATCATTAATAACTATTACATTCTCAAAGTAGTTTGATATTAATCCTTCTATATTTGATTTTAGCTTTTTATTTATAACCTTTATTACATTATTTTTAATCCATTTTTCAACAACCTTATCGGACTTTATGCCTAAAGCTTCTTTGCATTTCTCATCAGCAAGTTCATTGAAAAAATCTCCTGTATGACTATCTACTTTAACAAATATAATTTCTACACCACTATTCATTAATTCCTGCATTCTTTTATAATATTCTTTAGATGATGTCTCTTTTCTTTCCCATGCACCTGTTGCATGATAACAAATACCTGCATAATCGTGAAAAATAACTACCTTCTTCTCTCCACAATTCAAAGCATATTCTACACCTTTTATAGCACCCTTTAATTCACCTGCTATCTGTCTTATATTATTAGTAGGATCACTTTCGCCAATTCCACTATCAATATATTCCACAACATTATCTTTAACTGCAACGACTCCATAAGAATATTGTGATGTACAAATATTATAACTTCCATCAACATATATATGTAAGCAATCATGAGGATACTTTCCATCTAACTTACTTATTAAATTATTTCTATTATTTAAAAACTCTTTTGCTTCAGATATATCTGTAAAACTTTTATATTTAGCATTTTTTACACCTTTAACATATCTTAAGCATTCCGCCCAAGTATCAACTATCTTATCTTCTACTTTTTCATTGTTTTTAAAATCAAAGCCCTCTTTTATAGCATAAACTTTTTTTCCCACTGTTCTATTCCTTCCACAAATTAAACTTTTAATATTATAATGCTGTTAATTCAGTTATTACTAAACATAATTTTTCAACATTTTTAGCACCTGTAAAATTTATCAAATATTCTAAACCGCTTTTTAGAACTGTAATTATCTCATTATTGCCTTCCCAATTTTCTATAATCACATTCATAGGAACGTCATTTATAATATTGTTTAATGCAAAGAACGCTACTCCAATCTCATCTATTGCTCCTATAAATGGTATATTGTTTGGTATTATGTCCGTTGGTAATGCGATATATGCAATAGCAGATGATAATATTAATTTAGTTTTTATTGAAACTCTATTATCTTTTAATAGTCTATATATTAACGATATAATATCCGGTAAAAGAAATATATATTCTTTAAACTTTTTAGTTTTTTCAGGTAACTTATCTTCTATTATTTCTCTTCCTAACGAATAATTATCTTTAACCTTATTAACAATAATCAATTCATTAGAATTTTCTAAATCATTTTCTTCTATTTCTTCTATAATTTTTTCTTTAATTAAGTTCCCTTTTAAAGAAATATCTATTTCTTCTAAATTAACCCAAAGCTCTTTATCTTTTACAAATACTTCTTTTAAAGCAAAGTCAACAAATGGAATATCATATAATATCTTTTTTATATCTATTGATATTTTATCCTTTTCTGTACTTATTCCTTTATCATTGAAATCTTTAATTAATTTTTTCAAAATAAAGCTTCTAAACATTCTAAAAAGACCTAAATTCATTACCTTTAAGTTAGCCAATTTGCATATAACTTTTTCATCTATCAATTCAAGTATTTCGACTTTTAAAGAAAATTCTACATTAATTCCCTTTTTAAAATTTCCTTCTATTATGATTCCATTAGATATATTAATTTTATTTATATACAATCCATCAATCTTTACAAATTCATTTATAATACTAAGTAAATCCTCACCTAGTAATTTTACTTTAATATTAGATATCTTCATAATATATTCTCCTTTTAAGAATATTCTTTTAAACTTACATATACAATTTTATTTTTATGTATTATTAGAATTATACTATATTTAGGCAATAAATTAAATAATATCTTATTTATCTATATAGTAATAATGATTTATATAAATTATATTTTTTACTTAATATATTTATCAATCTTATTATATTAAATACTATTTCTAAAATAAAAAAGTTAATGTAAATAAAATATTAAATACATTAACTTTCCACTTTCTTATTAAATTTTAACAATTGGCTATGTTTTAGCAGAGTGTTTATATGTGCAATAGGCAAAGTGGTATTGTAATTGGACTTTGAGAATAGTTAATGAGTATTGTCACATTTACTGCTTGTCTCAATTTTATATTGGGAGCAAGCTAAAATGGGACTATACTCATTTTTAGTATTCCTAAGTTCAATTACTCAGTCCACTTTGCTTATGCATATATAAATACTTATTTAAAACATAGCCTAATAATTAAAATACTGGTATAACTGCACCATTATATTCTTTTTCTATAAATTCCCTTACTTCTGGTGAAGTGAATGCTGCCGTTAATGCTTTAATTTTTTCTTTTTCTTCATCACCTTTTTTAACAACAATTATATTTGCATAAGGTTTCGCTGCTTCAGAATTCTTATCTTCATTTATTATTGGATCTGATAATGGATCAAATCCTGCTGGTATTGCATAGTTTCCATTTATTACAGCTGCTTCAGAATCATCTAGTACCCTTGGTATGCTTGCTGCTTCTAATTCATTAAATTTTAAGTTTTTATTATTTTCTGTTATATCCTTTGGTGTAATTAATTCACCATCTGATACTTTTATAATTCCTTTTGAAGCTAATAATTTTAATGCTCTTGCTTCATTTGATGGATCATTAGGTATTGCTATTGTAGCTCCATCCGTTAATTCATCTAAACTCTTTATCTTATTTGAATATAGCCCCATTGGTTCTAAATGAATTGCTGCTGTATAAACTAAATTTAATCCTTTTGATTCATTTTGTTCATTTAAATACGGAATATGCTGAAAATAATTAGCATCTAAATCCCCTTCCGCTAATGCTATATTAGGCTGAACATAATCAGTAAACTCAATTATTTCAAGCTTATATCCTTCCTTTTCAAGTATAGGCTTTGCTATTTCTGCTATTTCCTTATGTGGTATAGGTGTAACACCTATTTTTATTGTTTTATCATCTTTATTGTAACTCTCTACTCCATTATTTGTACTTCCACACCCTGCTAAACTAAATATAAGTACTCCTGATAATATTATTGATAATATAGATTTCTTTTTCATATATTTTTCCCCCTTAAATTATTGCTTATTTTATAACTAATCTAAAAATTTACTTTGATAATTTTCCATAAAAATAATTTCCTAAAAATTGTAGAAGCTGTACTAATATAATTAATATTATACAAGTTACTATCATAAATTCTGTTTCAAATCTTTGATATCCATATCTTATTGCTACATCTCCAAGTCCACCTGCCCCAAGTGTTCCTGCCATAGCAGAATAACCTACAATACTTATTAAAGCTAATGTTATTCCAGATACAATTGATGGTATTGCCTCTTTTAACATGACTTTAAATATTATTTGAAAATTTGAAGCCCCGAAAGACTTTGCTGCTTCTATTACTCCTTTGTCAACTTCTCTTAATGCAGATTCTATAATTCTTGAAACAAAAGGTGCTGCCGCAATTGTAAGTGGTACTATAGTAGCTAGTGTACCAGTAGATTTACCAACTAATAACTTGGTTAACGGCATAATTATTACCATTAATATGATAAATGGAAAACTTCTTAATGTATTCACTATAAAGTCTAAAATGGAATACATAAATTTATTTGGTTTTAAGCCATCATCTGAAGTAATAGTAAGAAGTATTGCTGGAACAAAACCTAATATAACTGAAAATATTGTAGAGGTTAAGACCATTATTAATGTTTGTTTTAAAGCTGTTATTATAATTTCTTGCATTATTTAATCACCTCCAGCAAAATTTTCTTATTCTCTAAGTATTCAATTACCTTATCTTTGTCACACTCATTTATATTTATAACGAGTCCTCCTAGAATCATATCTCTAAATTTTTCTAATTTTCCAGATACTATAGAAAAATCTATATTAAGTTCTCTTGCCATCTTTGTTATAACAGCATTCTCTGAAGAGCCATTAGAGAAAAATATTTTTATATTCACTCCAGTTGTTGGTAATATATTTTCATCATCTTCTCCAAGAAACTTCTTTAAAGATGATCTAGGCTTTAAAAATAATTCCTCACATTTACCTTGAGATTTTATATTTCCACCGTCAAGCAATGTAACTCTTTCACAGACTCCTTTTACAACTTCCATTTGATGAGTAACAATAACTATTGTTATACCAAGTTCCTTATTTATTTTTAAAAGTAATGATAGTATATCTTTAGTAGTCTTAGGGTCTAATGCTGAAGTTGCTTCATCACATAATAATATTTTAGGTTCTAGTGCTAATGCTCTTGCAATAGCTACTCTTTGTTTTTGGCCTCCACTTAGCTTAGATGGCTTATCATTTGTTTTTTCTTCCAAACCCACTAATTTAAGAAGTTCCATAACTTTAGTTTGAATGTAATTTTTATTATATCCCCATATTTCTAATGGAAAAGCTACATTATCAAAAACATTTTTTCTTTGCATAAGATTAAAGTTTTGAAAAATCATCCCCAAATTTTTTCTAAAACTTCTTAAATCTTTGCCTTTTAAATCAGAGATATCATTTCCCATCACTTTTAAAGAACCTTTATTATATGATTCAAGACCATTTATGCATCTAAGTAATGTAGATTTTCCTGCCCCACTATGTCCAATTATTCCATAAATCTCTCCTTCTTTTATGCTTATTGAAATATTGCTTAATACTCTTATTTCCCCAAATTTTTTTTCTAAATTCCTAACTTCTATCATTAGATTTCCTCCTTTGCACATTTTATTGCTAAATTAAAATGTATTTTTTGCTTTCTGCTTATTGATGATTGTTTGCAAACCAAATTATAAATTAAATTATGCGTAAATTTTAACTTTGTTATAAATTTTATAGATAATAAATAAAGCACCAGAGAATAAATCTCTAGCGCTTAATATACTAAATAAATTTACCCTCTCATCTATCAACTCCATAAGTTGCAGGATTTAGCACCATAAATGATAATCAATCATTTGGTTGCCGGGTTTCATCGGGCCAGTCCCTCCACCGCTCTTGATAAGATATAACAAATATTAATTTTTAATTTATGTTTTAAATTATAATTCCTTAATTTAAATTTGTCAATAATATTTTATATTAATTAACAAAAATATTATGTCTTTCCTTAAGTAAAATATTATAGCTAATAAGTACCTATTATATTTTTATATAATTAATATTTTCATTAAGCCAATGGTAATGTTATTTCAAATTCGCTTGAATAAAACATATTGCTTACGTAAAGTGTGCCCTGATGTTTTTCTAATAATTCTTCGGCTAAATCTAATTTCTTATTATCTAGTTTAATATCATTATTTAATAATCTAAACCCTCTTTTTTTATATAAATCTTTTACATTGCACTCTATGTTAATTATTAATTTATCTAAAATATTATAAGTTTGTATTCTTATAAAGCCTCTATTTTCATCCACGCACTTAATTATATTAGTTAAAATCACATATAAATCTTTCTCAGAAATCTCCAACAAGTTTCTGTCTGCATTATCCTCTATAATAATACACGTTTCTTCTTCTATAATTGGTTTTAATATCTTTGAAATAAATCTATTTTCATTTCCATTTATTTGTATAGATGATTTTACCTTATTATTATTTTCTATTATGTTTTCTAGAGCTTGCCCTAATTTTTCTTCTTTACTCATAAGATATAAACCGTATAAGTAAGAAATTTCTGCTCCATAATCATGTTTAATCTTTCTTAAATCATTATTTTTCTTTTCCAATTCAGTGTTTAATTTATTTATTTGCTCACTTTCCTTTTTTATACTACTAAAATATGTGGAACTTATAATAAAGAATATAAATAAATTTATAACCATTATGTTTTTTAATAATGGACTATCAAAATCTAGAAATCTATTTTTAAAAAGTATGTTGTGGTAAACAAATAAATTTATAGCTAGAGTTAAAGATATGAATATTTTATCTTTAACCATTAATCTATAGAACCTAATTATGTATTTTTTGTATTTAAATAATATATACAAGCACAAATAATTAAGCATAAATACTATAATATACATTGTTTTAATCAAATATACTTCTTCTAAATTTAATAAGTTTATATATGGATAAAATACTCCAATAATTATTACCGATAATATTGCTATTAATGCATAAATACTATTACATATAATTTGTGCTGTTTTTAAATCATTTCTATATGAAATTCCTACTGTAATAATGTATAAAATACTGTTATAAACAATACTGATATCATCATTCATATATAAACTTTTAATTATTATAGACATAATTGATACAAAAAATATTATTATTCCTAATTCTTTTTTGCTTTTTTGACAATCTTTTTTTACACAAGAATTCACAATATTTAGTATAACTAAAGCTTCTAAGAAAAGTTCTATTACACTCCCTAACATCATAATCATTATTTTTCCCCTTTATATGTAGTAATTTAAGAGTATTTCACCTAATAATAAAGTGTTGATATTATATCAACACTTTACTTTTAATATGTATTATTTCATACTTAGTCATTTAAAGGTAAACTTATTTCAAATTTTGTAGAAATATCGTTACTTATTAAATTTATATTTCCACCATATTTCTCTATTAATTCCTTTACAATACTTAAGCCATACCCATGATTATTTTCAGTATTATTTTTTGTAGTAAATCCGGGTTCAAATATCTTACAGATATTTTCTTCCTCAATTTTAGGTCCGTTATTTTCTATAATAATAATTACATGATCTTTTACATCATAAGTTTTTATTATTAAAATTCCAGTTTTATTCATAGCTTTTACAGCATTATTTACTATATTAGAAATTATCCTATAGAGTTCTATTTCAGTCATTTGTACATTATTAATGCTACCTTCATCTTCTATTATTATATTGATATCTTCAGATTTTAATTTTTTAACTATATTATTAATTAAAGTATTATCTTCATTTAATTTAATATCAGCTTCTACATTATTTTTATTGATTATCTCTTTTAATTTTTCTCCAATTTTATCAATTCTTTTCATACAATAAATATCATACATATATGTAATTTCTTTTGCATAACCACCTTGAACATTTGTGAGTTCCATATTTTTTTCATATAAATTCTTATTTAGTTCTAATATTTTACGAGATTTGATATCGATATTAATAAAATAAATAATAATCATACCCAAAAATAACATAAATGTCACACTAACCAAATTCCTCAATAATTCTGATTCATTTTTATAAAAAATTAAATAAAAAGCTGCTATAAAATCCATAGAACAATTTATTATAATTAAAGTTATAATAGATGGTTTTATTGATAAAATTTGATCGTGTATACTTTTTATTTTTTCCTTATATTTAAAAATAAAAATTCCCATTATAAATTGAGGAATGTATATTATGCAAACCATTAAAACATCTCTGTTTTTTAAAGATATTAAATTTTTTAAAAATCCAAAAAATAAATTTCCAAAAATATTAACATTAAAGGCTATAAAAAAATACATTATTGTATATGCGATTAAAGAACTATAAAATTTTTTATTGTACAACAAACATCCAATAACAATTATCTCCAAAGAATGTATGATAAAAATACAAATAGACAAATTTCCAAACATGCAATTTAAAATATACATTACTAAAAATACAATTATAATTGCACTTATCTTTTCTATCGTATTTTTTTTATAATTATCTTCAATACAATAATCTATTACGTAAATAAAAAGAATAGATTGCAAAATAGAATTTAATGTATCTACTAAATTTATTACCAAATTACGCGCCTCCTAATTTCTAGAGCTTTTATCTTATTTTTTTCATTGATTCAGGCATATCTTCTGTTCCAACTGTTAATGTTGAAGCCGGACTAACAACAATAAATTTTTCTGTTAATTTCATTAGCATTTTTCCTGTTATTGATTTTGTGTTCATGAAATATCATCCCCCTAAATATATATTTTTTAATACTTATTTATTATTTTTCTCTTTTGTTAAACATAAGCATAGCTTGAAATAAGATTGTCCATGTTATAAGTTCATAAATATTATTAATCTTATATAATAATATTGAACTTATTCCAATAACTGAAGAAATAGAAATTCCTAGTACTCTATTTCTTTTTATAAGTTCGAGGCGCGTAATTGGCATTCTATAATTTAAAACTGGTGCTGTATTATATATTGAAAATAAACTAATCAATATTAAAATACTGTTGCTTATAAAATTGAGTTTACAATTTAAACTCAGTAATATAACACCAGTAGTTATAAACATTGTTGCTATAAAACATTTTATTTGAGTATCTTCATGATATCCACCTATGAAAGGCTTTGTTATACTCATTATTCCTATTATTATAATACTTTCTTTACAGTATCCAATTAACGAAAATATAATTATTATTGACATTAACTTTATAAGTTCAAAAAATAATACTGTTGTTGTATATTGAATTTGCTCACATTGTTCTTTACTATATCCATTATGATTGCAAATATCTTGTACAAAATTTCCTATAAAACTTCTAATCATTTCTTTTCCATCTCTTATATTTCATATTTTATTACATTATACTATTTATTTACAATTTTTACAATAAAAATCGTAAATTTTAGCATTTACACAAGTTTTTTTGTTTTTTATTACAAATCCTATAAATAAATATATAAAATTTAGTTATTTATAGGATTTTATATAAAATAATAAACAACAAAAAGGTGAATTTATATAAATAAATTCACCTTTTTCTATAAAACAAACTAAAATAAAATTTTAATTATTGGATTTCCATTTCTTCTATATTTTCTTTATTAACGATATCATTTTGCTTTCCAAGTAAAGTTTCAACAAAACCTTTACCATAAGGAAGACATAATTGAATAAATGGTCCTACTGTTAACATTGATATTATAGTTCCAAGCCATACTTTTCCGCCTAATAAATATCCTACAATTAAATATACTGCATCTAAAGTCATTCTAATCCATCTATATTGAAATTTAGTTTTATCTTGTATGATAAAAGGTACAATATCATTAGGTGCAACACCTAAATCACTTGCTGAAAGTATTGAAAATCCTACTGCTACGATAAAGTTTACAAAAACTATTATTAATGCTTTTATTAGCATATTATAATCTTGTATATTAAATCTTGAAAATATGCTTATAGATAAATCTATAACAGGACCTACTCCTACAAGGCAAATAAAAGTCCCTATGTTTATCTTTTTTCTATCAACTAATATAATTATTATAGTTAATACAAAAAGTATACACATATTAGCTATTCCCGGAGTAATATTAAGTACTACTGACAATCCTTGAGTAAATACAGTAAACGAATCTGATCCTATATTAGTTACTAACGATAGTCCTACTGCAAATTGAATTATAGCCATTCCTAAAAAAAATAAAATTAATCTTGTAAATAATTTTTTTTGGTTCATGTTTTTCATCCTTTTCTTTAATTTTTATCACATTTATTACTACATATAATTTCCAAAACCCTATATAATACCATACCTTCTTTAAATTTAAAAAGTATTTCTATTTTACATTATCATATCGATTTTGTCAAAAACATTCAAAAAAAATCATTTTAATTCATATAATTAATACTTCTAAAATTTAAAATACTATTTTGCCGAAACAACAACTTTAAAATCTCTTAAACTTATTTTGTATTCGTTTAACATCTCAATAACAGTATTTCTTAGTATATTTTCATTTGATCTTTTTTGTATAATTTTTATGTCATCATCATTGATTGGTTTTGATTTTTTATTTTCTTTATATTTCTTATTTAGTATTTCTGCTGTTTTTACTAATAAATCATCCCAATTCTCTACCTTTATAATATTATCATGTAATTTAAATGCATTAGGATTTTTTAAAGAAAAATCTTTATATATTTCTATGCCCCCACTTTTTATTTCACATTCAACATCATTGTCTTTGGAGTCATCGATTTTACTGCATGCTACCTCTTTCATAATCATTTTTTCATTTTCATTAGATAATTCATTTTGATTTGCTAAATTTTCTTCTGATATCCAATTTGCATAATTTTCTATATCCTTCACCATATCATATACTTCCACTGATATTTTTCTATAAGATTCACTTAAAGTAAAATTTCTATCTTCCTTAACTATTTTACTTGATTTATCTTCTATATAATCTATTGTATTTTCTAAAGTATCTACTAAATTTACTAAACTATCTTTTATTTTTAATGACATATCTGGAAATTTTTCAATTACATATTTTATAGTGTTTTTATTTAATATAGATAGATCATTATTTTTATTCTTAATTTCCTCTAATTCACAATTATTATTCTTTTCTTTTTGAATTTCTTCAGCAAACATTTTATTAGTTTCTAATTCTGCATTGTTTTTTCTACCAAAACTAGGTTTTATCATAACTACACTCCCTTAAATATAAATTTAACTTATCTTTATATCTATTCTACCATATTTTACCTTTTATGGAAATATAAAAATAAGTAAAAGAGCAGTTATTATAGAAATATATCTATACAACTACTCTCAACAATTTATATTAATCTAAAAATATTTTTAAATCATCATCAACATTAGTAATTCCACAAATTCCAAAGTTATCTACTAATACTTTAGTTACATTTTTTGATAGAAATGCTGGTAATGTTGGTCCTAAATGAATATTTTTAATTCCTAAATGTAATAGTGATAATAATACTATTACTGCTTTTTGTTCATACCATGCTATATTAAAGGCTATAGGTAATTCATTTATATCTTCTAATTCAAATACTTCTTTTAATTTTAAAGCAATTACAGCTAATGAATATGAATCATTGCATTGACCTGCATCTAACACTCTAGGTATTCCACCAATATCACCTAATTCTAACTTATTATATTTATATTTTGCACATCCTGCTGTTAAGATTACAGTATCATTTGGAATAGCCTTTGCAAAATCTGTATAATATTCTCTTGATTTATGTCTACCATCACAACCTGCCATTACAAAGAATTTCTTTATAGCACCAGTTTTAACTGCCTCAACAATTTTGTCAGCTAATGCCAACACTTGTGCATGAGCAAATCCACCAATTATTTCTCCATTTTCTATTTCAATTGGTGCTGCACATTTCTTTGCTTGTTCTATAATAGCTGAAAAATCTTTTTTTCCATTTTCATCAGCTTCGATATGAACGCACCCATCAAAACCTGCCGCTCCAGTTGTATACATTCTATTTTTATATTCATCCTTTTCTGTTGGTGGAACTATACAATTAGTAGTCATAAGAATTGGACCATTAAAGCTTGTAAACTCTTCTCTTTGTTTCCACCATGCATTTCCGTAGTTGCCTACTAAATGAGAATATTTCTTTAAATGTGGATAATAATGAGCTGGTAACATTTCAGAGTGAGTATATACATCTACGCCTGTACCTTCTGTTTGAATTAATAATTGTTCTAAATCTTTTAAATCATGTCCTGACACTAATATTCCTGGATTTTTTCCTACTCCAATGTTAACTTTAGTTATTTCAGGATTTCCATAGATTTCTGTATTAGCTTTGTCTAAAAGAGCCATTCCATCCACGCCTACTTTACCTGTTTCTAAAGTTAAAGCTATATACTCATCTAAAGTAATATTATCATCATTAACTGCTGTTAAAGCTTTTTGCATAAACTCAGAAATATTTTCATCATCATACCCTAATGCATTAGCATGTTTCATATATGCAGATAATCCCTTTAATCCATAAATTATAAGTTCTCTTAAACTTCTTATATCTTCATTTTCAGTAGCTAATACCCCTATTTTAGGTGCCTTTGCTTCCATTTCTTCTCTTGTTTCGCATACAAATAATGCTGCTTCACTTAAATTATCCTTATTGCTTAACTTAGATAATAATTCTTCTTTTAAATCAATAGTTTCTTTTACCCTTAAATAAAAAATTTCATTATCAAAATTAGCATTCGTTATAGTTGTAAAAAGATTCATTGTTACCATATGATTTATAGCGCTTGATACTTCTATTTTTTCTTTTCTAGCTCTAATTGATACTTCTGCTAATCCTTTAGTTGTATATATTAATAAATCTTGAAGTTTTGCAAGTTCAGGTGTTTTTCCACATACTCCCTTTACAGTACAGCCTGTACACCCTGCTGCTTCTTGACATTGAAAACAGAACATTTTATTTTCCATAATAAATTCTCCTTTATCTTTCTATATTTTTAGAATTTTCATATATCCATAAATAGAATTAATTGTAGCAATTAAAAATTTATCTTACTTAATGCTATATATAATTTTTTAACATAGACATATTTTTTTATTTGGTATGATTAGATTTTATCTTGAATCCTAAAAATGTTCTGTAACATTTGTTACAATTATTTTTTATATTTAAATAAAACTCACAAAATTTAACTAGCAAATACTATTCTTTATTTCATTATTAAATTCTACTTTATATTTCTATTTTATAAAACTGATCAAACAAATAAGAGACTTCAATTATTAAAAATAATTAAAATCTCTTACCTTTATTTATATATATAGGAGTGGTCGGCATTTAAAACATAACATATTATTTTAATATTTTTTCAATAAGTGGAGAAGCCTCTACATGATTATCACTTATTAAAAATGCTTCATGTAATTCTTCTATCCAGTCCTTCTTTAATTCATTATCATGATGTACATAGCAAATTGTATCTCCAACACTTACTTTATCACCCTTTTTGCAGTTAAGGATCAAACCTACACCATGATTAATTTCATCTTCTTTAGTAGCTCTACCTGCACCTAAATGCATAGCTAAAATTCCTAATTGTTCAGAATGAAGTGTTTCAACATATCCATCTTTTTTACATTTTATTTCTGTAATAAACTTAGATCTTGGAAGTAATGTTGTGTCTTCTATCATTTCTACATTACCACCTTGAGCTTTAACCATAGCTTTAAATTTTTCAAAAGCTCTTCCTGATTCAATTCCTTCTTTTATCATTGCTCTTGCTTCATCTTTATCTTTAGCAAGCTTTCCTTGCATTAACATAATTTCTCCAGCTTGCATACAAAGTTCTGTGAAATCTTTTGGACCATTTCCTTTTAATGTTTCAATAGCTTCTATTATTTCTAATGAATTTCCTATTGTATTCCCTAAAGGTTGGTTCATATCTGTAATCATAGCCATAGTATTTCTTCCAAGACTATTACCAATTGAAATCATAGCTTGTGCTAAATTATTGGCATCCTCAATTGTGTGCATAAATGCACCTTCTCCATACTTTACATCTAAAAGTATAGTATCAGATCCGGATGCTAACTTTTTAGACATTATAGAAGATGCTATTAACGGAATTGCATTTACAGTTCCAGTAACATCTCTTAATGCATATAATTTTTTATCTGCTGGAACTAAATCTCCTGTTTGACCTATTATAGCTACTCCAATATCTTTTACTTGATTTATAAAATCTTCTTCTGTTAAGAAACAGTTAAATCCTTCAATAGATTCTAACTTATCTAATGTTCCACCTGTATGTCCAAGACCTCTTCCTGACATCTTAGCTACTTTAAGTCCACAAGCAGCCACCATTGGTCCAAGTGCCATAGATGTTTTATCACCAACACCACCTGTTGAATGTTTATCCGCTTTTATTCCATCTATAGAAGTTAAATCTATTACGTCTCCACTATGCATCATAGATTTTGCTAAATAAGATGTTTCCCTTTCGTTCATTCCATTTAATACTATAGCCATTAATAAAGAACTTGTTTGGTAATCTGGAATAGATCCATCTACTAAACCATCTATCCAAAATTGAATTTCTTCATTAGTAAGCTCTTTCTTTTCTCTTTTCTTATTGATAATATCTACAAAACGCATATTTGCATCCTCCCTTTATTTCAGTTAACAATTCATAATAGATAATTACAAAAAGCTGCGTAATTAAATAATTATATTTACTATAACCACTTGGCTATTTTTTGCTTTATTTTCTATTATCAATCGTCAATCTTAAATTTTATAATTCTTCTTTATTCTTTTTCCGCTTCATTATAGCAAACGTTTTCTCAAGTAAAATTATATATCAACACACATTTAAAAATTAGGCTCTGTTTTAAATGTGTGTTGATATATGCAATAGGTGAAGTGGCATTGTAATTGGACTTTTAGAACTCTTAATAAGTATTGTCACATTTACTGCTTGTCTCAATTTTATATTGGGAGCAAGCTAAAATGGGACTATACTTATTTTAGTGTTCTTAAGTTCAATTACTCCGCCCACTTTGCTTATGCATATATCAACACTCTGCTAAAACATAGCCAAAAATTAATATCCTTGTGTTTCTTCACCTTTTAAAAGACCAACTGCTCTACTTGTTCCAAGTCTATCACAGCCTTCATTTATAAACATATTAAGATCTTCTACTGTACTTACTCCACCAGCAGCTTTAATCTTAACATTTGGTCCAATGTGTTTTTTGAATAATTTTATATCTTCAAGTGTTGCTCCACCTGTTCCAAAACCAGTAGATGTTTTTATATAGTCAGCTCCTGCCTCTGTTACAGCTTTGCACATAGCTATTTTTTCTTCTTCTGTTAAATAACAAGTTTCAATTATAACTTTTAATATTTTATTTCCAACAACTTCTTTTAAAGCTCTTATTTCTTCTGTAACTTTATCGTATGCTTTGTTTTTAACATCTGAAATGTTAATTACCATATCAATTTCATTTGCTCCATCAGCTAAAGCTTGCTTTGTTTCTGCTATTTTACCTTCTGTTGAAGAATATCCTAAAGGGAAACCTACTACTGTACATATATTGACCTTGTCCCCATATGTTTCATGTATACGAGATATATAACAAGCTGGAATACATATTGATGCTGTATTATATTCTATTGATTCATCACATATTTTTTTTATATCATCCCAAGTTGCTACTGGCTTTAATAAAGTATGGTCAACATGTTTTAAAATTTCTGAATTATTCATAAATTACATCCTCATTTCTTTGTTTCTTTTAATATAAACTTTTATTCTATGGCTTTATTTTATCCCCGAAATGTTATATTGTCAACATTAAATGTTAAAGTTAGAACATTTTCATCTTTAGATAACTGCTAATATAGTTATTATAAGTAGTTTCAATCAAATTTATTTATTTTTTGTATTATTTTTTAAATAATGTTAGAATGTAAACAATAAGTTTTAAATTATATAAACTGTTTTGAAACAGTATTAAATTATAAAATTGTTCACTAAAAAATAGAATAAGGTGATTAATAATGAATAAAAAACTACAGCGTGCTAATAGAATTATAGAAATTTTAAAAGAAAAAAATGGTGCTTCAGTTAAAGATTTAGCATCTACTTTAGGGGTTTCTGAAATGACAATCAGACGAGATTTAAATCTTTTAAAATCAAATAATATAGTTAGCAATGTATATGGTGCAACAATATACAATCCTTTAAATAGTATTGAAAAATTAAATAATAATTATGATATTACAGATGAAACTATAAAAAGAGAAAATGAAAAAATTAAAATAGGTAAAGCTGCTGCAAAATTAATACAAGATGATGATATTATCATAATAGATGCCGGTACAACTACAGAAAAATTAGCTCAAAACATTAGTGATGATATAAAACTAACAGCATTATTTTATAGTATTAACATACTAAGCGCTTTAAAAAACAGAAAAAATATTGAATTAATATTTTCCGGAGGATATTTTCATGAAAACACTCAAATGTTTGAAAGTCCTGAAGGAATTTCTCTTATTGAAAATATGAGAGCCACTAAGGTTTTTGTATCTGCTGCTGGAGTTCATGAAACTTTAGGTGTTACATGTTCTAATAACTATGAAGTAGCAACTAAAAGAGCTATTATAAGTTCATCTGTGGAAAAAATATTATTGGTTGATTCTGATAAATTTGATTCTGTTAAATCGTCTTACTTTTCAGATCTTCAAGAATTTGATATTGTAATTACAGATCACGGTATTCCTAATGAATGGCGTACACGCCTTGAAGATATGGAAATACAAGTTATTATTGCTTAATTATTTAGAAAATCTATAATTCTTTGAAATACATAAAAATGAGTTGTTCAAAAAAGTTATAATTCTTTGAACAACTCATTTCCTTTATGCTATAGCAATAAATATTCTTCATTAGACCTTTAAAAATATACTTATAATTATTAAAACACTATATTCACTATTATATACGTAGCAATACTTACTAAAATATACACTAATTTAAGTATATTTAATTAAATAATTCTTCTTCTAATTTTTCTACATCTAATATTTTAATTGTATTTTTATCAAATTCTATATACTCCATATCTCTTAAATTCATAAGCTCTCGTGATAATGATGGTCTAGGTATTCCAAGATTAGAAGCAATTTCTTTTTTACTTTCATTTAAAGTTATATATATACTATTTTGTTTTTTAGATAATTCAAGTATAAAATTTATCACTTTATGCTTAATACTTTTAAATGATATATTTTTTATTTTAGCGTTAAGCATTAAAACTTTATTACTTAATATAGACATAAAATTTTCTAGTAATTTTTCATTTTCTAAACATAAATTTATAATAGTTTTTCGTTTCATATATAAAACACTACAATCTTCAAATGCAACTATTGTAGATGGATATGTATTTTTCTTTGAAAAAATAAGTGCTTCTCCAAATACTTGATTATTAGATAACCTTTTTAAAACAATATATTTTCCACTTAAATATATCTTTTGTATTTCTACCATACCATCTAATATAATACCCAAACTGCTACATTCATCATCTTCTGAAGCAATAATTTCTCCTTTTTTATATGACTTAATAAAATAATTTTTATCAGATATAACATAACTTATTTCATCTTCATTAATTCCTCGAAATAAATTATTTTTAGTTAATTTATTTATTAAATCTTTCATGTAAATTACACCTTTCTAAAAAGAAAAACACACATTATATTAAATGTATTTTTTTCTAAATTTTAATTTATATTATATCATTAATATAATATTTATCTATATTTTAAATTATTATTTATACTTAAATATTATTGTTGTTTTAAAATATAATTTAATATTTGCAATACTAAAATAATATCTACTATTTAAATATCTTCTACTAACAAATTTCTTTTACTGAATTTACTTTTCAATAATTTACATACTAATCCTAAGACCATTCCACAAATTGCTGGTAAAATCCAGCCTAATCCTTGAGAATAAAGTGGTAACTTAGAAAATATATTTACCAAGATATTTATTGTTATTCCTGCTTGACTAAATGCATCAACAATACTTACTATTCCTGTAAACAAAAGTGTTAAAGTATAAACTATTGAACTTCCTCCAAAAACATTATTTAATATGCCTAGTAATATAAGCATTATAGATATTGGATAAATTGCATTTAATACAGGTACTGATATTGCAAGAATTTTACTTAATCCCATATTGGCAAGTATCATACTTGAAAGTGTAAGTATTCTAACCCATGTTTTATAATTTACTTTTGAATTTAATGTTGTAAAATATTCACTACAAGATGTTATAAGACCAACACAAGTTGTTAAACATGCTACTGTAAAAATTGCAGCTAATAGAATAACCCCTGTTTTCCCAAATAAATATGTCATTACAATAGTAAGTGTTTCTGCACCAGTTTCAGTTGCCCCAAACATTCCACCTGAAGCTGCACCTAAATGTGCTAACATTGAATAAATAATTATTAGCATTAAGCCTGAAATTATACCTGCCTTTATTGATGTTGAAATTACTCCTTTTTCATCATCAATCCCCTTAGATTTTATTGCAAATGCAATTACTATTCCAAAATTTAATGCAGCAATTGTATCCATTGTCATATAACCTTCTAAAAATCCTTTTGCTAAAGGTGATGATAAATATTCACCACTTGCTGCGCCATATCCTCCTAACGGTTTAAATAAACTTCCTATAAATACAATTGAAATAAGTGATAATAATGTTGGTGTTAAAAATTTTCCTACACGATCAACTAATTTTCCTGGTGATAAACATAACCAATAAGCAATTAAAAAAAATATAAAAGTATAGATTAATCTTGATAGTGTAATTGAAAATTCTTTTGGTAAAAATGGAGCCACTGCCATTTCAAAAGGTAAACTTCCTGCTCTAGGTATCCCAAGACATGGTCCTATTGATAAATATATTAATATTGTAAATATGATTGCAAAACCTGGATTAACTCTACTTGCCAAATTTTTAAGTCCGCCACATTTAGCAACTGCAATTACTCCTAAAATAGGAAATCCAACTGCTGTTATACAAAATCCTAACAAGGCTATCCACGTTTGAGTTCCTGC
The DNA here is from genome assembly GCF_963527835.1 of uncultured Clostridium sp. Classification (GTDB taxonomy): domain Bacteria; phylum Bacillota; class Clostridia; order Clostridiales; family Clostridiaceae; genus Clostridium. Next base: position 56,106 of record NZ_CAURTC010000003.1, on the reverse strand, counting down.
TGATTGTCCTAGAAATGGTGGAAATATTAGATTTCCTGCTCCAAAAAACATTGAAAAAAGCATAAAGCTTACAAGTACTAAATTTTTCTTTGATAAATTTTTCATTTTAAGATCCCCCTAAATTCTGATTTCATTATTAAGTCAATGCTTAATGTCACCTTCAATATCCATTTAAATTCCCCCTTTTTTGCATATAAAAATACCCCGTCCCTAATAAAGGGACGAGGTTAAATCGTGATACCACCCTAATTCTATAAAATAATATATAAAAATATTAAAATCATTTTATAGCACTCGAACACGTACTAAATAATACGTTTTTCTTTTAACGGTGAAACTCCGTTGAAACTTACTCAATTTTCATTAAAATTTCAGTTTCAATTCTCTGAGATGATCTTCAGTTATATATTGCACATTAGCTTTCATCATACGCTAACTTTCTGTAGAACAAAAATATTACTTACTCTTTCTCTTCTTAGAATTTATTTTATTAAATCTATATTTAGAATATACCTTTCCATTTTAATTGTCAATATTTCGCTTATTTTTTTATCACTCTTTCATTTTATCTATTTGTTTTAAATATTTTATTAAAAATTTAAAACATTTTTTTTATTTAATTGTTAATGTATTAAATTTGCCAACTTTCACTACATAATTTTTATAAATATTAAACCAATAATTAATATTATATTTTAAAATCTAATACAATGATTATCTAAGAACTCTATAACCTATTTGAATAACAAATTCATTATTAATATTTACAATTCTATTTATATTATTATCATTAAAATTTATATTTCTAATTTCTAATTTTTCACATAACAAAGTAGAATGTATTATTATATTCCTAACTTTATTAGGATTCTCTGTTCCATTTAAAATAGCTATACTATAATTTATTAGCATAGTATTTAATTTATCAATTTTAACTATAAGTTCATCTATTCCTTCTTTTAATTTATATGGAAATATTTTTTTATTTACTATTATAACTATTACTACTCCTATTATTACATAAGCTACTCTATAAATAAGAAGAACATTTATATTTTCTGTTAATGATGCTATACATATAGACGCAATTGAAGCAAATAATGATATTTTATAATATTCTTTAAACCCATATAATAAATACAATGATACTATTAAAATTGATATAGTCACCCATTTTACATTTACTAAGTTTATAAATATTCCTGTAAATAATATTCCTATAACATTTCCAATTATTCTTTCCTTAGTTTTATTTAAAGTATATTCATAATATGGTTGAATTACAGACATTATTGTTATGATGGCCCATATTATTTTATAGTATCCTAAAATTTCACCAACAAATGAAACTATTGTTAAAGTTATTGCCATTCTCATTGCAAAATTAAATCTCATACCTTTATGAAATGATTCTTTAATATTTCCTATATTCCACTTTTCCCACTCACTATAGATTTTATTTATTTCTTTGTTTCCTAATTCTTTTAATTCTTTTATACTAATTTTTAAAGAATTGATTATATTGCATAGCTCACTTAGGGTTTTAGATTCATTATTATATAAATCTTCAAATAAATTTATTCTATCCTCTAATTCTTCTACACTTATATTATAATTAGAATAATCTAATATATCCTCTATTACACTTATTAAATCCTCAATTTCATTCTTTTTAATATCATTCTTATTATATTCAGAATATACATTTCTTAAATAAAGATTAAAATACTCCATGTTTATGTATATATTAAACTGTATTCTTCCCAAATTTGTTGTTAGATATTTTTTATGTCTTGTAATATAAACTTTATATACTAGTTCTCTCATAATCTTCGAACATTTTTTTACTGTATTTTCTTCAAATTTACCATTAATAATATTATTAAGCTGACTTTTTATTAATAATAAAGATGAAGTTATGCTATTTCCTAACTTAGATTTTTCATTAACTTTTGTTATTATATTACTACATTCTATAACTAATATGCCAAAGACAACTGCTAATATTCTAAGAGGTAATTCTTCTAAAGATACACGTGCATATTGAGTAAATATATATAACATAATAAACGGTTTATAAAAAGCCATATCATAAGGGGACACTATATTATACATTATTAAAAATATAGATATAAAGTTTACTATAATTCCCAAATAAACATTTTGTGATGAAATAAATGCTGCTAATACAATGGCTACATCAACAAGAATTAGTCTTAAAATTTTACTTGTAGTTTTAACTTGTAAGTTTTGCCTACTCAAAACTGTTGATGTTAAAGCTATTGGAAAAGCTAACATTATATTTTTTATTCCAAACAATAGTCCAACGCCAAACATTGTTATTACAGCTACAGTTCCATGCTTTAACATTGAATAAACATTAATATGGTATTTATTTATTATTTTATTAATCATAAAGAGTAATCCTGTATATTTATAGTTAGTTTATTAACTTTTAACATTAACTTTGTAAACAAATTATATTTATTATTTTCTTTGTAAATTCTCATAAGTGTTTATCTCCTATATAAATAAATTTAATATTACTTATAATTTGTTTATAATTCTTTAAATTATTCATGAAACAAAACATATGTATTTAGCTCTTATAAATTTTATAAAATAAAAATAGACCCATGCTCTTAAATAACTAATCATTTAAAGATAGATCTATTTTTATTTTAAATTCAAGTGGTTCTATGTTACTTGGTTGGTTAAATGACAAAAGAACTTGGTACTACTTAAATTCTAATGACTCTATGGCTACAGATTGGATTAATGATAACGGCACTTGGTATATTATCTATACTCAAATGGTGCTATGGCACGTAATACAACAATAGGTACCTATAAACTAAACTCTAATGAAGCTTGGATAAATTAAACCTAAATATGTTTCTCTAAAGTATTAAAAAATAACTTTAGAGAAAAAAAAGAAGTGCTTTTAGTAAATTACTTTACTAAAAGCACTTCTATATTAAACAAAACTATCTTCTGTTGTTTTGTTGTTTTCTAGCTCTTCTACAATCGATACATCTTGTAGGTTCGTTAGTGAATCCTTTTTCTTTGTAGAATTCTTGTTCTCCTACTGTGAAAACAAATTCCTTACCACAATCTCTACATACTAAAGTCTTATCTTCCATTTTAAAATTCCTCCTTGTTAATTAAAAGATTAATATATTGATTAATATCATTCTCTAAAAGGAGAAATTTATACATCTATATTAAAAACCTTTTTATCTTTATCGATATTTCTATAATTTACTTATATCTTTTACCGATATTCTTATAATAACACTTTTTTGATAAATAGCAAGCCTTTTTTATCTTATAAATGTTATTATTAAAAATTAATTGCTAAATTTAATAAACTACTAGCATCATCATTTGATAAATTTTTAGATTGGCTTATCTCTTCAACTAGTGTTTTTACAGTTTTACGTAAAGTATCCTTTTCACTTGAATTTAAAGAATGTTGTTCTCTTACTTTAGTAAGATTATAAATAACTTCTAAATAATCAGTTAATGTTCCTGATTTTATTTTTTGATTATTAATAGCTGCTCTTTGTTTAAAATCAGATTTATTTAATTCTTCTATATTAGTTGTAAAGTCTTTTACATTTTCTAGAACGCTATCTAAAGTTTCTGAATCACTTACTAATCTTATGTTTAACTCTTCTACTCTATTAACTGGTAATGTTAATGTCATATTATTATTAAATATATGTATTTTATAATAATTTTGAACTTCCCCTTTAAATAACATTTCACCTATTAATTCTATTATACCTACCCCTTGGCTAGGGTATACAATTTTATCTCCTATATTAAACAAAAAATAACCTCCTTTGGTTTTACTATTATAGTATACCACATTTAGTTACTTTTATAAAATTATTATTTTATCACAAAACCTAAGTAGTATCAACATAAAATTTCCATTAATTTATTATTTAATGATTTATGATGAATTTAAACGTACACATATCAATTATTGACTTAAATTTTTAATATATAATTCTATTTTATCTAAATTTTTACAACAATTTTATTGATAGTTTGTAAAAATTACTTTATAAATTATAACATTTAATCATATAATTATATAAAATATTATATAATTAACAATTAAAGTGCATAAATAAGTAGATAATTTTTAAAAATTATCTACATTTTTTAAAATTATTTTATTGTATTATTATACCTTATCATCTGCAATAGATTCTTCATGTTTACTTATACAATCATATGCATCTTTTTTATCTGTAGTTAAAAGTAAATATAAAATTTCTATAACTACCATAGAAGATACTCTAGAGAAACTAAATTCATCTAAAAATAATTTTTCTCTTGTGGCTGTATTTATATGAAATTTACTTTTATTGGCAACTGGTGAACTTTCATGATTTGTTATAGAAATTGTAGTTGCACCTTTTTCATTTGCAATATCAAGTAATGTTAACAAACTTTTAGATGCCCCTGAATTTGATATAACTATAACAACATCTTTTTTAGTTAAAGTATATGAAAAAGCTAATTGTGTTTCCCAAATTGTATTTGAAAAAGATGCTATTCCAAGCTGATTAAATTTATATGAACCGTCTAATGCAACTGGTATAGTATTTCCTACTGCTGCAAATTGAACAAGCCTAGCGCATTTAATTCTATTTAAAATCTCTTTAATATCATCTTCATTCATCATTGATATTGTCTGCTTTAACTCTTCAATTTTATTTGCTAGTATATTTTGAAGTGATTGCTTTATATTATTACAATCTAAATCATTCGATACTTCTTTTTCTTCAGAATTCATCATTTCTTTTGCAATATTTATCTTTAAATCATGAAATCCTTTAAAATTGCATTTTTTACAAAATCGCACAATAGTAGCTTCACTTACATTGCTTTGAGACGATAGCTCCGAAACTGTCATCTCTATGATCTTTTCCTTATTATCAATAATATAATCTGCTATTTTCTTTTCTGCTTCATATAAATTGTTATAAGATGATAAAATTTTATCTAAAACACTTTTTTCAATACTTTTCAATTTTATTTCTCCCTTTTTTATACGAAAGTTATAATTTTATTATGTTTTCTAAATATATATATTTATTACTCAAATGAATATTTTAATCCCCATTGGCATCTAACTTCATCCATTATATTCATTACATCAATTGATAAATCTAATGTATTACATTTACTCTTATTTAATACACATTTATTCATGTCTTCAACTTCATATATTAATGCGTTCTCGTTGTTTCCTTCTTCTATAATTTCAACATTTCCATTGGGATAAGTTATTGTTGCCTTATCACCTCTTGGAAAATTCTCTACAGTTATATAACCTTTTTCACAAGCTACGACACCTCTTTTAGGTTGCTTTGATCTCATTGTTAATGAAATTACAGCCATTTCATCATTTGAATTTTTAAGTATTATTCCAGATTGTTCATCTACTCCAGTTTCAAATTTTTTAACTGTTGTTAAAATTTCATTTGGTTGACTTGAAAGAAAATATCTAGTAAATGATAATGCATATGTTCCAATATCTAATAAAGCCCCTCCAGCTAAGTCTGGACTAAAAAATCTATTATTAATGTCATACTCCTTTAGACTACCAAAAGAAACTTGAACCATCTTTACTTTCCCTAACTTTTCACTACCTATAATTCCACTTAACTTTTTATATAATGGCATATGGTATATAGTCATAGCTTCAGCAACAATCAGATTTTTTTCATTTGCTAAATTAACTATTTCTTTTAATTGCTCACCATTAACTGTTATTGCTTTTTCACAAAATACATTTTTATTATTGTTAAGACTTTTTATTATATATTCATAATGATTGCAATGCGGTGTAGATATATACACTATATCAATATTTTTATCATTTAACATCTCTTCATAGTTTCCATATGTCTTCTTAACATTATGCTTATGTGCAAATTCATTTGCCTTTTCTATGCTTCTTGATCCTACCGCATAAACACTTCCATTTACTTTTTCTATGGCCTGTGCAAATTCATTTGCTATTGTTCCAGGTCCTAATATTGCCCAATTTATAATTTTCATATATTTCACCTCTTATTTATTAATATGTATTTCTTTGTAATCTACTTTTCAGAAATCACTTTACTTTCATACTTATTAGTTATTATTACCTTTGTAACTATGTTATTAGTAAATATAGACGTTTCAATAACACCACAAATATTTTTTAAAGTTTTTTCAAGGCTTTCTATATTGCTAACATTACTAAAATTAACATCCATCAATATATTTCCATTTTCAGTTATTGTAAATCCATCTTTTATACTGCTACTTCTAACACTTGTAGTTCCACCTAATTCTATAACTTTTTTTTCAACATATTTTAAAGCATCTTCTAAAATTTCTAATACAACTGGATGATTAAATTTTAATTTTTTAAAAAATTTACTTTCATCTACAAGAAGTATATAGTCATCAGCCATACTTGCAATTAATTTTTCTTTTGTATGAATTCCTCCACCACTTTTTAATGCATTTAAACTCTCATCTACTTCGTCACATCCATCGAATGCTACAGATATTCTATCAACAGAACTGGTATGCAATACTTCTAACCCGTCATTTATACATAATATTCTTGTTTTAGAAGAAGGGGTTACGACTTTAATATTAAGTTTACTTTCTTTAATATAATTTATTAAATATGATATTGTACTTCCACCACCTAAGCCTATTATCATATTGTCTTCTACATATCTTAGAGCTTCTTTTGCACAATTTTTCTTTAAATAATCATTATCCAAGTATTAGTCCTCCTTAACATAATATCTTTTATCTTATATGATATTATGATTGTTTTATTTCGTCAATTATTTTTTCATGAAATAAAATTTCATATTTTATTATAATACTGCTTTTATAATTTAAAAATAGTCCTTATTTCTAGAATCTAACTTCTAAAAATAAGGACTATGATTTATTCACTATTTAATTTATTTTATTATATCTAATACATATGACTTAAATTCACCAAAAGTACATTTATCAATAGATGCACCTTTATTTATTTTTTTGCTACTAAAATTATACTCTGCATATCCATAATTAAAGCCTGCATTTGAAACAAATAAACTTGACTCACTTACTCTATATGTAGACTTATTTTCTAAAATTTCTTTGCAAAACTCTAAAAAGTCTTCATAATTATCAATTTCGCCATTATCGCTCATTTGTGCAACAAAACAAAATAGCTCGCATCCACCCATTAATGGAGTCATTTTATTGTCTTTAGCATAAAATATTTTTCCTGTATTATAAAAATATTTCAAAAATCCAAATGTTAATGTCTTATATTCATTATTAATTTCTAACTCATCATTTTTAATATCTTTAATACTATCAACTATATTTTCCCAAGTTGTTGATTTTGCAACTACGTTATCTCTAATTACTTGTTTAAATCTATCAAATGATTTTTCTAAATCTTTATCTTCACTTATTAATTTTTCATTTATGCATACACTAAATTTTCCATCTTCATATAGTAATGTTACCTTATTGCTCATAATTTTCTCCTTTTATTTATTAATAATAATTATTATATCATATATTTTCTCTGTTATATATTAAATTACATCTTTATTAGAAAATTGGCTATTATATAATTTCTCATAAAATCCACCTTTTTTCATTAATTCTTCATGATTTCCTTGTTCAATAATATTACCATCATTTATTACTAAAATTAAATCTGCATTACGAATGGTTGAAAGTCTGTGTGCAATAACAAAACTTGTTCTACCCTTCATTACATTCTTCATTGCTTTTTGAAGCATTAACTCAATTCTTGTATCTACTGAACTAGTTGCTTCATCTAATATTAAGATTGCCGGATCAGATATTATCGCTCTAGCTATAGTTAACAGCTGTTTTTCTCCTTGAGATATATTAGATCCCTCTTCATTAATAAACATATTATAACCATCTGGCAATGTTTTAATAAAATGATGTACATTTGCTATTTTTGCTGCTTCTTTAATCTCTTCTTTAGTAGCCCCAAATCTACCATATTCTATGTTTTCATAAATACTTCCATTAAATAACCAAGTATCTTGAAGAACCATTCCAAAAATAGATCTTAAATCTTCACGCTTCATATCTCTACTATCTACACCATCTATTTTTATAGATCCACCTTGAATTTCATAAAATCTCATTAATAAATTAATTAATGTAGTTTTTCCTGCCCCTGTTGGACCTACTATTGCAACCATTTGACCACTTTTTATTTCTGCATTTAAATCAGTTATTAAAGGTTTATCTTTAGAGTATCCAAATTTAACATGTTCAAAAGAAACATTTCCTTTAGGATCAGTTAACTTTTTGAAATCTTCTTTATCAGGAATTTGCTCTTCTTCATCCAATATTTCAAACACACGCTCTATAGCTGCAAATGCTGATTGAATTGCAGAAGATAATTGTGTTACTTGTGAAAGCGGTTGATTTATTTGCCATATATAACGTATAAATGCTTGTAAATTACCTACTGTTAATATTCCAGCTACAGAATAAAATGCTCCTAAAACGCCTATGACAGCAATTCCAAGATAAGTTATTAATGAAATAAATGGAGACATAGTACTTGAAATAAATTGTGCCTTAAATCCTGTTTTATACAGCTCTTCATTTATATCTGAAAATTCTTTAATAACATCTTCCTGTTTTCCATATAATTTTATTTCGTTAAATCCAGTATACATCTCTTGAACATTACCATTTAATTTACCTAATGCGTTTTGTTGATGATAAAATAACTTTTGAGATTTTGATACTACTATTTTTGATATCAAATAACTTGCAGGAATAATTAATATTGCAATTAATGCTAATTTAGCATTAATTGTAAACATCATTATTACTGCTAATGTTAATGATAATACAGCATTAATTACTTGACTAAAACTTTGTTGGAGAGCATTAGATATTGTATCTATATCATTAGTAATTCTACTTAATACATCCCCTTGACTATTCTTATCGAAATAACTTATTGGTAATTTTCTTATTTTATTTTGAACTGCATTTCTCAAATCTCTCATTGTATTTTGTATAGAATTAGTTAATAAAAAACTAGCTCCATAAGTTGAGACAGCACTAAATATATAAACCACTCCTAATAATATAAGCACCTTTATAATATAACTAAAATTTACTGCTGCTCCATCAATTCCTTTAACTATATTAATTGAATCACTTGTAAGTTGTGTTATTATAAGTCCTTCTACAACCGGTGAAATGGCTGTAAATACTGCTGCTATTATTATTAATAAAATTGCTCCTATAAATCCTTTTTTATATTGTTTTACAAAAGGAGATATCTTGTTTACTGTATATTTAAATTTTTTCATTATGCTAATTCCTCCTTTGTAAGCTGAGATGAGGCAATTTCATTATATATATTACAACTATTTAATAGTTCTTTATGTTTACCTATTCCAACGATCTTTCCTTCATTTAAGACTATAATTTTGTCTGCATCCATTATTGAACTTACTCTTTGTGCTACTATTAGAACCACTGATTCTTTTGTTTCTTCTTTTAATTTCTCTCTAAGCAATGAATCTGTTTTAAAATCAAGTGCTGAAAAACTGTCATCAAATACATATATTTCTGGTTTTCTAACTATAGCTCTTGCTATAGATAATCTTTGTTTTTGACCACCAGATACATTAGCTCCACCTTCAGTTATCATTTCATCAAACATCTTAGGTTTATGTGAAATAAAATCATAAGCTTGTGATACTTTAGCTGAATATTCTACTTCTCCAGTACTTGCATTTTTTTTACCAAACTTAATATTATTAGATATACTTCCTGTAAATAATAAAGTTTTTTGTGGTATAAAACCTATCTTTTTACGAAGACAATTTAAATCATAATCTCTAACATCAACATCATCTATCTTTATATTACCTTCAGTAACATCATAAAATCTTGGAATCAAATTAATTAAAGTGGATTTCCCACTACCTGTACTTCCTATAAAAGCTACTGTTTCACCCTTTTTAGCAATAAAAGATATATCTTTTAGTACAGCTTCTTCTCCACCTGGATAAGTGAATGTTACATTATTAAATTCTACTAAGCCTCTAATTTTCGTACTCTTAATACCATTTTTAGGATTTTCTATTATAGGCTCTTCTTTTAGTATTTCTTCAATTCTATTTGCAGATACTTGTGCCTTTGGATACATAATAAATATCATTGAAAATAACATCATTGAAAACATAGCATGAAATAAGTATTCTATAAATGCTACTAGCTGTCCAACTTGAAGAGTACCTATATTTATCATGTTACTTGATAGCCAAAAAATAGTTATTATAGCTACATCAAGCAATAAGAAAAATGCTGGTTGTGATACTGCCATTAATTTAAATAAATTTTTAGATATTTTAGCATACTCATTATTGGTTTCATAAAATCTTTCTTTCTCATGATCATCATTTCCAAATGCTCTAATAACTCTTATACCAGTTAAATTTTCTCGAGATATTCTATTTAACTTGTCTAATCTATTTTGTTGTTTTTCTGATATAGGATGAGATGATTTTGCAATTATAATAACTCCTACTATTATAAATGGTACTGCAATTAATAGTACTGTTGACAATTTCATATTAGTTCTCAATATCATAATTAAACTTACTGCAAACATAACAGGAGTAAGCAATGCCATTCTAAGCAACGTATTTGTAAATTGCATAACTTGATAAGCATCATTTGTAGTTCTTGTAATCATTGAAGAAACTCCAAATTTGTTGTATTCACTATGTGAAAATTCTTGAGATTTTTTAAATATATCATTTCTTATATCTCTAGTTATACTTGTAGAAATTTTTGCTGAGCAATATCCAAGAATTATTGTTCCTATTACTCCTAAAATAGAAATTAAAACAATAACCAATCCCATATTTTTTATGTACTGTACATCACTGTTAGCTATTCCATTATCAATAATTTTAGCCATAACAGTTGGAATTCCTAATTCAACTAAAGCAAATCCAAATACAGATATTACATTTAAAACTATTAATAATTTATAATTTTTTAAGTATTTTAAAATTAATTTCATTCTGTAATTTTCTCCTATCTTTTTTTATTGATTATAGTGTTTCAAAAATATTAAAACTATTATTACATCTTAAATTATTCCTAATTAGTTTATACTAAATCTTTCTTATATTTAATTAAACATTTATATTATTAATTAGTTTTATTTTAATTTATTTATGCTAAAATATGAGAACTATTAAAAACATAATTCACTTTAATATATAATTAACTTTAATATATAATTAACTTTAATATATAATTAACTTTAATATATACTATTTGATTTCAAGTTATTAATATTAATTTTACAACTACTATATTATTTTATATATTTCTTAATTTTACCATATAAAATTTACATTATTGAAAAATCTTTATAGAAATATTATTATATAATCATAAGGTATATAGTAACCATATAGTCAATAGGAGGATAATAAAAATGAGCGAAAAATTAAAAAAATATTTTAATACTGGAGAATTTGCTAAGCTATGTAACGTAAATAAACAAACGCTTTTTCACTATGATGACATAGGAATTTTTTCGCCCGAGATAAAAGATAAAAATGGATATAGGTATTATTCACACCATCAATTTGAAATCTTTAATGTTATTATGATTCTAAAAGGAATTAATATGCCATTAAAAGACATTAAATCTTATCTTGATAATAGAACTCCTGATTTATTAATAAATTTATTTAAAAATAAAATGTTAGAAATAGATAGTGAAATTGAAAACTTAAATAGAATAAAAAAACTTATGCAAACTAAAATTGATGTTACGCAAAAAGCATGTGAAATTAACCCAATAAAGATAAGCTTAAATTTTGAAGAAGAGGAGCATTTAATTATTAGTAAATCTATAGAGAATGTAAGTTATAAAGAGTACTTAAGATTAGTATCAGAACATATGAAGTATTGCACTTCTAATAAATTAAATACTAGTTATTCTCTTGGTGCTATGATTAATAGAAAAAATATCTTGCAAGGAGTAAACGAAAACTATTCCTATCTTTACACAAAGATAGACTCACAGAAAAATTGCCCTTCAGCTTTTATTAAACCAAAAGGAATTTACGCTATAGCATATCATAAAGGCTGCTATGAAACCATTGATTCTACATATAAAAAAATATCATCATTCTTAGATAGGTTTAATCTTGATATTGGTGCCTATGCTTACGAAGAATATATTTTAGATGAGGCCTCTGTAAAAGGCTATGATAATTACTTAACAGAAATTTCAATTGAAATTAATACTAAATAAAATTCTAAGTTTTATATAAATTTTTTACATATCTAAAACTTAGAATTATGACTCCATCTTAATAGAATAAAGTTAGACTGAATTTTAAAAGTTCAATTACAATACTCCTTAACTTAGTTAACCTTATTTATATTTATAGTTTACAATAAATAAATTATTTAAATATTTTATAAATACCCATCAAGTAGCATATAATAATAACGAGATATTATATAATAAGTACTTTAAGATAAAACCGATTATGGTGGATGAAGAATTAGCTGCTAGAACTTATGTAGCTAAAACTACTATTTAAATAAGCCCATTTAAAAACCTTAATATATAAAAAGAACTAGAACATATCCTTAATTGACTGTTCTAGTTTTTTCAATCATATATAACTTTAAATTACTTTTTTATTATTTCTACTAACCTATTTAATTTTTCTTCACTAAGCTCTTCAAATGGACTATTATTAATTCTTACAGCATTTCCAAAGTGAAAATCTGTAAATTCTGTATTTTCCTTAATCATCTCTATATTATTAAAATTCAATCCACCACCTAAAAGTATATTAATGTGTTTTGAATTTTTTATCATCTCTTTTATTACAGATATATTTTTTACAATATCTCCAGTTCCACCAGAAGTTAATATATTTTTTATCTCTTTATATTTACTAAGTGTTTTTACACTTTCTATTGCGTTAGTTTCGTCTATAGCTTTATGAAATGTTACATCTATATCCTTGCAACTTTCAAGTATTTTTCTAAGCTGTAATTCTGATATATTTTTATCTCTATCTAACATTCCGAGCACAACACCATTAGCACCTAATTTTCTTACTATATCAATATCCCTTAACATTATATCTATTTCTTCATCACTATAAACGAATCCTTTTGCATGATTGCGTATCATTACATTTACAGGTATTTTTACATTTCTTATTACACTTTCTATCATCCCCAAACTCGGAGTAAGTCCACCTTCTGTTAAAGCACTTACAAGTTCTATTCTATCGGCTCCACAATATTCTATAATTTTTGCATCATTTATTGTCATTCCTATTATTTCTAACATTATATATCACCTCAAGTAATTTAAAGGAGTCGTGTATCTTACGACTCCTTATTATATATTTTTAATTATGTTTTAAAATCTAAATTATATTTTTAATTAAACTCTCATTATGTTTTTAATTCCATCAGCAACAAATTCTACATTAGTTCCTACTATAACTTGAGCACTATTTTTATCTAATCTAACGACCCCTCTTGCACCAATAGATTTTAATTTTTTCTCATCAATTAAACTTGAATCTTCTACTTCTAATCTTAAACGAGTTGCACAATTATCAACTTTTAATATATTTTCTTTTCCTCCTAAATATTCTATATACTTTCCATAAACGTTTTCATCAGACGTACTTAAAGTTATGTTTTCTGTAAATTCATCACCATCTTCTTCTCTACCTGGAGTTGGTAAATTTAATTTCTTTATTAACACAAAGAATATTATGAAATAAAGAAGTCCTATTCCAAGTCCTATTGGTATTATTAATGATGGATTAGTTGCTAAATTAAAGTTTAATCCATAATCAATGAACCCTGCTGAGAATGTAAATCCATGTAATACTCCCATAGAGTCTACTATGAAACAAGATAAAGAGGTTAATAAAGCATGTGCTACTAATAAAACTGGTGATAAAAATATAAATAAGAATTCTAATGGTTCAGTAACACCTGTTAAGAAAGCTGTAAGAGCTAATGATACTAACATTCCTGATACTGCTTTTCTTTTTTCTTTTTTAGCTGCAAAATAAATTGCAAGTGCTATTGCTGGCATACCAAACATCATTACTGGGAAAAATCCTGCCATAAAGTGTCCTGCAGTAGGGTCTCCTTGGAAAAATCTATTTAAGTCTCCAGCTTTCCCATTAAATTCTCCTAATTGGAACCAGAAAAATGAATTTAAAACATGATGAAGTCCCATAGGTAGTAATAAACGATTAAAGAATCCAAAGAGTGCTACACCAACTGCACCTAATGCCGCTACTCCAGCAGATGCACTTCCTAATGCATTTTGAATTGATGGCCAAACCATTCCAAGGGGTATTGCTACTGCAAATGCAATTAATCCTGACATGATTGGAACAAGTCTTCTTCCACCAAAGAATGCTAAGAACTCTGGTAACTTTACGGTTCTAAATTTGTTATAGGATAATCCACCTATGACACCTGCAAGTATACCTCCTAAAAACGATATATTTAATGTTGAAGCAAATTCTGCTTCATAATTCATAATCCAATATTGTTTAGTTACATTAGTTAAAGTTAAATAAGTAATAACACCAGCTAATCCTGCTGAACCATTTTGGTCATCAGATAACCCTACAGCAACACCCACTGCAAATAATAACGGTAAATTATCAAATAGAGCACTTCCAGCAGCTCTGAAAAAAGGTAATATTTGTGCTAAGAATGGCATAAAACCTAATGCTTTAATAACATCTGGCTGCCCAATTCTAAGCATTAGTCCACCAATTGGCAGACATGCTATTGGAAGCATAAGTGATTTTCCTATACGTTGTAAAAATTTAATCATAAATTATTCCTCCCCCTTAAATTGTTAATCTATAAAAAATTAATTTTTATACTAATTTATAGTCCTTAGGGTTTAATAAACTAGCAGCTTCTTTATCTAAGATCACTATTACATCATCATGAAATTGAAGTATTGAAGCTGGAACTTCTGGAGTTACTTTTCCATAAATAGTGTCATATATAGCTTTTGCTTTATTTTCTCCAGTTGCTAAAAGCATAATTTTCTTACTTTCAAATATTGAACCTATTCCCATTGTTATTGCCTTACTAGGTACATCATCTAAACTATTAAAGAATCTTGCATTTGCAATTTTAGTAGATTCCTCTAATTCAACTACATAAGTTTTCTTTTCAAAACTTACAGTTGGTTCATTGAATCCTATATGAGCATTATTTCCTATGCCTAATACTTGTATATCTATTCCACCTGATTTTTTTATTAATTCATCATATTCTACACATTCTTTTTCAATATCACTAGCCATTCCATTTGGTATATGAATGTTTTCCTTCTGAACATTAATGTAATCAAATAAGTTTTCATTCATAAAATAATGATAACTTTGATCATTATTTATAGGTAAATTTTGATATTCATCTAAATTAAATGTTTTTACCTCTGAAAAATCTATCATTTTATTTTCATACATTTCAACTAATTTTTTATACATCCCGATTGGAGTACTTCCTGTTGCAAGACCTAATATTGAATTAGACTTTAAAGTTATTTGGCTCATTATTATTTGAGCTGCTTTTTCACTTAACTTATCATAATTTTCACAAACTAATATTTTCATAATTTAACCCACCTCTAATTTAATTTATAAAAAAATCGCCAAGGCGACTTTGGAGCCGTCGATTCTTTTTTAGCCATGCACCCTTTCCAAACGCAGTGAAGGAATAATGGTGCGGCATATGATTCTTTTTTAATTCTTTAGGATACATTTCTTAAACTTTAACTAAATTTATAATCTTAGTTATCCACAAATTCTTTAATAAGATAATTTTCTAAAGAATTAAAAATAATTTTTCCTTCTGATATTGAAAGATGACAATTCATCTCATCATCAAAAATACATATATCTGCATCTTTTCCTATATCTAAGCTTCCCTTTTTACCATCTATTCCTATAGATTTAGCTGGATTTAGAGAAGCCATATTTATAACTTCATTAAGCTGCAAATTAGTATTTTCAAAGAAATTATAAACTGCCTTATTTAAAGTTAAAATGCTACCTGCTAAAGTTCCATTAATTAACCTTGCTGCACCATCTTTAACATAAACGTCTTGTCCTCCAAGTTCATATTTACCATCCTTCATACATCCTGCTCTCATACTATCAGTAATAAGAATAACCTTTTCTTTACCTTTATTATTTAATATAAATTGAAACAAGTTTTTATCTACATGTATCTTATCTGCTATTATTTCGCAATAAGCATTACTCATAAGAGCGGCACCAACTACCCCTGGCTCTCTGTGATTTAATGGAGTCATAGCATTAAATAAATGAGTTATATTAGAAGCCCCTAAATTTATTGCTTCCATTGCTTGCTTATATGAAGCATTACTATGACAAATTGATAAGGTAATCTTAGTATTTTCTTTAACTTCTTTTGTAAATTCATAATCATCATCTAGTTCAGGTGAATATGAAATTAATTTTATAACATCAGTGTAGTTTTTTATAAATTGAAAATTTGGTTTTAATATATAACTAGCATCTTGTGCACCTTTATAAATTGGATTTATAAAAGGCCCTTCCATATGGGCTCCAATAACTTTTGCACCAACAATATCTTTTTCCATACATTTTTTTATTATATTTAAAGAATTATAAATATGTTCTTTAGTCATTGTCATTGTTGTTGGTAAAAATGAAGTAACACCATTTTTACAAATTCCACTACTTATAGCTTCTATTGCTTCTATTGAATTATCCATAGTATCAAAATTACAGCTACCATGTACATGTATATCTATAAGACCAGGTGTTACTATTTTTTGCTTTGCATCAATAAGCTCACAATTTTCCGGTATTTCATCACATATACTAATTATTTTTTTATCAAATAAAAGAACCTTATTTTCTAAAACTCCACTCTTAGTTACAATTATTCCATTTATTATTGCTTTCATATTCAACCCTTCCTATCAATTTTTTTTAGTTTTCATGCAATACTATTTCGTATTCATGCTTGCCTGTCATAAATATTGAACTCGTATATTCCATTATTTCTTCTTTATCTGTATATACTAATCTATCTATTTTAAGTGCTAATGTGTCTTTTTCTTGATTTAATAAATCAGATGTAAATTCATCTATAATTATTGGACTTATTACTTGTTCTGCTCTTTTTGTTTTATGGTCATACCTTTCTCTATATAATGTATACAAAGAATTTTCTTTTACTAAATCCTCACTTAAGTCTTCACACATGTCTTTTAATAT
This sequence comes from uncultured Clostridium sp., assembly GCF_963527835.1. Lineage (GTDB taxonomy): Bacteria > Bacillota > Clostridia > Clostridiales > Clostridiaceae > Clostridium. The sequence continues at coordinate 38,680 of NZ_CAURTC010000003.1, read as the reverse complement.
ATAAACAATTTCTAATGCAAAAGGGTCCTCATCTATATATCTTATTCTTTCAATTTTATATATTAATGTGTCTTTATCTTTAACATTTAGTTTTTCTCTTATACTTTTATTTTGAAAATCTAATTGAAACTTTAATAATTTACTTTTTACTATAAATCCCTTTTCATTCATTACTTCCGTAAATCCCTGTAACTTTTGGAATTTATGTTTTTTCTTTTTATAAGCAACAAATGTTCCTTTTCCCTGTTTTCTATCTAATAAACCTTCAGATACAAGATTTAGTATTGCTTTATTAACTGTCATTCTACTAACGTTTTGAATCTTGCAAATTTCTCTTTCTGGCATTAAATAGTTACCTTCTTTTAATTCACCACTTTCTATCATATCTCTAATTATCAAAGATAATTGAGTATGTAATGGTATATTTAAATTTTTGTCTACTATTTTCAATTTTATCTCCCCCACCTTGGTATATTATATTGGTATATACCAATTGGTCTATACCAATATAATATGCTATATCGTTTCCAATGTCAATTATTTTATTAAAAAAATTATTATTTAATAGAAGTTGATATATGCATAAGTAAAGTGGACTGAGTAACTGAACTTAGGAATACTAAAATGAGTACAGTCCCATTTTAGCTTGCTCCCAATATAAAATTGATACAAGCAGTAAATGTGATTATCAAAATGAAACTCGACTTCGCTGAGTAAGTTCGAAAAGCTAAATATAAAATGCACTGTGTGAAAGTTCGTGTAGTCAAATGTAAAATTTGGACACTTACTTTTATATTCTCACTTAAGGATTCTCAAAGCCCAATTACAATGCCACTTTACCTATTACATATATTAACTTCATTTTAAAATACAAATAAAAAAATAAAAAGCCTAATGTAGTTTTATTCTACATTAGACTTTTTATCCTATATTTAATAATAACAAATAATTGTAGTTTTCGGTGTTATATTATCATAAATAGATTTCGCTGTGCTATATGGTAAGTTTATGCATCCATGCGAACCACCATTCTTATAGATTTCTCCACCAAATTCTGATCTCCAAGTAGCATCATGAAGTCCTATTCCACCATTAAATGGCATCCAAAAGCTTACTGGTGATGCATAGCCCGGACCTCTTAATACAGTATCTTTTTGTTTATAATATAATTTGTAAGTTCCACTTGGTGTTGCATATCCTGCACTCATATTCCCTGTAACAATATCACTTTGTACAACAAGATATCCATTCTTATAAAACCATAAATGTTGATTAGTCATATCTATTTCAACAAAAGTATCTGATGCATTATTAAAATAACTTGCTACTGATGTTTGATAGTACGTTGGGTTTTTAGTCACAGTTTGTCCACTTTTTATGAGATTAATTAACTCTGTAGTTTCAGTATCAACATTAATTGCCCATCCATGATTATTTCCTGAATATCCACCACCAACTTTTATTGAAGTTCCTAGTGAATTTCTATAAGAACTAGCTAAGCCTTCTACAAAGCTTCTAACTTTAGATTCATCTAGTATGATTGAAAAATTTGAATCAGTTGAAATCCAATCTATTATTTTATATTTATCTACAACTTGTGCCATTCCAGCATAGTTGTAAGTTATGTTAGAAGCTAAATACTTATTAATAGTATCTGCTGCATAAATCATTGTAGGTGAGTTAGCTGTATATTTAGGTCGTTCATAGCAACCTGCTGTTTCTAAATTTAATTCTATTTCTTGATTTTTTATAGCTGACACTACATTATTATATAATGTTTCTTTATTTAATTTACTTCCTATAACTTCTGGTGTAATTATATAATCATAATTTCTATATTCTAATTTTGAACTTTGTGGTTCAGTTACATTAGCTGGATTTAAACAATGTAAATTGTCTATACATTGTTTTAATAATTGTTCATCATAAGAAATTGTGATAGCATCTGTAGAGTTGAATTTTAAATTTATATCTTTTCCTTTAATTTCTTCAGTAGTTCCACCTCTTTGTATTAATTTTAATACATATTCATCATCTGATGCAGAACTTAAAGTTTTCGCATAAACATTTGTAGTATTAATAAAGAGTATACTCAATGTTAAAATCAGACTCAAAAAAGTAGCTAAGCATTTACTTATGAACTTATTATAATTATTAATTTCTTTCTCCATAAAAATAATCCCCCTAAAATTTTGATATTAGATATAATCACTATTTTTTATCATAGTGTTTATATTTATTGAATAAAACTACAACGTATTTAAACAATTATAATTTTATATCTATTATTATACATTTTTTTCCATTTGTAAAGTGTTATGTTAATAGTTCTTAAAAAATAAATGTTTAGCATTATAACATTACATAAAATAATTTTTCTAAATTGAACCCATTTTCTTTTCTTATTTCATATTCTTCTTTTACCTGTGCTATATCACTAGATTTGACTGTATAAAATAAAGTATTCCTTTTTTTATAATTACATTTATTATCGTATTGTTTTATAAATTCTTCAATTTCATTAAATGCTTTTATTCCTAATTTATATGATTGTATTACACTTTCAACAGTAGTATACTGTTCCAAGTCTATAACCGTTTCATCTAATTCATATTGTAATAAAGCTGTTGTAATACCTGTCAATTATATTTTTTTCTAGAAAATTTTTAGTATACTTTTAAAAGTGACTATACAAGCTCTATTAGTTAATTTTATAAATTGTTTTTAACTATAAAAAAAATCGCCAAGGCGACTGTGGAGCCGTCGATTTTTTTAGCCATGCACCCTTTCCAAATGCAATGCAGGAATAATGGTGCAGCATATGATTATTTTTTATTCTTTAGATGTACCCATCATGCCTCTAAAATACAGTATTCTATAAGTTATCCACAGATTTTCAGGCGATATAATTTCCTAAAGAATAAAAAAGAGATTCTAATCAGAATCCCTTTAAAATTTATTCTTTATATTCACTTTTTAATAATTCTATTTCATTCTTATATCCATCAAGCTCATTAGGTGTCTCAAGGAAAAATGGTAAATGACGTAATTTAGGATGATTAATAATATTAGTTACAGCTTCTAATCCTATATACCCATTTCCTATAGTTTCATGTCTATCTTTATGACTTTCAAATGGATTTTTACTATCATTTAAATGAATTGCATATAATTTATCTAATCCTATTATATTATCAAATTCATCTAAAACTTTATCTAAATCATTTACTATATCATATCCAGCATCATGAATATGGCATGTATCCAAGCATACTCCTATATGTTCTTTTAATTCAACACGTTTTATAATTTCAGCTATTTCTTCAAAGTTTCTCCCTACTTCAGTTCCCTTTCCTGACATAGTTTCTAAAAGAACTTTAGTTGTTTGATCCTTTTTTAAAATAGAGTTTAAAGCATTCGAAATATACTCTATACCAACTTCTGTTCCCTGCTTAACATGACTACCTGGATGAAAATTATATAAATTATTAGGTATATATTCCATTCTTTTTAAGTCATCAGCCATTATTTCTATTGCAAATTCTCTATTTCTTTCATCAGCTGAACATGCATTTAACGTATATGGTGCATGAGCTAATATCTTACAAAATTTATTTTCCTTTGCTAATTCTAAAAATTCTTTAACATCATTTTCATCTATATCTTTTGCCTTACTTCCTCTTGGATTACGAGTAAAAAATTGAAAAGTATTTGCTCCAATTTTCAAAGCATTTTCACCCATATTTTTAAATCCCTTTGATGAAGATAAATGGCATCCTATATTTAACATATTATATCCTCCATATTTAACTAGCAGTTTATTTATTAGTTATGTTTTAATAGTATGTTGCTATATACTTAAGTAAAACTAGAAAGAGTACTTGAATCTTTACCTATTGCATATACCAACACATATTTAAAACATATCTTATTTATTTTATTATACAATTAATCAACCATTATTGCTATATAATAATTATTATCCGCTATATTAAGATTAAACCTATTAAAAAATATCGTAATCTAATAAGGTTCTCTATACTCATTAGGAATATCAAATAAATCATAACGAGAATTAAAAAAATTCTTTAGCTTTTTCTGACTTTATATCTTCTTTTACAGGTACTTCTATGTACGGAATAATTATGTCCTGCTCTTGAAATCCATATCCTTACTATAAATAAAGTTTAGTCTCAATTCTTCTATCATATTCTGACCATGTACCACTTTTAGTCTTATCTTTTAATTGACTAATTTTATTCATTGTAGCATCTATAGAATCAGCATAATTTACTATAAAAGATTCTTCCATCTTCATGTCTCTAGGAGATCCATATTCAAGCTTACCGTGATGTTGAGTAATGCATCCTTTTATTCTACTTACAAAATCGTCACTACAAGAAAAAGGAGTTTCACGAGTAGCTGCATCTATCATTTGAACTCCAATTACAATATGTCCTTCCATCTCACCTTGTAGTGTATATTTAAAAGGTCCATCATAGTAAAGTTCATATATTTTTCCAATATCATGAAGTTTAGCAGAAAGTACTGCTATTTCAGGCCTTCTACAATCATACCTTTCACAAAGCATAGCAGTTAAATACATAACATTTAATGTATGTTCAGCAAGTCCTCCTATATAATTATGGTGCATAGAAACTCCACCAATTCCTCGTTTAAACTTATTTAGAAACTTTTCGTCCTTAAAAAAATAATCGTTTAATGCTTTTCCTTCTTTAGATATTATGTACTTATTTGTGTATTCTTCAATTTCGTTCATTATATCTTCAATTGGTCTCTTTACTGTTGGTAGGTAGTCTTCTAAATTGTACTCTGAAATAAATTCATATTTTCTAATATCTAAATTTACGCCTTTTGTTCCATGTACTCTCAGCACCATACCTTCCTTAATATCTTGTTTTTTACTAGCTATATTTGATTTGCTTTCTCCTGTCTTATCAGCAAGTATACATACTGTCTTATTTGGATCTTTAAAAATTATCCTCATAACCATCAAATTTATTTCTATAGCCTCTTCATCTTTTAAATCACATAAAAACTTATCTTTATCGCTCATAAAATCCTCCATCTTAAATTTATTTATAGAAATATTATGTGTAAAAATATACAAATTATAATTATTACCTATAAATTAAATAATTAATATATTGTACCACAATTGTATTTAAAATTTATAAATAATAATAGGTATTCCTCCCATCCCCTTTTAAATTTTACTCTAAACTAATACTCAATTTAAAACTTTATCAGCTTTTTAATATTATGAAATTTCTATACAATAATAAAAGACCTTATAATATTTTGCTTATTATAAGGTCTTTTATAGTTATTTGATTAAATATTAATTTAATCAAATATTATTCTATGATTTTTTTGAAAGTTATCTTTTAATGTACGGGATAAACTATTTGCTCTATTTCCTTCTATTATATTGGTCACTGTGAACTCTTTTACTTTATCAAACAATGTAAAAATTGTTTTTGCCTTACGTTCACTATTATATACTTTCCAATATCCGCAAGTTAAGCATTTTTTATCTGAGCATTCCATAAAATCTTTAACATCATCTAAAGGATATCCTAAAAATATTCCTAATTCATGAGGACAGTTATATACTTCATATCTATCTTTTAATGTGTTCAATGCATCTTCTACTGATAGCTCTCTATCATATCCTACACAATTAAGAAATTTCAAATTATCCTTCTTGTTGATATATTTTTCTAATAATTCTTTATCATAAATTAATACTATTAAAGACTTATCACTATCTCTTAATGAAATATAACCTAAATTTAATTTTCTCAAATAATCTTTTCCATATATACTCCATAAATAAAATATATCTTTATTATCATATTTACTTAAATTCAGTGTAATGGATGGTTTCAATCTAGCACTTATTAATGCAACATTATAAGATATAAAAGTTTCAATATATTCTTTTCCCTCCATACCATTTAATAAGTTATAAAAAGTACTAATTTTTTCTTCCATCATTACTCCTCCATTAATTAATTACTTATTTTAGCTATTTCTCTTCCGTATTCAATACACCCTTCTTCACTTTCACCTTCAGGTGTATAATTCACAATTAGTGGTTCTAAAGCCACATTAACTCCTAAAGCTGTCATTTCTTCTTCCCAGCTTCTCATCCACTGTCCATCACCCCATCCATAAGATCCAAAAAGTACAACTTTTTTATTTTTTAAATCCTCTTGTACATTCTCTAAGAACGGTAAGAATTCTCCTCCTTCAAGTTCTTCATCTCCCATAGAAGGACATCCTAGAACTACTATGTTTTCATCTTTTAAACTATCTACATTAGCACTAGAAATATTTATAATTTCAGCTTTAACTCCTGATTTCTCAATTCCTTTTGCTATTAAATTTGCCATAGCTTCTGTATTTCCTGTACCACTCCAATAAATTATCTTCATAAATCCTCCTCTTTGTTCTTTTATTGAGAACAATTATCAATTTCATTATATTATTATAATATTCTACTTAAATAATGTTGTCAATAGGATTTTTTATAAAAATAAATACTAAACTTAAACATATCTTAAAGATCTATTTTTATCTTTCCCCAAAAAAAAGACTTTAGTAATTTATTTTAATTACTAAAGTCTAAAAAATCATTATTTATGTTATTACTTATGTTTTTAATTAATATTGATATTTAATCTAAGAATTCATTAGCATTAACTTTGTCTTTTAAAATCTCTAAAGTAAATTTCTCTGTCCTAACTTTATATTAAATGCCAATACTAAAATATATTGCAATTCACTTTAGAATTTATAAATTCTAAAGTGAACCCATTCTTTCTAATTCACTAGTAATATTTCTTCCTTCTTTAATTCCATCTATTATTCTTCTAGCTCTTAAACTATCTCCTATATTAACTATTTCTACATTTTTATCTTCAAAATACTCTTCTAGTTCATTTAATATTGGAGCATAATTTCTCATTCCTAAGCAAACAAATCCATAATCAAATTCTATATTTTCTTGTTTACCATCTTTTTCAACTAAGAAACTATTTGGTTTAACTTCAAGTAAAGATGTACTAGTTAATACTTCTACATTATTTTCTTTCACCATAGATAGCATACCTAATTTAGTTATAATATCTAAGTCACGAGCAAGCATAGGTAATCTTTCTACTATAGAAACCTTGGCACCTCTTGAAGAGAATAGTTCTACTACATCTAGACCTACTGCTCCACCACCAATAACTTCTACTTTCTTTCCCTCAAACTCAAATTTATCTAAATTTTCTATTAGACTAAAGATAGAATGTACCTTTCCACCCTTATCAACATTATCTAATAATCCATTTATAGGTGGAAGTAATGGAGTTGAACCAGTAGCATTAACTATTAAATCTGGCTTTAAGTTTGCAACTAATTTAGCATCTGCTTTAGTATCAGTAAATACTATTAGATTTTTTAATTTTTCTGCTCTTTGAATTAAGTAATCTGGAAAATCATTTATTCTATTCTTTTCTGGCAATTTAGCTATTTCTCTAGCTAATCCACCTAGATAACTTTTTTGCTCTATTAAAAATGTTGTGCATCCCACTTCTGCTGCTGTACAAGCTGCTTCAAGTCCTGCTGTACCACCACCAATAACTACTACATTAGTTTGTTTCTTAACTTTTTTATTTTTATGTGAATCTTCATAAATAACATCTGGATTAATAGTACATTTTATTCCTCTATTTAACGCTATTCTATTACCAGCACATCCAATATTACATGATATACATTTTCTCAAAGTATCTTCTTGTCCCCTTTTAACCTTTGATACCCAATAAGGATCTGCTATTAATCCTCTTCCCATACCAATTAAATCAGCTTTTCCCGATGTTAATATATCTTCAGCAACTTGGGGATTTCTTATATTACCTGTAGTCATTGTTGGCTTATTAAACTTCTTTTTAACAGCTTCAGCCATATATGCTCTCCATCCATCTTCTAAATGCATAGCATCTATTTGATATTGAAGTGAAGAATTTAATGCAACTGAAACATTAAATATATCAATTTCTTCATTTAAGTATTCTAATATTTCTAATGTATCTTCTAAAGTATTTCCGCCTTCTACTAATTCTTCAGCACTAACTCTAAACATTATAGGAAACATTGGACCTACAGCTTCTCTCACTTTATCTAATACTAGTTTCGGAAATCTACATCTATTTTCAATACTTCCACCAAATTCATCTTCCCTTTTATTATATACAGGTGATAAGAATTGGCTTAATAAATATGAATGCCCTCCATGAATTTCTATCGCATCGAATCCAGCAGCTTGAGCTCTTTTAGCTGATTTCGCATATTTATCAGCAATTTCATATATCTCTTCTTTAGTTAAAGGTCTTGGTATAGCTCCACCTTCTTTAGACGGAATATCTGAAGCTGATACTGTAGTCTTTCCGCCAATTCTTTCCGGAACTGCTGATGCACCTGCATGATTAATTTGAATAGAAACACAAGTACCGTATCTATGTAATGTTTCAGTTAATTTAAATAATCCTGGTATAAATCTATCATGATTAATTCTAATTTGTGTAGTTCCATTAGAACCTAAAGGATAATCAACACATGCGTTTTCAATTATGATTAAACCTGTTCCACCTTTAGCTCTTTGTTCATAGTACTCTATATGTTCATCTGTAAATTCACCATTTTCACCACCATAGTTAGTTCCCATTGGTGGCATAACTATTCTATTTTTCATAGCCATTTGTTTTACTGTTAAAGGTGAAAATATATTTTTATACTTTTTCATAACTCAATCTCCTTATTGTTTACACTAAATTTTTTCATTAGTAATCCCTTAAAAAGTTTGATGTGTATTAATAAGTTATTAATACACATCTTTTTTATAATATTTACTATGTTTTAAAGAATTATTGATATTTTAGTATAAGGGCGAACTGGCATTGGAATTTGCTTTTTAGAATACTTAATAAAGATTTGTTGAATTAATTGCTTGTCACAATGTTTCATTGGGAGCATGCATTAATTAGACTAAGCTTTATTTTTAGTATTCTTAAAGTGAATTACTCAGTCCAGTGAGTTTTATACTATAATATCAATATGATATTTTAAAACATATCATGAATCCGAATTCTATGCTGCTATTTGTTTTTTTGCTTTTTCTAATCCGTTATATCTAAAGTTAACTACAACTCCTAGTACTGTTCCTACTGCTGTTACAATTGCTGCAAGTAATAAAGTATATTCAGTTCCCATAGTTTGAGTAATGATTCCTGCAATAGCTGTTACACTAAAAGTAGCTATACTTGATGACATCATTACCATACTTGTGATCTTTCCCTTTGATACTGGGAATAAATCTGACATTGTTGAAACTGCAAGTTGTAATACCCCACCAGCTGCGCTAAATCCTACTAAAAATCCACCAACTAAAGATACTGTCTCACTCTTTAATATATACATAGTTATTAAAGTAACTAATGATATTAATGGATATATAATTAAAAATCTAGCTGGCTTAATTAATTTTTTAACTAATAATGCAGTTATTATTACAGCCCATATTGATCCCATTGCATAATTAGATTGAATCTTTCCGGCTGCAATTTGGCTCATTCCAACAATATCTGTTCCAAATGACTTATTAACATTTAAAAATATTTGGAATGTAGCTGTCGCTGTAAATCCTATTACTATTAATGCAATACCTTCTACAAAGAAATTAGATTTAACAACTTCTTTTTCTTCTGTAGCAGTTTCAGTCTTAGCACTTACATTTTCCATTTGTGGGAAAGGCAATTTAAGTAATACTAAGCCATTTATAATAAGTATTGCTATACATAATATAAATGAATATCCAAAGTACATTTCTTTCCCAATTAAAAATCCTATCATAATAGGTAAGAAATATTGCCCAACTGATATAAATAATTTTGTTAATATACTAGCTAAACCTGTTGATTCAGTTAATATTTCCATTACTGCTGGAATACATCCTGAATCTAAGAATGAATTTGCAACACCAGCTAATAAGGCTACTAAGAAACCTATTTTTGCATTTGGTGCTAATAAAATTCCACCAAAGAAAGCTGCGTATACAATCATTCCTATGATAATAGTTACTCTTCTACCTAATTTATCAGATATAACACCTGAAAAAGGTAAAGCTATAAAACGTCCAATTCCTAATGCAGATATTACATAAAGTACTCCAGCTGCATTAGTACTCCATAATGATTGTAAAGAATTAGTATTTTGTGCTAAAATAGCGGCACCCATACCATGTATAAAGTAGTTCATATATATACAAAAAGCTGTTATATATAATATTTTTTTATTCGATTTTTGATTTGTCATTTGTTCTCCCCCGTATTAGAATACTATCTTATATCTAATATATCTTTCATATATTCTATTGGCATTTCCTTACCTGTCCACATTTCAAAAGCTGCTGCTCCTTGGAATAACATCATTCCTAATCCATTAACTGTTTTACAACCAACTTCCCTAGCCATTTTTAAAAGTTCAGTTTCTCTTGGTGCATATACTACATCTGAAACTATTAAATCTGCTCTTAAGAATGATGAATCTGGAATATAAGTTTTTCCTTCTAATGGTTTCATTCCCATACCTGTTGCATTAGTGAATAAATAACTACCTGCAATCTCTTCTTTTAACTTATCTAAATCTGTTAAATCATATAATGTAGCTTTACAGTTAGTTTTTTCATTAATATCTTTAACTGTTTTTTCAGCTCTTGCAAAAAATTCATCTTTTCTATTAAATATAGATATTTCTGCTACTCCATCTAAAGCTGCTTGAATTTCTATTGCAGTTGCAGCTCCGCCAGCTCCAACTATAGTCATTTTCTTTCCTATTGGATTTATTCCAGCATCTTTTAAAGCTCTCATATATCCTATCCCATCAGTAATATGACCTGTTAAAACTCCATCATCATTTACTACAGTGTTTACTGCTCCACAAAGTTCAGCTGCTGGTGATAATTTATCAAGGTACTTATGAACTACTGTCTTGTTAGGCATTGATACGTTACATCCTCTAACACTCATAGCTCTAAATCCTTTTATAGTATCTTCTAATTGTTCATTACCAACTTCAAAAGCTAAGTATGCATAATCTAAACCTAATTTTGCAAATGCTTCATTATGCATCTTTGGTGAACTTGAGTGTCTTATTGGTGTTGCTATTAATCCTATAAGTTCTGTGTGTCCAGTTATTCTTTCTGCCATAATATTTCTCCCCTTAAAATAATTTTTTTATATTTAAAACCTACTTTTTTCTTACTTACTTTCATGCATAAGTTTTAAAACTTTATCTAATTCACTTACTTCTACTTGTCCTGGTGCAGATGCTACTTTTGCTGCTCCAAATGTAAGTGCTGATCCAAAAGTTTCTCCAGCTATACGACTTATAACTCCAAGTCCAGCCATTGACATTGTAATAATTGGTCTTGTTGCATATTTAGTTACCATATCATTTGTTGCACATAATAAAGTTAATACATCAGTAGTGCTTTGAGGCATTACTGCTATCTTTGGTAAATCTGCATTTAGTTCTTGCATTTTGCAAAGACGCTTTATTATTTCTTCTCTATCTGGTGTCTTATCAAAATCATGATTAGACATTACTACCTTTACATTTTTTTCATGAGCATAATCAACTATATCTGTTACTACGTCATCACCTGTAAATAATTCAACGTCTATTAAATCAACCATTTCTGTTTCTGCAATATTTTTATTTAATTTAGCATAATACTCTGTAGGTACTTCTTTTTCTCCACCTTCTTTAGCACTTCTAAAAGTAAATAATATTGGCAAATCCTGAACTGTTTCTCTAAGCTTTGATAAAATTTCTTTAACTTTTTCTATATCTTCAACATCTTTGTAGTGATCTACACGCCACTCTACTAAATCTAATTTAAGAGCTTTTAAATTTTCAGCTTCTGTTAAAATTTCTTCATTTGTTTTTCCTACTAGTGGTACACAAATCTTAGGAATTCCTTCACCTAATTTTAAATTTCTTACTTCAACTGTCTTTTTCACTACTTTTTCCTCCACAACTATATATTTATTTAGTTATTTTTTTAACACTTTTGCATTCGGTTGTTTCTTTATCCTTATTGTAATTTAAAAATTCTGATAATTCTAATACTTATTTTTATAATAATTGATATATTTTATCTATCAATTGTGATATACTAGAAAAAATATTTGAGGAGGACATTGGTTTCATGAATTTAAATCAACTTTACTATTTTAAAACTATAGCTAGACTTCAACACTTTAGGCTTGCAGCACAAGAATTAAATATATCTCAACCTAGTCTTAGCTATGCTATGGCAAATCTTGAAGAAGAACTTGAAACATGTTTATTTGAAAAACACGGTAGAAACGTTGTTCTTACTAAATACGGTAAAATATTCTTGGAATATGTTGAAAAATCATTAAGCGTATTAGAATTAGGTGAAGAAAAAGTTAGAAAATTAAATAATAACAAAACTGGAAATGTTGATATTTCTTATGTTTTCCCTTTAGCCCCTTCTTATATACCTAAGACGGTTAGAAACTTCTTAGATATACAAGAAAATAAAGACATAACTTTCACTTTTAAAGAAGGTATAACTTCTGAAATAATTCAAGGATTAAAAACATCAAAATACGATGTTGGCTTTTGTTCTTTTTCAGAAAATGAACCAACAATTATGTTTGAACCAATATTAAAGCAAGAACTTATAGTAATTGCACCGCTTAATCATCCATTAAGTAAATTTGATTCTATAGACTTGTTAGAAATAGAGCCTTATCCTTTAATTGTTTATGAAAAAGAAACTGGTCTTGGAAAATTAACATTAGAAATGTTTAGAACTATAAGTCTATCCCCTAATATCATTTTTGAAGGTGGAAATGAACACGCAATTGCTGGATTAGTATCAGAAAATTTTGGAGTTGCTGTTGTTGCTAAGACGCCTGAACTAGATAATATTCCTCTAAAGCAATTGCATATAAAAGATTTAGAAATTAATAGATATATATACCTTGCTTATGTGAAGGACAGATATTTAAATCCTGCTGTAAAAAAATTTATAGCTCATGTAAAACAAGCTGATTTAACTATATAAAAATATTTTAGTTCAACTTTACAATCAGTCTATTTCATTTTTTTGCCCTTTTTATATGTCTATAATTAAACTTAAATTGGCTTATATATTTTATTTTTTATGCTTCATATGTATTATATTTAATGTTTTTACAGAGATTTATTGTTAAATTAATAACTTGACACAATAAATTTTCTAATATAATATGAAATTCAAATATTATGGTTGAGGTAATGCTATGAACAAAAGATTTAAAATTAACAAAAGAAATGATTCCAATACTTTAGCAATACGTATGATTTGCTCACTATTTTTCGGATTATTGGTAGGTGTATCCTTTTTATTTTTAAGAGAATTCCTAACCTCTTCTGGAAACGAAAACGTTTGGAATATAATAAACAATCTACTTTTTCAAGATATAAGCGTACCAGAAGGACAACATGCTATAGGAATTTTTTACATATTAGGCCAACTATTTATTAATTCCTTGCAATTAATTATTGTTCCTATGATTTTTGCATCAATAACGCTATCAATGTGTCATATTAGTGATACTAAAAAGTTAGGTCGTATATCTGCAAAAACCTTATCTGGTTTTCTAACAACATCTATTTTTGCACTTATAGTAGCTGGGATATTTGCTTTTTTAGCACACAAATCTGGAATATTTAGTGTAAATATTAGTGAAATGTCTTCAGTTCAAGCAAATAGTGGTTCTAACCCTCTACTTGTTTTAATTGAAGCAGTTCCAAATAATATATTTTCAGTTTTTTCAAGCAATTCAATGGTACTATCAATTGTATTTTTAGCTGTAGTTACTGGACTTTGTATTAATAAACTTGGAGAGGAAATATTAGTCTTAAAAAAATTACTTCAAGATATTAATAACATAGTAACTGTGTTTTTAAACTTTGTTATAAGTAAGCTTGGTCCAATAGCTATATTTGTACTTATTACAAGAACTTTTGCCGTATATGGTATTGAACATCTGAAGCCAGCTTTTGCATATATGTTAACTGTTGCAGCTGCTTCTATATTATTTCTATTTACTGGATACCCATTATTTGTATACTTAAAAACAAAGTTAAATCCATTTATATTTATGAAAAAAATGGCTAAAGTTGCTTTGTTAGGATTTTCAGCTGCCTCCTCTGCTGCCGCATTATCATTAAATAAAAAAACAGCAGTTGAAGAATTAGGTGTTGGTGAAGATATTGCAGCCTTCATTTTACCTCTTGGTATGACTATAAACATGAATGGTACTGCTATAATGCAAGTAATTGCTGCTGTATTTATTGCATCTACTTCTGGATATGAGATAAGTATTTCTAATATATTTGTTATTGCACTACTTGCACTTATAGCCTCAGTTGGTACACCTTCAGCACCTGGTGCATCATCTATAATACTATTTTCTATTTTAACAGGAATGGGTTACAACAACCCTGCTACTGTTGTTGCATATTCACTTATTATTGCAATTAATAGACCAATTGATATGTTAATTACATGCCTTAATGTTATAGGGGATAGTGCAACAGCGGTGGTAGTTGCAAAATCAGAAAACTTATTGGATGAAGAAATATTTAATTCTTAAGTTAGAGTCGAGTTTAATTTTTAATATTATAAAAAAAGTGTTGCTATATTCAATAGGTAAAGTGGCATTATAATTGGACTTTGAGAATTCTTAATAAGTATTGTCATATTTACTGCTTGTCTTAATTTTATATTAAGAGCAAGCTAAAATAGGACTATACTTATTTTAGCATTCCTAAGTTCAATTACTTAGTCCACTTTACTTATGCATATATCAACACACATTTTAATACATAATGTAAATTTTTATGAAATTATTATATTTTATTTAATGCTAATTTTCTGCTTTTCATTAAATGAATTGTAAATATAACAACCCCTATCATTAGGGTAACTCCTGCATATGCATAAATACTTCTATATCCATAATTCATTACTATTTTACCCCAAATTATTGAGCCAACTCCATATCCACCATCTAATAGTGCATAATAAATAGCATTAGCCATTCCTTTTTTATTTTCACTTACTGAGTCTAATATCATAAGATTAATTATTGGTAATAATGACCCCATCATAATACCACATAAAAATCCAAATATTATTAGTTGAGGCATTGTTTTAACTATTGACATCCCAAATATAGATGCCGAAAAAATTATTAATCCATATGATAATACCGCATTTGTTCCAAATTTACTTACTATTTGATTTATAAACAATCTTGATGCTAATATACCTGAAGCATTTATTGTAAAAAATAATCCAATATTACTAAATCCTAATTCTATTCCATATAAAGCTGTAAATGCTAAAATAGTACTTTCTGCAACTGCTGCTAAAAATAATATAATTGCAGGTACAAACATATTTTTTTTATTTATTTTTTCTTCAGTTTTAACTTTATTATACTCCTCATTTAACTGAATTTTTGTAGTGTTTTCACTATATGATAATTTTAAAGATATTAAAATAGTCATAATTGCCACAATAGTTGTTGTAATAAATAACAATCTAAAATTTTCATAACTCTTACCAACTAAAGCTAAGGCAATTGATGGTCCTATTGCTGTAGTTATAGTTATTCCTACTCCAGAATATCCTATTCCTTCAAGCATTCTTGATTTTGGTGTAACATCTGTAACAATTGTTGCTACTGCAGTAGAAGATATTCCAAATCCAAACCCCTGAAATATTCTTAATAATATAATCATTTGTATATTATTTGTAACTAAATATGCTATTGTTGAAAGTGCTGTTATAGTCACGCCTAATATTAATATTTTCCTTCTTCCAACCCTATCTAAAAGTTTTCCTGCAAGTAATCTAATAAATAATGCTGCTAATGTAAAAGCACCTGTCATTATTCCTGCATAACTATCAACATGAGTAATTTGTTTTGTATAAATTGATATTGTTGATAATAATAAATTACAAGCTAGGTTTACCCCTATTGTAATAAACAATGCTAATATAAAATGACCTGTCCATAGTTTTTCTTTTTTATCCATTACGTTATCCCCATCCTATATTCGTTTTTCCTTACAATATTTTAACTAGATACTTGAAAATAGATTGTAGTATATACTACAATCTATATAGTAAATTTTTTATGAATGGTGATTATATGGATAATGAATTAAAACTTTTTCCCAGTTCTACTATAAGTATAACTTCTAAATTTTATAAAGTATTTGAAGAAGCAGGTACACTAAAGAAATATCGCAAGGATGAAATTATTTATTTTCAAGATGATATAGCTGAAAATTTTTATTTAATTAAATCTGGAAGAGTTAGAGTTTTTCTAATCTCTCCTGACGGCACAGAACTTACAATTGAAATTTTAAGGAAAGGAAATCTTTTTGGTGAATCATCTTATTTCGCCTATGGTTCTAGAATGACTTCTGGTAGTGCAGCTACAGATGTGGAATTAATCGCTGTCAGCTTAAGTCAGCTATATCCTTATTTAACAAAGTATCCTGAATTAATGATTCAAATGTTTCATCTTATGTCTTTGTCAATTCAAAATTTATCGATTCAAATTAATAGTATGGCATTTTTAGAAGCTGATAAAAAAACTGCTCAACTATTAATACGTTTAGGTTCATATTTTAAGAAAAATAATGATAATTGCTATATCATTGATTATTCGCATGAAGAAATAGCTCAATTAATTGGATGCTGTAGAGTTACTGTAACCAAAATATTAAATAGATTTCAAAAAGATGGGTTAGTATCTCTAGGATATAAAGAAGTTAAAATTATAGATGAAAAACGATTAAAAGAATTTGCTTTTAATTAATGTTTTATTTTAATTTATATTAAACCTTTTATTTATCACGAGATCATTTCAACGAAAGGCTATGTTAAAAAAAGCTGTTGAAATTTAATATTTTTTGTACAGCTGGGTATAATATAGATATATGAATAATTTCGGAGGTCTTATTATGCGAAGAGTTGAGTCAATAAAATTAGATTTGCAGACATTAAATGAATCTGAAAGAGAAGAAATTCTTAATTATTTACAGGAAAATATCATATTAGGTTCTTTATCTACTCAAATTACTAATGAAGTAAAGGAAAGTAGATTTTCAAGGGGCAAAGTGTGTCCTCACTGTGAAAATCACGAAATTTCTAGAAATGGTAAGTTTAATGGAAAGCAAAGATATATTTGTAAGACTTGTAATAAGACATTTACTGACTTTACATATTCGCCACGATATAATAGCAAAAAAGACAATAGTAAGTGGATTCTTTACGCTAAATGCATGATAAATGGATATTCTTTAAGAAAATGTGCAGAAATAGTTGGAATTAGCTTGCCAACATCATTTTACTGGAGACATAAAATACTTGAGGCAATTCGAAACTTCACTGGGGTTGGAAGTGTTGGTGGAGTAGTAGAAGCTGATGAAGCTTTCTTTAAAGAGTCGTTTAAAGGTAATCATAGTCGTAGCACAACTTTCACTATGCCACGTAGACCTCACAAAAGATGGGTCAAGGGTAGCCGCAGTAGTGAAGATGAGCCAAGAAGACGTCGTATCTCAAGAAATCAAGTCTGTGTGCTTTGTGCCATGGATAGAGAAGGTAACATCATTACTGAACTTATTTGCAAAGGAAGAATGACACATGAAGATTTACGAAGACTTTTTGCTGATAGGATAGAAGACCAATCTATTCTTTGTACAGATTCGCATAAAAGTTATATCCGATTTGCTGAAGGTTTAGATATTACATTAAAGCAAATAAAGAGAGGTAGACATAAAGAAGGCGTGTATCATATTCAACATATCAACGCGTTCCATAGTAAACTAAAAAAATGGATGGATATGTTTAATGGGGTTTCAACGAAATACCTTTCAAATTATATGTATTGGCTTAAGTGGTTGCAAATATTTAACCAAGAAAAAGATACTATTAGAAGTAAAAATTTATTGGTTCAAGCACATACAGCTCATTCAAATACTAAAATAAGAGATTTTAGATACAAAGAGGTAATTTTTATACAATAATCCTAAATATTTTAATTTTTTGAAGTTAACAGAATATAATAATAACAATAATAATATAATAAAAAACAATACAAATTTATTGTAAAACGATAAATCATGTGATAAAATCATGTTGTCATTAAATAAGTGAGGTGTTTTAAATGAATGTTAAACGAGGTTCAACCACTTTCTTAAAGGTAAGTATTTCTCTGGCTGGAATTGCAGTACTTGCTTTATGTATATTTTTAGTGCCCCATATGGCGAATTTCGCAGCAAAATTGTATCCAAATATTGCCCCAATGAAATATCTCGTTTTCATCGTGATGTATGGAGCGGCTGTGCCTTTTTACTTTGCTCTCTATCAGGCTTTCAATCTTTTACGGTACATTGGCGAGAACACAGCGTTTTCAGAATTATCTGTAAAGGCGTTAAAGAACATAAAGTGCTGTGCGATTACAATCAGTGGTTTGTATGTATTAGGTTTGCCACTCTTTCGTTTTATAGCGAAGAAAGTTGACCCTCCTATTGCATTAATGGGACTCATCATCATTTTTGCTTCGTTGATTATCGCCGTTTTTGCTGCTATCCTCCAACAGCTTCTACAAGAAGCGATTAACATAAAATCAGAAAATGATTTGACGGTCTGAGGTGGAGGATATGTCAATTATTATTAATATTGATGTGATGTTAGCAAAACGAAAAATGAGCGTAACGGAGCTTTCGGAGAGAGTTGGAATTACTATGGCGAATCTTTCTATTCTGAAAAATGAGAAAGCAAAAGCGGTTCGTTTTTCAACATTAGAAGCGATATGTAAGACTTTGGATTGTCAGCCAGGTGATATTTTGGAGTACAAAAGCGACGAAGACACTCAATAAAAACATACATCAAATCTATTTAACTAACGGTATTAAAAAAACTATTCTTTTAGAGAGAGCATTGACAGGAAATGTACCATCAGAAGTAAGAATAAAAATTGAGAATATATTAAATTCGTAATATTCTTAAAAGGTAAAATAAAGGAACCCACAGAGGGTTGCTTTTATAAATACTATAATATCAACACTATTCTTTAACATATCCTAACGAAAAAAGCTGTGAAACTAATTCACAGCTTTTTAAAGTTCATAATTACTTTACATTCTTATTTTATAATTTTAATTATTATAGTCAGTAGTATATCAAATTCATTCAAACTATTAGAGGCATAATTTTTTTACCTTAGTTATAAATTGATAACAAAATTATAAAACAACATTAACTTAATCATAAATAAACTTCATATTATTCATTTAATTTATCGTATTTTCATTTTTTCTAGTTATTAGTACGGTGATTACTAATCCTCCCCAAAGTATTGTTGCTCCTAATATTAAAAATAGTATAGCTTCACTTGTCACTTAGATTTCCTCCTTACTAACTATATTTTCAAATTCACTTTTCCACGGCTTATTACTTATTAGTATTCCGCCTATAATTCCTATTCCTATAATTAACCATCCATATAATAATAATGATATTGAATCATAGCCTCCATAAGGAGATATTATTTCTGTTATAATACTTTTAATTAATGTGAAAGATAATAATGCTGGTGTAACATATTTTATAATTACATCCCACCAAATTCCTATCTTAAAATAAGATATAGAATTTGTATAATCTCTTATAATCTTAGGTTTAACTATCCATCCAATCACAACAGATTCTAATAATCCAACTGTTACTATTCCATAATTATTTATAAAATTATCCATGATATCTAATAGATATAAACCACAATTTGTTGCAAAAACTGTACTTATTGAAAATCCAATTACACACATAATAGTAATAACTTTTTTACGTTTCCATTGAAATTTATCAATTATGGCTGCTGCTATTGCTTCAACCAATGAAACTGATGAGGTAATTCCCGCAAATACTAAACATATAAAGAATAAAATTCCTAAGATATTTCCCCATATTCCCATAAGTGAAAATACTTTAGGAAATGCTATAAACGCTAGTCCAATTCCACTTGTTACCACGTCTTCAATTCCTACACCTTGGCTTGTTGCCATTACTCCAAGAATTGAAAATACTCCAATAGAACATAAAAATTCAAATCCACAATTTGCAAATGCAGTCATAAATGCACTGTTATTTATATCCGTTTTTTTAGGAAGATAACTTGAATATGTCATCATAATTCCTGTAGCTATACTTAAAGAGAAAAATACTTGCCCATATGCTGAAATCCAAATTTGAGGATCTTTTATTTTATCCCAATCTGGTGTAAATAATTTATTTAATCCAACAACAGCTCCATCTAATGTAATACCTCTTATAACTATTATTATCATTATTATTAATAAACACGGTAATAATATCTTGCTTGACTTTTCAATTCCTAATTTTACTCCCTTATAACATATATACCAGTTTATTATCCAAACTAATGCTATTCCTATTAATACACTCCAAATTATCCCCCCTAATTCTAAAGGAGACTCAGATAACTTTAAAAAATAATTGTAAAAATATGAATTTGAATCCTCACCCCAACCCTTTCTAAAACTAAGGGCTACATATTTAATAGCCCAACTTAATACCATTGAATAGTAACATAATATAATTGATGAGCTAATTATTGGCCACCATCCTATCCATTCAAATCTTTTATTAACTCTTGATAACGAAAGTGGTGTAGAGCCTCTAAATTTATGACCCATTCCATACTCTAATATTAAAAGAGGAATTCCTGCAGTAAATATAGCAAAGAAATAAGGTATTAAAAATGCGCCTCCCCCACTTGAATATACTACATATGGAAATCTCCATATATTCCCTAAACCTACTGCTGAACCAATTGCAGCAAGTATAAAACCTAGCTTAGATCCCCATTGTTCTCGATTTTCTTTCATGTATAAATCCCCCTAAGTTAATTTTAAATATTTATAAAATAAAAAAGCCCATAGTATTTATAGAGCTTTTTAACCTAGGATATAAAAAAGCCCCATATTAATCTATGAGGCTATTTTTCTATAGAATATAAATTAGCCGTCATAGATACAGTTACCTAAAGTAGCAATTGTATCTATGACAGTAAAAATATAAATTTATCAAATCATAAACACAATTGCTAAAGTAAGTTGGCTAATAATAAGAGTACTCTATTAAATTGTAATTCCATAACTTGTGATTTTTTTATTTTCATAATATTTCCTCCCTTTCGTAATTTTTAATCATATTAACATTATATTTTGCTTTTTGTCAATATTGTTATTAAGAATAACTCCAATAAATACTCTAATTAAATAATAAATCCTTAAAAAATAAGTATTTATTGTTATATTTTTTTACAAATTAACTATATTTATTTATAAAATTAATTAGATATTAAATTTATTAAATATCTTAAAAGTTCAAAATATGTTCTATAAGAAAATACTTCTTGAAGGATTTCTACCAGTTGAATTTAATAGTGCAATAGTTGCTTTCAGATGGTGGGAAGAAAGAATATATGAATATACATACTGCCATTGCTAAAATAAAGTTTTTTTATTAACCTATAAATATTGAAAACATTAAAATCCACAACATTTCTGTCGTGGATTTGTTAGTAGAGATGAAGCTTTAACTCTCTTCGTTTACTTCTTAATAGGAATCCAAACCTCACATTTATAATCTGAAGAATATATATCACCTTCTGGATAAACTTCAATCTCTGGTGCGCAATCATGCTGATATCCTGTAGATGGCAACCACTCTGTAAATATCCTTCTAGTAAGATCTTGTATAGCATCAGGCATTGCTCCAACTGCTTCAAATATAGCCCAAGTTGCTGCAGGTATTGTTGCTGAAATATATTCATTTGGAATAGTGCCTTTGATTTCCTCAACTCCTATCATATAATTAAATTCGTCTTTTTTGAAATCCTTACATATGCCTAGGACACCAAGCTTGCCTGCTTTTGAGGAAATCCATTCATATGAACCATCTTTCATACACTTATTCCAAAATTCAGGTACTTGTTCAAAATTTTCTCCATCAACCATAGTTATTCTTGTTTGTTTACCAACTACTCTAAAACTCTCTTTCTCAACAATCTTATAATTCATATCTTTATCTCCTTTTATTGAAATGTGAAAGGATAGTTTTGGATATGCCTTAAGATTTGCTCCTGGCTCACGTGCAGCTGATGGACTCATTCCATGCATTCTTCGAAAAGCTTTTGTAAATGCTTCTGGTGTTTCATATCCATACTTATAAGCCACATTAATAATCTTTTCACCAGATATAATGTCTTGTGCAGCCATTGTAAGTCTTCTTCTGCGTACATATTCAGCTATTGTAACACCGGTTATCATATGGTACATACGCTGAAAGTGAAATGTTGATGATAATGCAATCTTAGCTACCTTTTCAATATCAAGCTTTTCAGTAATATTAGCTTCCATGTATTCCACTGCTTTGTTCATCGAATCAAGCCAATCCATAAACTCACTCCTTACTATTTCTATATTAAAGGTTTTATACTTATTTATCCTGTCTTTAAATGCTATCAGATGATAGATATATTCTACTGCACTTCAGACAAAAAAACAGTTATTCTTGTACCTATTTCTTTCCTACTTAAAACGCTAAAATATCCTTTATGATTATCAATAATCCACTTAGCAATAGAAAGCCCTAGTCCTGTACCACCATTTTTTCTAACTCTTGCAGTATCAGCTCTAAAAAAACGTTCAAATATGTGTAATATATCTTTTTCATCTATCCCTATTCCATTATCTTGAATAGAAAAATACGACTCATTTTTATCATTTTTTCCTATTCTTAATATTATATCTTCACCTTTATCTGTATACTTTGCTGCATTTTCTATTAATATTCTAGCTGTTTGTTTAAGTAAAGCTATATCCCCATAAACATTTATATTTTCTGAATCCATATATCTATATATATGATCTTTATCTATCATCTTAGATTCTTCTAAAACCTCTTTCATCACATCATTAAGTGAAAATTCTATAACCTTAAGTTGAGTTTTACCATTAATACCTCTAGCTAAAAATAATAACTGCTCTATTAAGTTTTTCATATTTTCTGATTCACTTTTTATAGCTGCAATAGATTCTTCTAATACTTCCTCATCATCTTTCCCCCAACGATCCAACATATTAGCATAACCCTGAATTACAGATATAGGAGTTCTAAGCTCATGTGATGCATCTGAAACAAATCTTGCTTGCTGCCTATAAGAATCTCTCATTCTATCTAATAAGTTATTAATTGCTTCCTCAAGACCTTGAAGATCACTATCTCCAATATGAATTCTTTCATCAGATGTAACAGGACTAATCTTAGATATAGCAGCCTCAAGACTTTGAAATTTTTGTTCATCAAAAGCTATATCGCTAAGCCTACTTGTAGCTTCTGCTATTTCATTAAGTGGTTTTAAAATTCTTCTATTTTTTGTAGTACCAAATATCATTTGATTTAATAGCATTATTCCTTCTATAATTCCAATAGCGCCAATTACTCTTATAAGAAGATTAAGAAAAGTGCTAGCTTCTCTTATCATAACTTTTCCATTATCAAAAACAACTTTATAACTTGCTATTTCTATAGGATAAAACTCAAAGGACCTTTGAGCATTTTTTACAAACTCACCATAAAAGCTTAGTTCACTTTCAATACACCAAACTCCAATAAATCCAGCAATTATGCATATATCAATGATAAGAAACTTTAAAAATAAATCTCTTACAAAAATAGAATTTAGTTTTATTGCAATAGATGTAACATTTTTTGTTTTATTTTTTCTACTCATCTTTAATTACATATCCTACACCACGAACTGTAGTTATTATTTTTACCTTAAAAACATCGTCTATTTTTGTTCTTAAAAATCTTATATAGACATCTATAACATTCGTTTCTCCAATATAATCATAACCACATACCTTTTCCATAAGTGTGTTTCTAGTTAAGACTATATTCTTGTTTTCCATTAATATTTGTAACAAATTAAACTCTCTATTGGTAAGTTCTATCTCTGTGCTATCATACATTACTTTATGTCTGATTTTATCTAATGACAATAAACCACATCTTATTATGCCTTCATCCTTTTTTGCTGTAACCATTCTCTTTTTAAGTGCTGTTCTTATCCTTGCAAGTAATTCTTCTATTGCTTCTTCACGAGTTACATTAGCCTTTGCAATTATAATTTCAATCATTTCATTTCTTTCCATTTGATTTACCTCCATGTATTTGTTAATCATTCATCTGGTTATATAATACTTTTAGAAGATTAATCTAAAATATAAGAAAGATTAAAATTAGATTAAAATTTAATATTTAGTAAAGGATATATTTTAATCTGACCTACGGACAGTTATTTATGAAATTTAGATAAAACCATAATAATTCATTAAATTATTTATTATGGTTTAAAACTCATTTTTAATACAATTTTATTGCATAACTGAATTAATTTGTAAACGAATAGCTTAAACTATTCAAGTGTATTATGTTAATGGAATTTTTAAACATTAACTTTATCTTTACTGCAAGAAATTCCTAATGTTATTATCCAACAATAAGTTATTGAAATACAGAAATAAAGCATACTATTGCTACCCTAAACAAAAAATTCCGTACTTATGGTTCATTCTGAATAATTTAAATTTATGCAAAAAAGCAAAATCCCTGACATCTCTATCAAGGATTTAAATGGTGGAGGCGAAGCACGACCTTTAAAATCCACCTCTTTATATCTTATTAAATTTCGTTCAACTAATCAGAGATTTTATTTAAATGTATTATATCTTGTAAAGTATTTGTTTAAGTTCTTTTTCTGTTATATACCCGCCATTAACTGTTTTCTTATTTAAAACCCAACTAAGATTTAAAGTTAAATAATATAAAATTATTTCTTTACTTCTTGTTTTCCACTTACAGAAGATGTATCATCCATTTTAAATCCAGCCTTAGCTGCGTCGTCTTTAAAATAGATATTTCCTTCAACTTTAGTATCAACTAACTGGAAGTCGTTAGTTTCAACATATATATCACCTTTAAAAGTTCCATATTGAATACTAGCTACTGGACTCTTAATAGTTAATTTTGGTGCTGTTAAAGTAAATTTATCTGTTACTTTACGACTTTCATCTTGAGTATAAAGAGCTATCTTTCTTTGTATAAGTTCTTTACCTGCATCATCCTTTTTACCATTCTTGAATTCACCTTCTAATACTAGATCCTTGTCGAATGTCAAGTCCTTTGTAATAGCAATAATCCATTTTCCATCCTTGCTTATTGCCTTAGTGAACACATCTGGATCACTTGTTACTGATGCTGATGTTACCGCATCAGCTTCTGCTGTTTCTGCTGGTGCTTTTGTTGGTACATTTGGCGAAGAGTCTTTGGAACCACATCCAACCAATAATGCAGCAACCATAACTGCTGATAATAATAATGCTTTAATCCTCATGAGAAGTCCCCCCCTATTTTTTTATAATTTATTATAATATAATTGATAAAAAATAATACCATGATATTATAATTTATAATTATAATTACAAACAATAACTATTTTTAATATATTTGAAAAATTTCTATTTAATGTTGAATTCGCTTTTATTTTATTTTTATTTAATTTTATTCTTTATTTAATAAAATCTTACTAATAATTTTTCTGTTATATTTAATAAGATATTTTTGTTTTCACTGTTTGGTAAAGTATTAATTAAATTAAAAGCTCTATTAGTATATTTTTCAGCTAATACTCTAGACTTTTCAATCCCCCTAAGCTCTTTTACGATATCAGCAATGCTCTTAAGATCATTTTCGTCAAAGGATTCTTTATCAAGAATGGAGGATAAATTAAGATTTTTCTTCTCAAGAGCATATATTAGCGGCAAAGTATAAATACCTTGTTTTATGTCATTACCTATAGACTTCCCAATTATTATTTCATCCCCTGTATAATCTAAGATGTCATCTATTATTTGAAAAGCCATACCTATATTATGTCCGATATTGGAAAGTTTTCTGCATAGTTTATTATCACATCCACTTGCCGTAGCACCACTATAGAAACTTAAGGCGAAAAGCTCTGCAGTCTTTGCAGATATTCTTTTTAAATATTTTCTTACGGATACTTGTTTGTTGTACTTAGAGGAGAATTGTTCTATTTCCCCCATGCATATTTTAGACATAACATTTGAGTCTACGTTAATATTTTTTAAAGTAGAATGTTCAGATAAAATTTTAAAGCACCTGCAGAATAAAAAATCTCCTATGTATACAGCATAATCTTTCCCATACTTAGCCTGAATAGTTTCAGCTCCTCTTCTAAGTTTAGATTCATCTACTATATCATCATGAACCAAAGTAGCCATATGAATCATCTCAAGCACAACTGCTAGGGAATAAATCTCTTCCTCCTTAAACTCACCAAATCTTGCAGCAATAGTCAAAAATGCTGGTCTAAGAAGCTTACCACCTGAATTTATGAGTTCTAAAATTGCATTTTCAACAACCTTTTCTTTACACTTAATATTTTTCTTCATTATTTTAATAACTTCTTCTAAGTCATTTTTTACAATTGGATATTCATTCCAAAATTTATCCATGCAATCACCCTTTATCGTCAAATAGTTTAGTAGTTGTGTTTATCTTATTTAAATGGTTTAAAATATATCTCGAAGTTAAACCAACAAAAAAACCTGTACCTATACCTGATACTGTTAAAATCGGAAGATATAAACTCATATTTACATTTTGAACTACTAATGCAGCTATAATAATTTGACCTATATTATGAAACACTGCACCGGCAGTACTAACGCCTATTAAACTTACCTTATCTTTGCCCATTCTCTTTATTAATACCATTATAATAAAGCTAAATAATGCCCCAGCAATGCTATATAATAGACTAGATATGCTTCCACCAAGCATAGATGAAAGCAGCAACCTAACTATAATAACTAAGAGAGTTTCTATTTCACCAAATAAATATAGTGATACAACAGTCACAATATTAGCTAACCCAAGTTTTGCTCCTGGAGTTATAAATGGCACTGGTATCATAGATTCAATTATATGAAGCACCAGTGCTTGTGACACAAGCAAAGATAAGAATACCATCTTTCTCGTTTTTGTCATTTAATTCACCTTAAAAGGATACTTCATCCGTCTCCTGTTTTCCTTCACCTATTATTCTTACAACTAACTTATGGGGTAAACATATTAAGGATTCTCCAGGTTTGCTGATAGCATGAGCCTTCACACATATTTTGTCAGGGCAGTCTGCATCAATGATTTTTACCTGTTCATTATTTATTTCAATAACATTTTCCCCTAGTTCATTATCAATAGTAAGGGATGTCTTTCCTGAATCTTCATTTAGAGGAAGTTTTTTATATAACTTCCCCTGTGAATACACCTCTACATATGAACTGTTGTATTTATTACTATTTGTAATAAACATAACTCCTTCAGGAATCAATGATATTATAATTAATGCAGCTATTATGATTACATCCCATTTTTTCATTATTCCCCCTTTTTCGTCACCTATTTTTAAAGGTTAGATGATGTCCCATTCCTATATAATGGTTTTTGTTTACCAAGCCAAAAATTTCCTAAATGTTTGCCAAGCCAAGGCATTACAAAGTAATCAAGTCCAAAAGATTTTCCAGCACCAGCCATAAGAGCTATTGCACCAAAGAAGTACCAAAGTATGTCATATCCAGCCATTGCTGATAAAACAAAGTTTACAACTAGGAATGCTGAGGCTGCACTTGCAAGCCAAGTAAATAATCCAGCAAGAAGGCATAGACCTATACCTATTTCTGTACATACAACTATTCTTTGGAACCAAACAGCAACTTCAGGGTTTGGTATTAAAACCTTCATAATTGACTGAAAGAATCCTGGCATACTGCTTAATATAGGTGAAGGTAATGCATTAGATACATTAGTAGTAGTTGCCTCTACAGAAGCACTAGCTGTACCATCTGCAGCAACATGTAACCATTCAAAAGGCATTTTAACATTTCCATTTAAAAGCCAGCTATCTGCTCCGATTCCGGAAGTTATTTTATGAAGTCCTGAAGCTTTTGTCCAAGTTTCTTCACCAATTAACTTTTTCGCTCCTTCTAGTACCCACATTGAACCAATGTATAATCTTAAAGGAATTAGCCATATTGATGGAGATTTAGCAGATAAATGTCCTCCTAGTATAGAACGTCTTTCCTTAATATCAAAAAATTCATGGAATAAGTATCTAAAAATTAAATAAAATCCACCAACACCAAATAAATAGTGTAAATTCACCAAATGTTTCATTGCTGTAGCTAAAAATCCTGTAAGTTTAATTCCACCAACATCGGCAACCGCATAATGGCTACCGATTGAAACCATAAAACCATGATAGTTTGATTTAAACGCTTTTTTATCAGTTTTCTCAATATCCGCTATAATATTATGTGCTGCGGTTTTAGCAGTTTGAAGTGCAGCTTCAACTATTTGAGGTAATCCCTTAGATTTTCCTTCTTCTAGGAAAGCTGCATCGCCCACAACATAAACATTTTCTTTATCAAGTGATTGCATAAATTCATTAGTATTTATTCTTTCTCTATTTGTTAAGGATAACCCAAAACTTTTAGAGAAGGAATTTCCCTGTACTCCACAAGTCCAAATCAATGTTCTTGTTGAGATTTTTCTTCCATCCTTAAGACTTACTTCATTTGGTGTGACTTGTGTAATAGCAGAATTTTTTAATATCTCAACCTTATGTTTAATCATATATCTTTCTGCTTTTAATGCCATTTTATCATCTAAAATATTAAGAATATTTCCTAATGCTTCTACAACCATTAATTTAACATCGTTTGGGTCTACATTATATTCTCTACAAAGTTTCTTCTTCCACTCTATGAACTCTCCAACCATCTCTATGCCTGTAAATCCGGCACCTGCAACGGCGAAAGTAAGCATAGCTTGTCTTTTTTGTTCATTTCTTTCTCTGCTGGCAAGCTTAAACATATTTTCAATGTGATGTCTTATTTTAATTGCATTATCTAGGGACCAAAGAGAAAATCCATGTTCCTGAACCCCTAGTACTCCAAAATATGCTGTTTCACTTCCTGTACCTAATATTAAATAATCATATTTATACTCACCGAATTCTGTAGCTAAAACTTGATTGTTAACATCTACATTTTTTACTTCCTCAGTGATAATATTTACTTTAGACCTGTAAAATATCTTTCTTAAATCAACTTGTACTGAATCAGGCTCTACTCTTCCACCGGCTACTTCATGTAGTTCAGTCATTAGTGTATGAATTGGATTCCTATCAATTAGGGTAATTTCTATATCTTTGTTTTTTTTATATTTTTTACTTAAAATTTTTGCAGCATGTACACCACCATAACCTGCGCCTAAAATGACAATATTCTTCTTTGACACCACTTTAATCACCCCGTATTATTTATTTTATTACTCATTAAAACTCTAATATCATCATATCTTTTAAGTCATTTCTATAAAAATGTCTATAAAACAGAATTTATCTGAGTTTATATTGTACGAATAACTTACGTAATCTAAATAATTCGTAGCATTATCTTTTTCATTTTACTAGTCTTTAAAATAAAATATTTTCTATATTATTACTTATAATGAAAAAACATCCAATTATATATTACCACAAAATCTAGTCTTATTCACGTAATTTTAAAGCAATATTTAAAAATTAATGTGATGTCATAACCAAAATTACTATTATAATCACTTGCGAGGCATTCATCACCACAAAATTCTTTACAGATAGGACAAAATTTTCACTTTTAATTGGTCTATCTTCAAATAGCTTAATATTTTTATTTACTATAATAAACGTTAAAAGTATAAGCAATGAGGCTAATGGAAGCATTTTTAATGCTACAAGCACTACTATATCTGCATAACCAATATAATATAATAATTTAAAAAGATTTAAAGCCATTGGCTTTCCTATATAATATGGCAAAGTAAATCTATTGTTTTGAATATCCTCTTCTAAATCGCAAATATTATTAGCAAGCATTATGTTTGCTATCCCTGTTGTAGAAGGGATGGAAACTAAAAAAATAGAAAGAATTTCTAATACATTAATACCAACATTTAGAATATTATTTTGATATGTAAAAGATATTATATTAGTGTCATAAATGTGAATGTATACTGACAAAAATATAAGTAAAAAACCCTCAAAAAATCCAGAAAATAATTCTCCGAGTGGCATTCTTGAAATTGGAATAGGACCAAAGGTATAAAATATCCCTACAATGAAAGAAATAATCCCTAGAAATAAAACTACTATATTAGTATTAAAAGTCAGCATAATTCCAGCTATAGTTGCAATTGTTAGTAATGTAAAAATTATAAGTAGCACTTTTGATTGATTTACTCCATATTTAGCAATTAAATTATTATTTGCTAGATTATCTTTTTCTTTTGTATTATCAATATAATTGTTTATTGCCGTAGTAGCCATGTCAAGAGCAATTAATGAAATAAACATTATTATAAAATTGCTTAAATTAAAGCTCTTATATCTATATATAGCGTAGACTGATCCTAAAGAAAATGGGATAAAACTTGCCAGTTTGGTTCTTATTTCCACCAATTGAAAAAATTTATTTATTGACAAATTATCACTCCTTCCATTAAATTATGATTTCCAAAATTTTAAAAAGACTGATTAGTATCGAATTTAATTTGCCATGATAAATTCAGGACTTAAATCTTCCATTTTAGTGCCCCACTTTGAAGATTTATAAATATTAAAATCTGTAGTTACAGCCATGCATGAGATACCTTCAAGACTATCAATAATTTTAAGCCCCTTGTCCACCCCACTTACAAAAGTAATCTTTGTAAGAATATCTGCAATCATATTGCAATCATCTATACTGCTGTCAACAAGTATTGTATCACTCATAACCCCTGCATCTGCTGGGTATCCAGTAGATGGATCCAATATGTGATGATAGCGTTTATCATCCTTTATAAAGAATCTTTGATAATCTCCAGATGTAGAAAGTGCACCTTGATTCAGATTAATTATACCAATATTACCTTCATTTTTTTCTTTTCTTGGATTTTGAATCGCAATTGACCATAAGGTTTTATCAGGTTTTTCTCCAAGTGTATATATAGAGCTCCCACCAAGATTTATAATGGCGCTCGCAACTCCATATTTTTTTAAAACTTTTATAATCTCATCTGCTGTGAAGCCCTTAGCAACTCCTCCAAGATCTATAGACATACCTGCTTTCATAAGCTTAATACTACTATCAGCCTCATTAATGCTGATATTATTATAACCTACAAGAGCTACTTTCTCATTGATTTCAGAATTTGTTGGGATTCTCTCATCAGCTGTACCAATTCCCCACAGTTTTATAAGCGGGCTTACTGTTATATCGAAAGCTCCATTACTTATCTTAGAGTATTCTAATGAAGTTTTTATAATCTTAATGATCTCTGAATGTACCTTTACGTATTCTTTCCCTGCAGCTTCGTTGATCTTACTAACATCGCTGGTGTTAATTGAGCTACTTGCCATCTTTTCAATTTCATCTACTCTATTAAAGGCTACATCTATTGCTTTGCTAGCATTAGGACCATAAGCAGTTAAATGCATAATAGTATCCATTTTAGTAGCATATTTATCAACTTTTTCATCTTTTTTTGAACAGGAAACCATTGATATGATTAAAAGTATGCTCACTCCAATAGCTAATAACTTTTTTATCATCTACTGTCCTCCTAAACATATATTGGTGTTAATATTTCTACCGAAATTAGTACTATATTAACAATTACAACTAAAATCATACTAATAGAAAATGCTTTATTATGTAATTCTAATAAAAATTTATCTTACTTTGATTATATAATATTTTACCATATTAATTAAATTATTCCAACAATTTAATTTATTAGTATTATATTCATATTCTTGCATTTCCATTTTATCACTTAAATAAATTACTTAATAAATAATATAGTTAAAATCCACCACTATTCTATAGTACTTAAGAAATTTAAAGATGAAAATCTCATTGTTCTTGCTATCATAAGAGGAGGAAAAGTGACAGCTTATATTAATGTCAATTTTTATATTAGCATTAATATATTTTCCATTGTCTGTGGTGCCGAAGGCCTATTTCTTCTACTTAAATTCATTCATCACTTTGAAATTTCTGTAAATACTTATTAAGAATATTCTCTTGATGAAATACCAATTCCCATCCTAAAGAATATTCAATTAAGTGAAACTTGATTCAGGTTGGGTTTGTTATTTTTTGATTGTGCCTTATGTGAAACGATTCTCTAAATCACAGCAAACTAAAAAGACCCACAAAAATCCAAATTTGATATGCTTCCTTTATAGTAGACAGTTAAAATAATAAAACTGTTTCTATAAAGGGGTATTTTTTATGTCAAGAAAAACCAAATGTTCTCTTGATGAGAAATTAAAAGGAATTAAGAAATATCTATCAGGAGAAAAATCGGTCGTAGAGATATGTGATGAACTTTCAATTAATGGATCTACATTTTACGACTGGGTAAAAATATATAATGATCTTAGAGAATTAAATTTAATAATTTCTACAAAAAATAAATGTTATTCTGACTCACTTAAACTTAAGGCAGTTGAAGATTATCTTGCCAGGGAAGGTTCTTTAAGAAGTATATGTAACATATATGGAATTTCAGGATTAAGAAGTATAATGGTCTAATATAGAAGAATCTCGTAAAAGGCAAGGAGATAGGATTATGGCTAATGGGCGAAAAACTACTTATGAGGAAAGAATTAAAATTGTTGCATTCTGCATTGCGAATAATGATGATTATCAGGAAACTGCAGATAAATTCAAGGTTTCTTACCAACAGGTTTATGCATGGGTAAGGAAATATGAAAATAATGTATATGAGGCATTACTAGACCGTCGCGGTAAGCGAAAAGAAGCTACTAATATTAGTGAATCTGAAAAATTATCTATGCAATTAAAACTTATTGAAGCAGAAAATAAACGTTTAAAAATGGAGAATGATTTCTTAAAAAAATTAGAGCAAATAGAAAGAAGGCGATAAATGCAAGAATAAGGCAAGACAATAAATATATAACTATAAAAGAATTGCATAAAGAAAATTGCTATCCGATAGCGGAGTTATGCGTTTTAGCTAATATTGCACGTTCTTCTTACTATAAATGGTTTAACCATAAGGATACTGAATTAGATAAAGCTATAGATGATAATCTCGACGCAAGGCCACTATTTCATAGTGATCGCAGTTTTCAATATACAAATAAAATATTTAAGAATAAACTAGATAAAATTAATGCAATTCAAAGTATGTCTAGAGCTGGTCGTTGCATAGATAATGGTCCGATGGAAGGATTTTGGGGTACACTTAAATCTGAAATGTATTACCTAAGAAAATTCGATACATATGAAGAGCTTGAACAAGCTATTGATGAATATATAGATTTTTATAATACAAAAGGATTACAGAAAAAGTTAAAAAGTATGACTCCAATAGAATATCGAAGTCATACTTTAGTAGCATAATTTTTTATTATTTATCCTGTCTACTTGACAGGGGGTAGTTCAAATTAAGATTTTCGTGGTTTTCATGGTGGAGGCGATACGTAACCTTTGAAATCCACCATTATAACTTATTTATAGTTACTTAATAGCAATATAATCTGTTAATCTTTATTGTAATCTACTTATTTAAAATTACAAAATCATTTTTGCAAATTCCATATTATCAAAGCTATTTTCTTTAATATATTCTAAAATCTCGCTTCTATAGTTCTTATCGTGCTCTACTGCTTTTACAAATACTTGAATAAACTCTACCATATCTTCTACAGAATCTTTTCCATTATATATGTATTTCCCAACTAGATAAAATCTCATTAATGAATATCTAAATAAAAGCATAATATATCCTTCAAACATAAAATCGCTTTCTGAAAAAGGGAATAAATTATTATATATAAAATTAACCATATAATTTTCGAATATGTGGCTGTTAATTTCTATATACTTTTCTGTATATTTTTCAAATGCATTTATATATTCCTCTCTATTTTCAATTACACCCTCATTATCTTTAATATTATATCCCTGTAAAAGTTCTTTAGTGTACTTTTTAAATTTATTACTATCAGTTTCATTTACTATATCTAAAGAATCAACTACATTCTTCAAAAATGAAACCTGAAGTGCATAATTCATACGCTCTCTTTTGCAAAACTTAGATTCAGTTTCTATATCATATTTACTTATAAATTCTTTTATTTTATCACTTTCTATATCTTCTAGCTCATTTAAAAAATCACCTAGAACATATAATCTAGAACTCAAATTTAAATTTCTATTTTGCATTATTTTTATTGAAAAGTCTCGTATCTCTTTGAAATACTCTATAGGTGTATCTTTGAATTCAGATGATGTAGTATCAAGTACACCTGCCATAGTGTACTTGCCTAAACGCTTTTCACTTTCCTTAAATTCTATTTTCTCTTTACTTCCAAGAATAATTCTTGCTGCCTCTGGACATGCTGCATCAAGACATATTTCATAATAATCATCTACTTTATTTAGTACTCTAGGAAATTGAGTACAAACACTAGAAAGATAATCTTCACCAAATTTTCCTTGAATCAAACAATAATTCTCATCATCTAGAAACGGGCATCTTTTCCTTTTATTTAATTTAATTCTTCCATAATCTAAATCTTCATTAGTACAATATTTATTGTTATGAACATTTTTTTGGAACATCTTCTTCATCGTTTCATCTTTAACTTTATGATATTTTTTAAATGTTTCTTTATCAATATCTATATCCCATCCAATGCAACAGTTATCTTCACATTTTCCTCCAATACACTGAAACTTATCTATATATGATGGATATATCATTTTAACACTTTTTTTCATATTTATCTTCCTTACATTTTAATATTTTATCTAAGGCTAATTATATCATCAACATCAAATATAATGATAAATATTTATGCTTTAATACTTACTATAAATTCTTATATAGTTGAAAATAATTTATCTTATCATTGTCTTTGATATTATATCCTTTTAAAAATTTTTTAGTGTAACTTTTAAATTTATCTTTATGATGTTAATATAAAATAGTAAACACAATAAAACAAACTAAATAAAGTAATATTTAGTTGAGAAAGTTTGTGACCATTATGAAAAAATAAAAGATACCACCATTGCTAAACTTGAAAAATCTATTTCTTATTAGTTTTAGGAGGATAACGATGAAAAAAATTATTAATTTAGGTGTAATAGGTAGTGGATTTATAGCTGAAAGTTTTTTAGATGCTGCCTCTAATTTTAAAAATTTAAACTTTCACACATTTTATTCAAGAAATGAGGATACAGCTAAAAGATTTAAAAATAAATATAATTTTTATAAAGCATCTACTTCATTAAATGAAATGTCAAAAGATAAAGAATTAGATGCTGTGTATATAGCTTCACCAAACGCACTTCACCACGATCAAGCTATACTTTTTCTTGAAAATAAAAAGCATGTTTTATGTGAGAAGGCATTTGCATCAAATTATGCTCAAGCTTTAAATATTATAGATACATCTAAAAAAAATAATGTAGTAATAATGGAAGCTATGAGACTTACTTGTCTTCCAAACTTTATAAATGTTAAAAATAACCTTCATAAGATCGGTAAAATTAGGAGGTATTTTGCAAGTTACTGCCAATATTCATCTAGATATGATAAATTTAAAGAAGGCATTATAATGAATGCTTTTAAAAAAGAATTATCAAATGGATCTCTTATG
Source organism: uncultured Clostridium sp. (assembly GCF_963527835.1). Taxonomy (GTDB): domain Bacteria; phylum Bacillota; class Clostridia; order Clostridiales; family Clostridiaceae; genus Clostridium. The sequence goes on along the minus strand of NZ_CAURTC010000003.1, from coordinate 2,609 downwards.
GATATAGGGATATATTGTTTATCACCCATGATAAATTTATTTGGAAAACCCCACGATATAAAATGTAATACATTATTTTTAAGTAATGGTGTTGATGGGCAAGGAAGTGCAATACTTGATTATGGTGATATGGATGCAGTAATACTTTACTCTAAGATAGCAAACTCTAATATACTATCAGAGATACAAGGTGAAAAAGGAAGTATTATAATTGACAAAATAAATACATTCAAAAATGTAAAATTAGTATACAATGACGGAACTATCGAAAGTTTAAGTGAAAATCAATATGATAATGATATGTATTATGAAATTGAGGAATTTATTAAATTAATTAATTCTAGTGATGTTAAAGCTACTTATTCATGTCTTAATACTTTAGATAATACACTTGATACTATTAGTACTATAGATTCAATAAGAAATAAGCTGGATATAGTTTTTCCTGCAGATAATATATAATCTATTGTAGTAAATAATATCTAAAATTCTTTTTAACTTTACATTTACCTTAATCTAAATCTTTCTTATTATTGTAATAAAATTACTATTATAAAATAAATTAAATTGGATAAAGAAAAATATAGAGCTATTACACCTGGAAATGGTAGATATTCTAATGAATTATTAAGACTTAAAGAAGAATTTTATAATAAGTTTATGTCTATAAAATAAAAAACTGTACAAATAAATGTACAGTTTTTTCTATGGTGGAGGCGAAGCACGACCTTTAAAATCCACTATACTGTGAAAAAGTAGATTTACCTCCTAATTCATATATTCCTTTCTATGCCTTGCTCTAATTCTTTTATTATCCCATAAAAAAAGTCCTATTTTATATTATCTTCAATTATATTAATCTTAGTATTTATTTAAGAACAGTTTACTTAAATACCTTGACACGTTCGTCTAACGGTTGGTACTCCTTTTCCTTTGGCTCTGCTGTTGGTTTTCCAAATGGCATTTGTCCAATAAGCTTCCAGTTATCAGGTATGTTCCATTCTTTCTTTACATCATTTTCAATAAGTTCATTATAATGTTGTAATGATGCTCCAAATCCTTCTGTTTCTAATGCAGTCCAAATAACAAATTGATGCATTCCATTTGTTTGTTGAGCCCAAATTGGGAAATTATCTTTATAAAGAGTAAATTTTTGTTGCAGATCTTCTACTATACTATTATCGTCATAGAACAATACTGTCCCATATCCATTTTTAAATGAATTTATTTTATCTTCAGTAGTACTAAATTGATCAACTGGTATAACTTTTCTCAAAGCTTCTTTTGTAATATCCCATAATTTATCATGATGAGTTCCTAATACTAACACTACTCTTGTACTTTGTGAATTAAATGCTGATGGAGTATGTTTCACAGCATGGTCTACAATCTCTTTAATTCTATCATCTGAAACCACGGCCTCCTTGCTAATTCCATAAAATGAACGTCTATCTGCCACAGCAGTAAAAAAATCTTTTGACATTAATCATTCCTCCTAATTTATATATGTTCTATTAAAGATACTACATATATTTGTTAACCGTATGATAAATTAACTGTAGAATATTAATTAGAACTTATATAAAATATTATTTTTAATATAATTAATATATACATATTTAATATTAGTATTCTTTTTTCATTTCTAAAATTAAAATATGGGACGTTTCTTTTCCTTGGATTAAAATATCTTCCTCAATTATTTTCATTCCATCTCTATCATTTAACTCAATATCATTTATTATAGAAGTGCCCTCTATCTGAACTAGATATACCTGTCTTCCTTCATTAACCGTGAAATTAATCTCTTTTTCTTTTCCAAGTTCTAAAGAATAAACATTCATATCTTGATTTATTTTTATTGGTGCATTTCCATCTTTTCTTGAAACCATATGAAGCCATTTGTTTTGTCTATCAGTCCAATTAAACCTATAGTCTCCATAGTCAGGATTATATCCTTGTTTATCTGGCAAAATCCATATCTGTAACAATCTTAATGTATCTTCTCTAAAGTTAAATTCACTATGATACACTCCGGTTCCCGCACTCATGTATTGAACATGACCACGAGTTATTGTGTTTTTATTACCCATGCTATCTTCATGTGTAAGTTCACCATTAATTACATATGTTATTATTTCCATATCTTTATGAGGGTGAGTATCAAATCCAGTGTCAGGTTTAATTAAATCATCATTTATAACTCTTAAAGCTCCAAATCTCATATTATATGGATTGTAATATTCTGCAAAGGAAAAATGGAATTTAGTTCTTAGCCATCCAAGATTACTATTACCCATATCGTCACTTTTTATCTTACTTAACATTCTATATCCCTCCTCCTGATTATTATTTAGAATTTTAACTTAAAACATTGCTGAACCCTTCTATAATAACTTTACTATCTTACAAAAATTTATTTTAGTATTTTATTCAAGTTAGTTACATTTAGTAACTAACTTGAATTGATTATCACACATTTATTATAATTAGTCAAGACCTTTTTTATAATAAATATTCAGATATGCTTTTAAACTTTTATTTTTATTTATACAAAATCGAGTAGGAGCTAAATAATTATTTTATTTAGCGTCCTCTCACACCACCGT